>JASFTQ010000027.1:0-23798 GCA_050053515.1 Desulfobacterales bacterium | reverse complement strand
CGACTGGATCTGCCGGTCGACAGCCGCCCCCTGGCTTACGCAATTTTTGCCCACTGTTTCACCTGCACCAAGAATATAAAGGCAACTGCCAATATCAGCCGGGCGTTGGCCCGTGAGGGCATTGCTGTTTTTCGCTTCGATTTTACCGGTTTGGGTGAGAGTGAAGGCGATTTCGCCGACACCAATTTTTCGTCCAATGTCGATGACCTCGTTGCCGCAGCTGAATTTCTGGCTGCCGAATTTGAGGCGCCCCGGATACTCATCGGCCATTCGTTGGGGGGGGCTGCAATTTTGCAGGCCGCCCCCAAAATACCCTCGTCTGTTGCTGTGGCCACAATCGGCGCACCCAGTGATCCGAGTCATGTCATGCGTGCCATGGGCCCGTTTAAAGAAAAAATTGAAACCGACGGTGAAGCCGAAGTTATGCTGGCCGGCAGAGCGTTTAAAATCAAAAAACAGTTTATCCAAGATCTGGAAATGACCCACATGCGGGACACGATTCAAAACCTCAAAAAATCACTGGTGGTCTTTCATTCGCCATTGGACCAAACCGTCGGCATTGAAAACGCCGCCCGGATTTTTAAAGCCGCGCGACACCCGAAAAGTTTCATCTCCCTGGATAAAGCCGACCACCTGTTGACAAATCCGCAGGATTCACAATATGTCGGTATGGTTATCGCCGTCTGGGCACGGAAATTCATTGATGGGAGACGCAAGGATCAAAAACAACAACCTTTAGCAGATAATTGGGTCGCCGCCCGCACCGGTGCAACCGGTTTTTTGACGGACATCCGGGTCAATGGTCACAACCTTGTTGCCGATGAACCCAAAGCTGCGGGCGGCACAAACATGGGACCGACACCCTATGATTACCTGGCAGCGGGTCTCGGTGCCTGCACATCTATGACACTGCGCATGTATGCCGATCGCAAAAAATGGCCTTTGGAATCCATTACGGTGAGGCTGAAACATCAAAAGATACATGCCAAAGATTGTGAAACTTGTGAAACTGAAAAAGGCTTGCTGGATCGAATTGATCGGGAAATCGAATTAACCGGCCGGCTCGATGACCACCAGCGCCGGCGGCTCATGGAGATAGCCGATCGCTGCCCGGTTCACCGGACACTGCACTCGGAGGTTCACATCAACACACGCTTAAAGGAGTAGAGAAAGAAAGCAGATCAGCTATGGGCAAAACAAAATTACCTAAGCTAATCACCGCCCGCCCAGCAAATTTACCATAAATATGGCTTTGTTCTCCATTCTAATTGATTGGCGTTTATGATAAAATAATGCCCAATTTGAGCGATACCGCTCGAAGTCCGTGGCAAAGTGATTCTCAAAATAATATTTCGCTTGCACGAGGCCCGCTTCATCCCTCCTTATTTCGGAACGTTATTTTGAGAATCACTATCGCCGGTCCTTTGTCCGTGGTCGATAAAATGAAATACTTTCGACGAACGATTGCAGGGGTACTTCTGATAACCATACTCCCCGTGTTGGTCCTGCGGTGGGTCGAACCACCGACGTCGTCATTTATGCTGCAAAAGAAAATCAAGGCCTGGTGGAACAACCGGGCCGGGTTCAAACTGCAGTATCAATGGGTCAACTGGAAGAAAATATCCCCCTGCGCACCGCTGGCGGTCGTTGCGGCTGAGGATCAGAAATTCCCGGCTCATTGGGGTTTTGATCGCGAAGCCATCGCCGAAGCCTGGCATGAGCGTGTCGAAGGCGTTCGTGTTCGCGGCGCCAGCACCATTTCTCAACAAGTCGCCAAAAATTTATTTTTATGGCCGGGAAAAAGCTTCGTCAGAAAAGGTATCGAGGCCTACTTTACGGTTCTTATCGAAATTCTGTGGCCCAAGCGACGGATTCTGGAAGTTTATCTCAACATTGCGGAGTTTGGCGACGGCGTGTATGGTGTCGGTGCCGCCAGCCATACGTTTTTCAGAAAATCGCCCGGTCGGCTCGAACGAGAAGAATGTGCCCTGCTGGCCGCAGTGCTCCCAAGCCCTTTACGGTTGCACCTCAATCGGCCGTCGAGCTATGTGTTAAGACGTTCCGGAAGGATATTGGAAGAAATGGATCGCCTCGACCGCATGTCCTCAGGGCCGTATCTGTATAATCTATAAACGCTTCTCAATGATAGCCTTGGCCGGTATGAGTCCCGTGGCGCTTGCCGATACGATGTTTCCGGCCACCCCGGGTCCGTCACCGGCTACATACATCCCGTGGACAGCGGTCTCGAGTTTCTTGCTGCTTTCGACCTGCGTCGCAAAAAATTTGATCTCCGGCGCATACAGCAGGGTTTCATCGTTGGCCACCCCCGGTATCACCAAATTGAGCTTTTCCAAGCCCTCAATAATATTGGTCAGAATCCTTTCGGTCAGCGCCATGGCAATATCGCCGCAAACCACGTTGGTTAATGTCGGTACAATATAGCTGTTTTTTATACGACCCCAGGTGCTGCGCCGGCCGCGTTTCAGATCACCAAAGCGCTGCAGGATGGGTCTGCCGCCGCCAATCAAAGTGGCTAAATTACCGATGGATTCACCATAAGCCTGGTTGTCGGTTACCGGCTCGGTCAATACAACTTTAGACAGAAACGCAAAGTTTGTATTCTCTGACTTTTTATTGTGGTAGGCGTGGCCGTTGACACACACAAAATCGCTGTAATTTTCGATGGAGACAAAACCGCCCTTGTTGGTGCAGAAAGTCCGGGTATGATCATCATATTTGGACGTTTGAATAAAAAAGGTGGGATCGTAGATTACATCGCAAAGATCCTGCATGATATCGTTGTGCACTTCCACCCGAACACCGACTTCGATTCCCCGTTGACTGAGTCCGATCCCATGTTGCTGGGCCAGGTGCCCTACCCAGTCCGCGCCTACCCGACCCGGGGCCAGAATAACGTTTTCGGTGGTATACAATTTTCTGTTGGTAACGACCCCGGTAACCCGGCCGCCTTCAATGATGACGTCTTTGACTTCCTCGGAGGTGTGTAAGGTCACTCCATTTGATTTGAGGGTATCGACCATTCCGGCGATGTGTTCCGGCAGGCAATCACTGCCGAGATGCTTTTGCTTGATGATCAGCAAATCAACGCCGTGTGTCTTGGCTCTCTTGCGGATCTGCAGGGCCGCTGCCAGATCGGTTGGATATTCGGGTCCCTGCATCCCGAACCTGTTAAAAATACCCTCGGTTTCATCAATGAGCGCCTTGGCCTGCTGAACGGGCATGAACTGGGTTAGATCGGTTTTACCCAGTTTATGAATATAGTTCAGTTTGCCGTCTGAAAATAGTCCAGCACCGCCGACACCGCACAAGATATTACACGGTTTGCACTTGTAACACTGCTGACTTTCGTTAATGGGGCATTTGCGGTTGGATAGTCCTTTGCCTTTCTCGATGATAAGCACCGAAAACTCCGAATGCTGACTCAAATACCAGGCCGCAAATAAACCGGCAGGACCGCCGCCGACGATGATGACGTCATATTTGTGATCCTGATGGCTGGTTTTCACAGCGGACATTTTTTCTCCTCAGATAACGTGGCAATATATACAAATCGCTTGGTAGCAGATTGTATATTCAATAATTCAGTATAATATTATGTGATCAGGGTGTCAAAAGAATATGCAGGCAGAGAAACAACTCACGGTGGAAATGACCCAACAATGCTTATTTCTAACTTTTCCATGCAAAGCTGCCATGCTTTTTTCTGGATTATAGTGATTCTCAAAATAATATTCCGATTACCCGAGGTGCAGGCAGGGGGTAAATTTTTATCGCCAGGCTGATTCCCCCGGCGGTTCCAAGCCACAAAGGGCTGTTGCTGCCTGGATGAGCAAACCACGGTGAGTCTTTGGGTTAACAACCATGCGTCAACTGGCAGGGGGGTCAATTGATAGTAGCTGGCCATTGCCGAGCCGGGGGGGCGATGATTCCGCATCTTGACGATAAAAATTTACCCCCTGCCTGCACCTCTTCATTCTACCTTATTTCGGAACGTTATTATGAGAATCACAATAGAGTTGGGGGAAAAGCCGCCGAGGGGCAGCTAATTTCAAGAAAGTAAGCTACACAGAGACAAAAAATTATCGATATGCGTCTCATAGAGACTATGCTTGGGTCATGACACTATGAAGGGCCTGAAGAACCCCTGCCGGCGTTATGTGCTTAAAGGCATCACTGACATTTTGAGGGCGGCTATCGGAAGCCGCATTCGGATGGGATTCTAATTCATTTGATGATAAGACCCGGACACAGGAGCCAATGGGGCGCCACACTTTGGGGTCCGACGGTCCGAATACCGCAACCGTAGGCAGTCCAAGAAAGGCCGCCAGATGGCTGACCCCGGAATCGTTTCCGATAAAGCCGCCTGCCGATTTCATTAAGCTGATCAGTTCGGCAAGGTCATCCGTGCAATGGAGCACCGTTTGAGCATCCCCTTTTCTCAACAGTTGCGGCTTCAAAATTTCCTCGGCCGGTCCTATCAGATACTCCGGCAGGTAACTATCTGCTTTCAGCAGCTGTTCCAGTTCTAAATGATTTGACAGCGGCCACATTTTTTTCCAGCTCCCCGCACCGGGATGAAGCAGGATTATCCGGGAGCGTGGTGTTTGGTAATATACCGTATTGATTCCCATCGAGGATAAAAGCTCAGGGCTGTTCAGGTAATCTTTCTTTTCGATCAAGCCGCATTTAAATAAATTTTCGAGTATATGCACCGCCACATGGATTTTATCGGATGTTGCGGGGCGGGGTGGGATTCGAAAAACCGGATGTCTCCTGATTTGATTGATGGCGTATTCCAGGTGTTCTGAAAACGAGAATAAAACAATCTCATGGTAGCTATTCAATAAATGTCTTGTGTCCGGATGGATGGAATCAGAGAAAAGAGAGGCAAAACAGGCAGCATCTTGAGAAAACCAATTATCGATCAGCCCCAATTCTTTGGCCAATTCACCCAGCTGCGGTTGGCAGATTGCATCAATCTTTTTAAAGTATTTTTTGAACCTGATCAGCGCCGGAAAAGCCAGCACAAAATCTCCGAGGGCTCCTTGATGGAAAATGAGAATACTTTTTGCTGCCATGTATCTTGAAAGAATTGCGGTCGTGGCGGATCAAACCTTGAGGTTGCCCCGCAACAGTGAGCGCGAGTCCCGCAGCTCGCTGCGGGATTAGCCAACGAATCTAAAATATCAAAGTTCCGTTTGGGGGTAGATTTCCCGGTGCTTGCTAAGGGAAACTCTTCAACTTTATTACTTACATGCGAGATATCCTACTGGTGTCCCAGAAATGAGTTCAAAAAGTGTTGCAGCGATTTGAAAAGAGACACCAAAAAAGATACTGGGCCAAAAGACGTTTTTGAGATGGCCTCTGGAAGTGGCTTCACAGCCCCATAAACTTGGCCGCGATGCCTTTCATAATTTCATTGGTCCCGGCAAAAATCGACATGACGCGCACATCACGGAAGGCCCTGGCAATGGGGCATCTTTCCATCATTGCGTCATGGCCGACAAGACCCAGGCAGCGGTCCGCCACCTTTTTGACCAAATCCGTCGTCCAATATTTCGCCATGGAAGTTTCTATGACCACATTGTTGCCTGCGATGTGTTCCATTACCAACCGGTCAACAAACGTCCTCCCGAGCCTTACCTCGGTGGCCATTTCCACCAGAGCGAATTGCGTTGCCTGATTCTTGGACAGCGGCTTGCCGGACACTTCGGTTTTTTTACAATATTCCGTGGTCCACTGCAGTATGTATTCTGCTGCCGGAACAGCGGCAATCGCACAAGTCAGACGCTCCTGCTGCAACTTCTCCATCAGCATAAGGAATCCCATACCCTTTTCACCCAGGCGGTTATGACGGGGAATATGGCAGTTGGTAAAAAAAAGCTCGGCCGTATCCTGGCTGTGCATTCCCATCTTTTCCAGTTTTCTGCCGCGTTTAAAACCCGGGGTACCGTCTTCTAGCAGATACAGTGAAATGGCCTGATAAGGATCTTCCACTTGGGGATCCCTTGCCGCTACGATAACCAGGTCGGCATTGATACCATTGGAAATAAACGTCTTGGAACCGTCCAGTATCACCTCATTGCCTTCTTCTGCGGCGGAGGTCTTCATGGCGGCCAGATCGCTGCCGGCATCCGGTTCGGTCATCGCAATAGCAGTAACGATGTCTCCCGAAACGCAGCCGGGCAAATACTTTCCCTTGATATCCTCGCTGGCATAAGAATCGATATAGGGCACGACCACATCGCTGTGCAGGTTGGCGGCCAGACCGGTATGCCAGGTGCGGGTCAGTTCCTCGGCAACGATGACGGAATAGCGAAAATCGCCACCCAAACCGCCATAATCCGGCGAGACTGCCGGGCACAAGAACCCGCCCCGTCCCATTTTTTTCCAGATACTTTTGGGAACGATTCCCTCCTGTTCCCACTGATCTGCCTGAGGTGTGACGTCGCTTTCCAGAAAAGACCTCAATCGGCCACGAAATTTTCGTTGGTCTTCGGTGTAATCGAGTATTTCCATTGGGTATTCCCGGATAACAAAGAATACTGTGCCGGGGCGCTTGACCGGGTGTCTTTTTAAGCCTGATACCTGCCGACAATCGATACGCTGCAAATGTTCATCGCCGGAAAGCCCCCCAAATTATGGGTTAAACCGAATTCGGGATTTTCGAGCTGGCGTTCGCCGGCCCGACCGTGAAACTGCAAATAAAGTTCATACATCATTCTGAGCCCGGATGCGCCGATGGGATGGCCAAAGCACTTTAAACCACCGTCAACCTGGCAGGGGATTTTACCGTCACGGTCAAAAACACCGTCCATGACATCCCGGTAGGCTTTGCCCCTTTCAGAAATATGAAGATCTTCCATGGTGACCAACTCCGTAATGGAGAAACAATCGTGGACCTCCATCATGCTGATCTGCTCCTTGGGATTGGTGATATCTGCCTCACGGTACGCCTGAGAACTGCATTTACTGGTCGTTATGAAGTGATCGCCATCCCAGTCGTCATAGCCCATCTCCTCACCACTGCTCAAGGCCAATTGGAGGGCTTTAACGGTAATGAAATCCTTTTTACCCAGATCTTTTGCCATTTCGGGTGTGGTGACGATTGCACAGGCAGCACCGTCGCTGACACCGCAGCAATCGAATAATCCCAGGGGGTGTGCGATGATGGGCGCAGCCATTATCTGTTCCTCGGTCACCACTTTCCGCAAATGGGCTTTGGGGTTCAGGGCACCGTTAGCATGGCTTTTGGCTGAAACATGGGCCATGGCCCGCTTTAAATCCTGATCGGGCACCTTATGCACCGCAGCGTAAGCACTGGCAAGCTGCGCAAATGATCCGGGAGCGGTCATGTTTGGAAACCACTGCCAGGTCAAAGTGCCGGCGTCGGATCCTGTAAAACTGGGCAGGCCGCCGTAGCCGGTGTCTTTGAGTTTTTCCACCCCTAACGCCAGACAGATATCGTAGGCCCCCGAGGCTACGGCGTAACAGGCTCCTCGCAAGGCTTCGGTGCCGGTGGCGCAAAAATTTTCAACCCGTGTTACCGGTATTAGGGGTAGATGAAGGGTCGTTGACAACGGCAGCGCACTGCGGCCGACGTTGATACTGTCAAAACAGGTTCCCAGCCAGGCAGCGCCAATATCATTTCTTTCAACCCCGGCGTCGCTCAGGCATTCTTCGAAGGCTTCGACCATTAATTCTTCTGCACCCACATCCCAGCGTTCTCCAAAGCGGGTGCATCCCATACCGATAATCGCAACTTTATCTTTTATTCCTGTCGCCATGGTTCACTCCTATTTTTTTGGTCTTTAATATTAGTTCAATCGCTAATTTGTTCAGTTTTACCCTTAAACGTCATAGGAGCTCCAGTACTCCAAAACTCCGGCAGGTAAATATCTAAAAAGCCACCCAATCTTTGATTAGATGAAGACTACCCCATGGTGAACAGCTTTTCCAACAGCTGGGACTTCATCACATCCCCTTCTATTTTCAACTTGCCCGACGTAAAGGCTTGCATGGGCGGAAGTGATCCCCCCATCATGGCCAGAAAGTCGGCATCTGCCATTGTTAATGTACAATTCGGTTTTGCATGTATGCCGGATTCAATCCGGCAGCTGCCTTCACTGATGGCACAATTCCATTCGCCGCCTTTTTTTCCGGAAATATTGAACTGAAATACCACATCAATACCGGCGGCTGCATCGGCCTTGAAGCTGCCGCTCATCTTGTCAAAAATTGCCTGGACATCGCCCGTCCCCTCAGCGCTTGCTTTTGCGCCGCTCGATGCGGGACTTGGTGGTGAAATCAAGGCAAAAATAGCGGTGTTGGCGTCCGCCATCTCCTTGGCTTTTTCCAGGGTGTTTATTTTCTCCCAGTTCTCGTGAATATGTTCAGGGGTGGGTGGATTAGCGGGGTCTCCCAGCTGAATTGCCGTACCCGTTAGAATTGCTGCCCGATTAAAGTAACCCATACCGCTGTTCAAAATAATGCCTGATTCCGAGCAACTCCGGCTGCAAAGATACATAACGGCAGGGGTCACAAACTCCGGTTTTGATTTCTCGAAAAGGTCCGGTGGCATGACATCTTCAGTCAACCGCGAAGCTGCAATGGGTGCGATGGTATTGACTTTGATATCATATTTCTGGCCTTCGAGTTTCAGGGTGTTCATCAATCCCACCAGTGCCATTTTTGCTGCGGAATAATTGGCCTGGCCAAAATTGCCATACAGACCTGCGGCTGAAGTGGTCATGACAATGCGGCCATATCCGTTGTCTTTCATTGCCCGCATTGCCGGTCGGGTGACATGGTAGGCGCCGTTCAGGTGGACATCCAAAACCGCCTTCCAGTTTTCGGGTTCCATCTTTAAAAAGCTTTTGTCCCTGAGAATACCGGCGTTGTTTATCAGAATATCCACTCGCCCGAAAGCACCCAGCGCCGTCTGGACGATATTTTGACCGCCTTCCACCGAGGCAACGGTATCGTAGTTTGCTACGGCTTCACCGCCAAACGCCTCAATCTCCGCCACCACTGTATCGGCCGGTGACTTGGAGCCTTTGCCGCTGCCGTCCCGGGCCCCACCCAGATCATTGACAACAACTTTAGCACCCCGTTTGGCCAGTTCCAGGGCGTATGCTCTTCCCAGCCCTGCGCCGCCGCCGGTGACGATGGCCACCTGGTCATCAAATCGAATCCTATCCATCTCTGCAACCGCACCGGGTACCGGAACCGCTTTCCAAAAATAGTTGACGAATCCGCGCTCTCTATCGGCCCCTTTGCGCTTGAATTCCATCTGAACCGGCAGTCCGACCCGGATATCATCCAGTTCGCAGTCGGTAAAATCGGTGGTGATTCGCCCCCCGCCTTCAAATTGAACCATACCGTATATCGCCGGCGGATCGACCGACACTGACAGCAAATCGCCGGTGAAGGTTTTTACCGTGGCCGGTACATCGGCAAACTCGTAGTCGTCCTGGCTGTGAACGGCACCGCATTCTGGGTTCACACAGATATCAGATTTCGGAAATTGAGGGCTGCCGCATTGACGACATTTACCGCCGACCAAGCCCAGGATCATTTTGTTTTTGCGCCAAAGCACCGAGGTCGCCGTCTGGGTGGGGGCTTCGGCCCGTATGCCCATTTCGGTTTGAATCAAGTCTCTGAATTTAAGCCATTTGAGATAGTTTTTCTCAGGTTTTTTGTTGGCCAGCGTGCCGGCAACGCCGTTTCTTTCTGAAAGCCTGTTGATGTTTTCGGTGACCTCAAAAAACAAGGCATTGGCCCCTTGGCCGAAGCCGGCCATCAAAATACGATCGCCCGGTTTGGCTTCTTCGAGAGCTGAGATAAACATCATGAACGAGTGTGCGGTGCCAGTCTCGCCACAGACTTCATGCAGATTATCGACCAGTTTTTCGGGAGAGGCACCGAGTCCCTGGGCAATCTTGCGATGATCACCTTTAAAAAAGCACGGATAGACCAATTTGTCGACATCATCCATGGTGATTCCCAGTTTGTCAAAGAGGCCGTTGACGACCTGGGGGATGATGCGACCATAGCCCGCATCTCTGGTCCAGCGTTCTTCCCAGACATAATCGTATTTTTTATCGAAGCCGCGGTAATGATCAACAAAATCACAGGATATGGAATAGGAACCCTTGTATTCCGCAATGACATCGGTGTCACCCACCATCAGAGCGGCTGCGCCGTCACCGAACCACATCTCATAGAAATAAGCGGTTTTGGTTTCACGGCGATCTGCTGCAGCAACCAGTATGTTGCTTCGGTCACCGCCCTTTACCGATTCCAGCGCGGTAATCAGAGCGGTGGTTGCCGCCTTCTGTGATGCGGTATGATCCGCGGTAACCATGTCGTCTCTGAGGTTCAGTGCCGCCGATACGATACCCGCGTTTTGGCGATCAGCATAAGGCAGCGTTGTTGAAGCCAGATAAAGCGCGTCCAAGTTGTGTTTGTCCTGACCGCGCAGGCAGTCGCGTGAGGCGGCCACCGCCATGGTAATCGAATCTTCATCCCAGCTACACATGGATCTTTCCCCCTGGGCCACCATGATAATGGCCGGCGCAAACCAGCCCATTGCCTGAAAAATAGACATCCGATCCAATCTTAACCGGGGGATATAGGCACCGTATGAAGTAATACCGATCATTTTGTAACTCCTTTAAATTTTCAGTTTAAAAAGTTTCTCGATAAGTTGGGATTTCATGATGTCGCCCTCGATCTTGAGTTTTCCGGAAGTATAAGCCTGCATCGCTGGCAGCTTTCCGTTCATCATATCAAGAAAGTCGCCGGCATCCATCTTCAACGTGCAAGTCGGCTTTTCATGGGACCCGGTATCCACTTTACAGCTTTGATCTTTGATCACGCAATACCAATCACCGCCGCCTTCCCCGGCAATATCGTACTGAAAGACAACATCAACGCCGCCGGCCGCTTCCGCCACGAAGGCATCCGGCAGGGCTGCAAATACGGCCGAAACGTCTGCAAAACCAGCGTCCGATTCGTCAGTTGCTTCTGCCGGTTTGGAAAAGGCCGCCAAAAGGTCTCCGACTTGTTCGTTGACGTTGCGATACTCCCTGGCGCCTTTAAGGTCGGTAATCTTTTCCCATTGGGCCGCAAAGTCCTCAACAGTGGGGATTTGCGTACCATCACCCAGCACGACGCCGGGACCGGTTACCACGGTTGCCCGATTGAAACATCCCATACCGGCATTGTAAATGTTGCCGCTGACAGGGCATTTTTCGGAAACCAAGTACAAGGCCAGAGGGGCCACCAGCTCCGGTTTTAGTTTGTCCAGAAAATCCGGAGGAAGGATGTCTTCCGTCAGGCGCGATGTGGCCACCGGAGCGATGGTATTGACCTTGATATCATATTTTTGGCCTTCCAGCTCAAGGGTGTTCATCAACCCCACCAGGCCCATTTTGGCGGCAGTGTAGTTGATTTGACCGAAATTGCCGTAGAGACCCGCCGCCGAAGTTGTCATCAAAATTCGGCCATACCCTTTATCCTTCATCACGGCAAATGCCGGACGCGACACGTTGTAAGCGCCGTTCAAATGGACATCCAGAACGATTTGCCAGTTTTCGGGCGCCATCTTCAAAAAGCTCTTGTCGCGCAGGATGCCGGCATTGTTGATGACAATGTCGAGCGTACCGAAAGCGTCAAGGGCGGTTTTCACGATATTTTCCCCGCCTTCCACAGTGGCAACGCTGTCGTAGTTGGCCACCGCTTGGCCACCGGATGCCGTGATCTCCTCAACCACTTTGTCGGCAGGGCCCTTGGATCCCTGGCCGGAACCGTCTCGAGCCCCACCCAGGTCGTTGACGACGACTTTGGCGCCGCGCTTGGCAAGCTCCAGGGCATAGACCCGCCCGAGACCTGCACCCGCGCCGGTAACAACGGCCACGCGGTCATCAAAACGAATTTCTTCTTTGGGAATTTTCCCGTATTCAAAGACACCCCTGTCGATCACCACATCATCCGTTTCAGCATTTACAACTCTCCACAGCGCTTGACCCTGCTCGATCTTCCAGATCAGGGTTTTAATCGGCACACCGGGATACAAGGGTTTGGTAAAGCGACAGGCGAGACGTCTTGCCTTTTCAGGTTCTCCCGGGATAAGACTTTGGATCAAAGCGCGACAGGCAAACCCATGGGTACACAGGCCGTGCATGATCGGTTTATCAAAACCGGCCATCTTGGCAAATTCAGCATCGACATGGAGTTGAAACGTATCTCCGGAAAGTCTGAAAATAAGCGGCTGGTGATTGAAAGGCGTGGATTCGACGACAACATCCGGATCCCTGTCGGGAAAATCGACATCTCTTTTCGGGGCATCTTCACCACCGAAGCCGCCATCTAAGCGTGAGAATACGGTGGCGATACTGGTAAACAGCTTCTTGCCATTGGAATGAAAAGTCTCGCTTTTGGCAATAATCAAAGCCCCCTTGTCTTTGCCCTTGTCATAGATATGGGTTATTTTGCCCTCCGTATGCAGTGTTCCTTCCGGCGGAATGGGCTGATGAAAGACAAGTTCCTGCTCACCGTGAAGGATTCCGGCCAGGTTCACGTTGCTGGTCGTCACCAGCTGGGGCATAAAATCGTACATCGTAATGATGCCGAAACTGGGAATTACTTTCAGCTCCTTTTCATAGCAGTACTCCAGATCGGTGAAGCCGGCACCGACACCGAGGGCGTAAAGAACTGCGTCTTTCCAGGTATACGCCTTGGTCATCGGACCGATTTTTTTGCCGACCGCATCAAGGTTTAATGCCATATTCTATCCTCCTTTGTAAAAAATGAGAAAGCGTTCCGATTTTTACGAGCAAATCCCGCTACCCGCGGAACCAACCGGTCAACCGCGTATCTTTTTATCGAGTGTGAAGGCCGGCACCAGGATAAATTTCAGAGTTTCCTTGACGATCTGCACATAGTCTTCATGATCGGTTTCCAGCATGGGCCTAAAAAAACCCTCGCCGGATATAAAATTCAGTACCGTGTTCCAGACGGCCAGGATCCTGGCTTTGGCCTGAATCGAAATCATTTTTTTATCTCGGGCCAGTTTCATGGCCACGGCAATGTCGGCGATATACTTTGACATTTTTATATCGAGGGTCACGTCCCGGGGGGGTTGGTCAAAATATCCAGACAGAATCAGGTGGGATACTTCCGGATGGGAAAACAGATAATCGCACATCATATCGATGGCGGTTTCGAGACGGGTGGTCAGGGACTGTCCGCTTACCTTTTTTTCAATTTCATTCAGCTTTTGCTGGATCTCGTCGCTGACATTTATAATCACAGCTTCGTAAAGATCCTGTTTTTCGCCCCAATGGTAATAAAGGGTTGAAATATCAATACCCACGTCTTTGGCAATCATTCTGGTGGTGCTGCGATCATATCCAAATTGGCCGAATATGCGACGCGCACTGGACAGGATTCTGGCCTTCATTGAATTGGGATCCTGTTTGGCTTTTTCAAGCCGCGACGCCATGGTGACTCCTTTCGGGAAACCGCGGGTTCTCCAACAGAACTATCCCAATGATCGTTTCCAACATATGATGGAATTGTTGGACACCATGTCAAAAAAGTCAAGCATAAAAATGCCCTAACCCCTAATCGAAACAACCGCCGGCGTGAGTAATCCGCCACAGGTATTTGGCGCATTAATCCACTGTTAGGATTCTTGGGAAGGGCCACCGGCTTCCATGATCAATTCATCCAATTCGAGTGGAGCAGCCCGGTTCGGATCCCGTTTCAACGTAATGGCCTTTTGAGGGCAAAAAGATTGGCAGACGCCACAGCCCATACAGGCCGCAGGATCCACCCTGGCAGATTCATTATCAACTGCGATGGCATTGAAATGACAAAATTTTTCACACGTTCCACAGCCATTGCACACGTCCTCTTCGACGGTGCTCACATAGCCCGAGGAGGCCAACATGGGAATACCGTTGCGCTGAATCTGCATGGCACCGCAACAACATGAGCAGCAGTTGCATATGGCAAAAAATCTTCCCAATAATGCCTCTTTGAAAAATGCATGATGAACGTGTCCCCGTTTGGCCTCGGCAACTAATATTTCAATGGCTTCGTCCTTATCAATCAAGCGGGATCGATCAGCGTAATGTTCGAGGATGAAACTGACAAACGGTTCCCCAACCACCAAACAAACATCCAAAGGAACACACGGTTTTGCCCGCGCGGAACGGCATGGGCATTCTACCGCCAAAATGCGAGCGGGGTTTTTGAGAATAAGGTTGCGGGCCAGAGGATAGGGTATAACTTTTTCGAGGTTGGTCAGCCGGATATCCTGCTTTACAGCGACCAGTTTCTTTGCTGCATCTAAGCGAAGCACTTTTCCGTGGTAGGTATCGGCGAAAGTGACCTTCCGAGCGAGTTTAACACCCGGGGGGCTGCCGGGATGCAGGCCTGTGGCTTCGATTCTGGGCCTGTCTGCCGGAAGGCCGCTTAAGATGTTGAGTAAAAAATTAAGCACCGGTCGCATCCGTCCAACCAAACGGTGTTCTCCGGTGCCGATACCAATATACAGATATGGCCAGCGTGCATAAATGTAGCCATGCAGGGCGTCCAGCAGGCCGAAGCCCGGTGTATGCCGCGCCTCCCGCAAACACGCCTTTGTGGACGAACTGATTTTGAATAAACGGCTTAAGGCTTTAAGGCTCATTTGCTCTTTTCGTCTCGACGATAAAGTTTAGAATGGATAATATCCTTTGAAAACCCACTATTCCATCCTTCCACTACTCCATGATTCCATGATGGCGGCAAAAACGCATGCCTCAAAAAAACCCCTTATTTTCATCCAGTTGTCGAAACGCCGAGACGTATCAGGCTTTTCGTGTGACCCGCATCATCAAAGCCGGCAATAAAAGAAAATCGGCCGCAAGCGCAATTAAAATCGTGATACCGGTAAAAAAGCCGAAGCGGATCAGGTGATTCAAGGACGACGCTAATAAAATAAAGAAGCCGGCAGATAATACCAGCGAGGTAATTAGCAACGCGCGACCCGTGCCGAGCAGGGTCTCCCGCACCGCATGGTGTGGACTCGAGGTCCTCTGATAGTAGCGTTGAAAATTGTACATAAAGTGGACGGTATCATCCACGACAACCCCCAGGGCGATGCTGCCGATCATCAAGCTGTTGATATCAACAGGCGTATTTGTCCATCCCATAATACCCATTGTAATCAGAACGGGTAATACGTTCGGTATCATACTGATCAGGCCCATCTTAAGGTCTCCCATTAAAAGGATCATCAGAATGGTGATGGCCACAAAGGCAATGACATAACTTCGGGCCATGCTGTAAATGGCAGCCGTAATTGCCCTGGCCAACAAAGCCATCAGACCGGTTGTGTGGAAGGCGGCCTTGTCCTGAAATATTGTCTTGAGGGTTCTGTCAACATCCGCGATGAAGTCCCGGCAGACAACAGCATCGACCCAGGGGGATTTGATGGTAACCCGCGCCTTGGCGAATTGACTGTCAACAATTCTTTGCAGATCATCAGAACCCGTATTTTCGAATAATAAAAATTCCTGGGCGACAACGTTCCGGTCCTGGGGGATGCGATAAAACGATGGATTGTTTTCATTGAGTGCCTGGTGTATTTCCTTCAATACATCCGTGACGGAAAATACTTTTCCAATGAAAATATCGCCGCGCTTTATTTCCTCGCTGATCTGTCTAAACTTCTCGATTCCATTCAACACCCAGGGGTCGTGGATCCCGTTTGGCGAGCCGGTGTCCACAACCACCTCAAGTGTAATCGTACCCTTCATCGTCGAATCGATAAAATTAATATCCCTTCTGTAAGGCATGTCGTCAGGAAAATATCGAACGATATTATGGGAAACCTTCAAACTAAAAACAGCCGGAAAAAAGACCCCGAAAAACAGGGCGCCGACCCCAATGATCTTCAATGGATGATGGGTGGAAAACTTGGCGATGGCGCCCAAGAATCGATCGAAGCTCAAAGATTTGTTGAATATTTTACGCCTGGTTTTGATGGGCGTCAGCGCCAAAAGAGCGGGAAGCATGACTATCGAGTACAAAAGGGCCAACATGACACCGGAGGCGGCGAAAAATCCGATTTCGGCGATGGCCGTTAATTCGGCAAAGGAAAATGACAGCAGGCCGGCAATTGTTGTCAGGCTTGTCATCACGATAGCAATGCCGGAGTGTTGCAGGGCAAATGCAATGGCATCCTGTTTATCACCACACTGTCCGAACTGCCGGTAAAATATGGCGAGCACATGCACGGCATCGCACACGCCAACGGATATCAAAAAAGCGGGGATCACCGTTGTGGTGAGCTTGATGGGGACATTCAACAGTGCCATCAGGCCGAGCGTTGAAACCAATGAGGATCCGATGATCAGCAAGGGTAGAAGGATGCCGGAAAGCCTTCGAAAAAGGATGGCCAGAAAAAAGGCAACCACGGCAATTGCCAGCACGATGCATAGTTTCACATCCGCCAGTGTGGCGCGATTAAAGGCCTCTGCAATGACCGGCCCGCCGGATACGGTCAGAGAAAAATCCTCGCGGTTAAATCGCGCCGCAACCCGCTTGACGGCTTCGACAACTTCCCGATTTTCTTTTTCAGAAAAATAATGGGTTGTTGTCGACACGTCCGGCCTTGCACCGTTTTCATCCTTGAATAAGGCCACAACCTCTTCATCGAGGACCGGTTCCGCAACAGACGCTTCGGTTTCAACGATGACGGCGGTCACTCGCCCATCGGCTGAAATAAGATAATTTCTATAAAAGGGGTTATTCATCACCTGCTGTTTCAGTGCAGCCAGATCAATTTTTCTCTGCGGCCAACCTTCCAACAGGTCGTCAACAATAAGCTCCCTCTCATTGCCGCTTGTGTTTCTGGCATTAAACAGGCTGCTGACCTCCTTGAGGTAGGGCAGCTCCTGCTCCAGAGCATGATGAAAGGCTACGAGTTTATGCAGAAACTTTTCATCAAAAACATTCGGCGGTTGAATGGCGATGACGATCAGCTCCGCTCGTCCAAATTGATCCCGAAAATTATTGTATGCCACCAGACTCGGATCGTTTTCATGCAGAAGCTTTTCAGAGGACGTATCGATTGTGATCCTGGGGATGTGAAAAGCGAAAAAAGCGATAATAATAAAAAGGCCTGTGAGCACTCTAAGCGGATTGCGGTAAAGCCAACGGCCGGCCCTCGCGAAGCGTAATTCAATTTTTTCTTTGTTGAAAGCCATTAAGGTTGCTTGTCAGCAAGTTTTAGTGGGGTTGAATTTTGCCTGGAAGATGTTGCGATAACTCAATGAAAATTTCCATGGCCCATCGGCGGTTGTATGAAAAGCTATCACATGGGGGTATGAAAGGATAGTTAAAATGATGCCTGGCAATCATCATCGTTTACCGGAAAGACCCGCAGTCAAATGCCCCTATTCCATAAGCGGGCATACGATCATGCATTCTCGAGCTTTTTAATCTCCTCGTCGCGAAGCACTCTTCTTAAAACTTTGCCGATGACCGAAGTGGGCAGCTCATCTTTGAATTCCACTGTTCTCGGACGTTTGTATCCGGTCAATCTTTGTCGGCAAAACTCAAGAATCTCCTCTTCGGTGGCCGTTTCGCCCGGCACAAGCTGTATAAATGCTTTGACCGCCTCACCGCTTTTGGGGTCCGGTACACCAATTACGGCAGCATTGGCCACCTTGGGATGGGTGTAAAGAACTTCCTCCACTTCACGGGGGTAGCAATTAAATCCTCCCACCAGTATCAAGTCTTTTTTCCGATCGGTGATGACAAAGTATCCGTCTGCGTCCATATGGCCGATATCACCGGTCAGGAAGAACCGCTGGCCGTCGATCTCCCGGAAAACAGCCTCATTCTCCTCGGGTTTGTTCCAGTATCCGGTCATAACCTGGGGGCCGCTGATGGCGATCTCACCGTCTTCGCCGCGGGGCAATTCCTGCAGACCGGTTTCAATATCGAGAACTTTAAGATCTGTTCCGGGTATCGGAAAACCAATCGTGCCGATTTTGCGCGAGGCGGTGCTGGTAGGATTGGAGGTGGCCACCGGTGCAGTTTCACTCAAGCCGTACCCTTCAAAAATAACAGCCCCGGTTTTCTCCTCAAACTTCTTGCAGACCTCCGGCGGCATGGGAGCACCTCCGGAAAAGCAACCGATAAACGATGTCAGGTCGTATTTGTCGATATGGGGATGATTGGTGAAAGCCACAAAAATCGTGGGCACTGCCGGCATTAAAGTGGGTTTGTACTTTTGCACGGCTTTAAGGACTTCGGTAAAAGGTGGATTGCCGGCCCGGGGATCCGGCACGCAGACCAAACGGCTGCCGGTGGCACAGGCAGACAGCATGGCCACGGTCATACCGAAACTATGATACCACGGCAAAACTCCCAGATACGTATGGAACCCGCCACGTCTTAATTTTTCCGGCTGCCCGCCCGTCTCGTGCACCAGCAGGCCCCATTCATCCATGGCGGTAAGGTTGTAGCTAAAGTTGGAATGCGTGAGCGCAGCACCTTTGGGCACTCCGGTGGTGCCACCGGTGTAAATAATCAAGGCCAGATCCTGCGTGGGGTTAATCTCGAGTGACGGGGCCTCAGGTCGGGCCGATGCCACCACATCATCAAAGAACAAATGGCCCGGTTGATAATTTCCAGCCTTGGGAATTTTCCCCAGAAGACCGCCAATAAGAGCTTTCAGCGATGGCAGATAAGATTTAACCCCACAGATAACAACCGTTTCGACATCGGTTTCTTCGATGGCCTTGTTGGTAATCGGATAAAATTGGGGGTGATCCATACAAAAGACCGCCTTGGCGCCGGCATCTTTGAGCTGGTAGTTGAGTTCCGCCGCCGTATAAATCGGGTTACAGGTGACACATACTGCCCCGGCCTTTAAGATACCAAAATAAACAGCCGGATAGTGGGGGAGATTGGGTAAAAAAATGGCCACCCGATCGCCCTTTTGAATACCGCGGTCCGCCAGAAAGTTTGCCACTCGTTCGGCGGTGTCCTTTACTTCGGCAAATGTGCGGGTGCTGTCGTTGAAAATGGTATACACCCGGTCCGGATAAAGACGGGCAGATTCATCAAGGTATGAGACCAGCGATTTTTCATACCCGCTTACATCGTAGGGGACGCCATGAGGCCATTTTGAGCCATGCCAGGGTTTGGAGGCCATGATTATCTCCTTTCATTGGGTACTGAGTCACGATTGAAATTTTAATCCTTCTAAATCACCAAATTATAAAGGTTCCAGTGGGGCAAACCGGTCACTTCAATGTGGATGGGCAGTCCGTGGCCGAAACAAGTTCTCCGGTAAAGCTGCCGATAACTATTTTACTTTTTAATTTGACCGGTAACCGACGCTCGTCGGTGGTTATCCAGATTTGAATTGTGGCATTTTTGCGTTGTTTGAATACGCCTTCAAGATGTTCCAAGTCCGGTTCGATTAGGTACGTACTATATGTGCCGCTTGGCATGCTGATCTTGCGGAAACCCTTGATTTCAGCTGTCCCCAAGACGCATTTCTTGCCGTCGGAAACCGGCCGCTGAAGTTGGCTGATTTTGTCCAGAGCAACCAGACGAGTATAATAGAACACGGACAACGGGTCGAATGATCCCGGCTGCAGCGTAATAATCGCTTTCCCGACGCGCGGCACGGATACAGGCTTCATTACTCCTCCAGCCACCGGGGCGGCGGCATGGGATTTTTTGATACTGAGATAACGGGCCTCTGATTTTTCCCAGTCAAAATAAACGTCAACCTCTTTTATTTTTCCCCGGGCCTCCACTTTCTTATGGTATCTGATGGAGCTGTTCATACCCACATCCGCATACGCGTCTATCCGGCTTCGGTATTTGTAGAAGGCATCAATGAAGGCATTGGTTCTTGCGGTCATCACGAAATGATAGGCTTCCCGACCGTCAATGATCTCGATCGGCAGGACCTCCAACCGGGCTTCACCGGCCGGAATCACCCCCCATTTAAGTTTAAATGTAAGTTTTTCACCCGGATAAAAGGCCGTCTCACCGCAGGCGGCATAAAGGGGCGGCATTGGATTGCTTATGACAACAATCGCCATCAGAAAGAGAAATGGATATATTTTCGATAAGGAATTAGACGGCATACCAGAAATAGTCTCTATATCATCCCTTGAGTTTAATTTTGTAACTTCTTTACGGGACACCACACTGTTTTCGGCCACGAATGTTTTTATGGATTGTACACCGATGTCAGCTATTCTAAACAGGTTTTGGGTGATTATGCAAGTCACTCTTTGGAGACGTATGATTCGGGGAGAATCACAAATACCGGGCAAACTCCGACGTAATGACATCATATAGCTTTTCGCCGATGGCAAGTCCGAGATCGATAAATTGGGGGCCGTATTGCTTGCCGGTCGGTGTGCGGAAGGTGGATTTGATTTTAACCAAACTTTCCATACCCTTCGGATAGCGATTTACAAATTTTGTAAGCGGCGGATTGTGAAACAAAACCATATCCCAGACCGTATCTATGAAATTATCGGGACCCCAGCGGAATTTATCCGCGTCGTAAAGACAGTCTGATACGAGGGCGCCGCGGCGGGTATTTGTTGCGGCAATATCCGTTTTGAAAGCCTCATGGTTATGAATGGCCCTCCCTATATCCTGGATCTCATCCGGCTTAAACGCATACCGTTTCAATAATTCCCTGGCATAGGCAGCACCGATAATCGAATGATTTTTCTGTTTGCGCTTGATGTCATGCAAAAGTCCCGCGCATTGGGCAATGAGCATCCGGCGTCCGGTAAATTTTTCAGAATAACCCATCCGCCGTCCTTCAATCAAGGTGAGAGTGCCGGCATCGATGGCCACCTTGATGGCGTGTTGCAGGCCATGCCCGAAATCATCTTCGATATTGCCCTTCACAAAAAGCTTTATCTTGGCCAGAAGAGGATTAGATTCGAGTAAGTGCCTGGACAATTCATCGGACCGGTAAAAATCCCTATAAAAATCGGGGGACGGAAAATGAGATACGATTTGACGGGCCCGTTGGCGAATCTGGAGATAAATCGGAATCCGGTTATTGGAATCTCTTTGGTTCATTGAATCGCAGGAATAAAAAAAGAGGCCCTAAATGGTTTCAGCCACGTGGCACTCCTTTTCACTCCATTACACATTCAGAGGGTTAAGTTCTCAGGGCGAAGGCTTCACCACAGACTTTCCACTGGCCGTTTTCTTTTATGACAGTGATGATCTCGTCCACTGCATGGGTTTCACCGATAAAAAATAATTTTGCCACGATAGTGTAGATAAAGTTGATATTCCGTCTGCGTTTGGCGGTTATTCTCACCTGTGCTTCAGTATCGCTTTTGCTGAGAATATTGGTATGAATGGAATAGAGTCTGCTTCTCATATAATTGGCATCAAATCCCTGGTTTTTGGCTTCATCAGCCATGCGGTGAATATATTCTTCCACTACATCCGCCTCCCCTTCAGCTTTCAATTCGCGGCATAGATAGTTTGACATCTTCGGATCCAGATCAAAATAGGCTTTGGTGAACTTGATGACTGCCTTGGCGGGAGTGCTCCTGATTTCTGCGCCGATAAATATTGCCTGTATGATAATTCCCAGCACCACAACGGCGGCAATTGTCAGTAAGTGTTTCGCCTGCTCCATCTAACTTTCCTCCTTTTACATATCTCTTGCCTCTTGCATGGTTGTTAGTATGTCGATGTACTCCTTTTGTCCTTGATAGAGCCGGCACATTTCAATGAGAATACCGCACATTTGCGCCAGCGCCTGGACGAAATTCACATCGTCCAGGGTGCACTCCCACGGCTCAGCCGTATAAACGCGCATGGCTCCGATAACATTGCCGCCCACAGCAATCGGTACGGACAAGATAGAAGCAATACCTTCTTTTTCGGCAGCCTCGGGATACTGAACTCTCGGATCATCGCTAACATCATAGATGGCAACCGGTCCATCCTTTAAGGACGCCGCAATGGAGTGAAATGAACTGACCGGCCCTTTGTTCAGATACTCTTCGCTCAAGCCGGATGAAGAAGCCACCTCCAGTTCATGGGTGTCCGGATCTTCAAGGAATACGGCACAACCCTTAATATGCAAGGCTTCTTTAACACTCTCTACCGTCAACCGAACCACCTCCTCCGGTACTTTTGACTGGGACATGGCCCGCGTCACCTTAAGCAGGGTTTCGTAGTTGATAAGTTGCTTCTGCATACTCCCCCCTTCCTGGGTTAAAAAATTTTTCCGAGCCGATTATCGTCGTGTTGTGTCCCAGAAAGAACTTCGAAAAGTCCCACAGCGGCTTGGAAGCCCTTTGTTCACGCCGGCGGTCATTTCGGGGACGCCCGCTTGCCCGTCAAAAAGAACTCGACCTCGCATACGCTTGGGACTCAGACAGCTTTTGATTCTTTGCGCCCTGCCGCAGCCGGCGTCTGTGTCCCAAAATGCTCAATGGTGCTCACAAAAACCTTTCAATCCCTGAGTTGGCCCTGCAATAGCGAGAGTCATCCCCGCAGCGATTCGACTGAGCTCGCCGAAGCCTTGCTGCGAGGTTAGCGAGCGAATCAAAAATGGTAAAACTGCCATCAGGGGTGGATTCCCTGTAGCTTGCTACAGGGAACACTTCAACTTTGTAACTTATTTGCGGGACAACACGCTAGGAAATAATGAGCCATCCGAAGTATGTTTTTAATTAGCATCCCGTTCTCGGAGTTAAAACAAGTAGCCGGTCGGTGAAATTTTCTGGCTGAAGATAATAGGAAAAAGCAGCGGGCATGTCAATTGAAAAGGAAGCGTGGCGGGTTAGCGAATTAAGGTACTTTAACTTCGCCGTCAAATGACTTGCCTGGGTGCGGCTTCATCGAATCATGCACTCGGCAACCCGGGGTGCAGCGATTGTCTTCAGTCGAAGGAGCTCATCTTCCCGCAGCACCTGTGTGCTGCTTCTAAAATACTCGGGGTGCAAAACATTTACGCTGTGAAATCGCTGAAGAACATATCGCTTGGCACCTTCTATGATCCGGCTAATCTTATCAATAACCCTCTCGTTGACCAGAGGTTTCACACAGGTCGTCCTGAATTCATAGTCCGGCGCCGAATCCATGATTATTTTAATACTCGAAAGGATCCGGGTCGGATCCCGCCTTCGATAAATCGTTGGGGAATAGTTTGAAGGATCAGTTTTGATATCCATGGCAACATAATCGACCAATTTCCGGTCGAGGAGTCGCTGGATGACATGCGGGCGGCTGCCGTTGGTATCCAATTTTAGCGGATAGCCCAGCCGCTTGATCTTTGCACAATACGAAAAAAGCTGCCGTTGTAAAGTGGGCTCACCCCCCGAAATGACAATACCATCTAAAACGGTCCTACGGTTTTTAAGAAAACGGTAAAGTTCATTTTCCGATAAAAGGTGCGGATCAACCCGGCAACTTTTGACCAAGTCAGGATTGTGGCAAAAAGGACAGTTAAAATTGCATCCCGCAAAAAACAAAACGCAACTTAGTTTGCCGGGGTAATCAATCAGAGAATTTTTTTGCAGGCCGCCGAGAACCATCGTTTGTGCTTTAGGGCACCCTTTTTGGGGGTACTACCATTTCTTCGCTTACGAATATCTGTAGCGATTCTCAAGACAATTTTTCAATATATATCCGGATGTAGAGATCCGGGGACAGGGGTAAATGTTTGTCGACAAAAATTTATCCCTTGCCCGGACCTC
>JASFTQ010000026.1:0-23881 GCA_050053515.1 Desulfobacterales bacterium | reverse complement strand
AAGGGGGCGATGATTGTGCATCTTGACGATAAAAATTTTCCCCCTACCCGGCCCTCTTCATTCTGCCTTATTTCGGAACGTTATTTTGAGAATCACTCTAGTATAAAAAACTAGTGATAACTGTTTTCATCAATTCAGTGCTTCAAACGTTGCACTTGCAAGAAGCATCCGGTTTGTATTGCAAGAAAACAAGGCGGATGTTTAGACCGGAGGTCCTTATGAAAGAATTGGAACCGTTAAACTACAGAATCCATTTGGAGCCGGACATGGTGAATTTCAAATTTGGGGGCAATGCTGAAATCTTGCTCAAAGCCACCGCACCGCTTCATGAGATCATCCTCAATATTTTGGAGATTGCCGTTTGGAGCTGTAAAGTCAGGGTGGGAGATGCGTTTGAGGCATGTCCGTTCCGGGTGGATCCGCAAAAAGAAGAGATACACTTAGCGCTACCCCGGGAAATGACAGGTGAAATTACTTTGCAGATTGATTATGAGGGTTTGATTAACAACAAAATGGCGGGTTTTTATAGAAGTAAATACAGCACAAACAGCAAAACGAAATTTATCGCGATCACCCAGTTTGAAGAAAGTGACGCCCGCAGGGCTTTTCCATGTCTAGACCATCCCGCAAAGAAGGCAACCTTTGATATTGCGATGACGATCGATGAAAACCTTGTGGCCATTTCCAACGCAAGCGTAAAAGAAACGCGGGCCCTGGACAACGGTAAAAAGAAAGTAAAGTTTCATCAAACACCGAAAATGTCAACTTATCTTGTCTTTTTGGGTGTCGGTGAGTTTGACATTATCGAGAGTAAAATCGATAAACGCGTTCGGGTGGCAACTGTTCCGGGCATGGCCAAATACGGCCAATACGGACTTGAATTTGGGGTGAAAGCGCTAAAGTTCTGTGAAGAATACTACCAGATCCCCTATCCGCTTCCCAAGATGGATCTGATTGCGGTTCCCGACTTTGCTTTTGGTGCCATGGAGAACTGGGGTGCCATCACCTTCCGGGAAAATCTGCTGCTTCACTACCCCAACATCACTTCAAAGTCGGGTCAGGAGCGGATATGTGAAGTCATTGCCCATGAAATTACCCACCAGTGGTTTGGCAATCTCGTCACACCATCCGATTGGAAATATCTCTGGCTCAACGAAAGCTTTGCCACTTATTTCGGATACGGCATAGTGGATCATTACCATCCGGAATGGCGGGTCTGGGATCAGTTTCTGAGCGGACAGACCGCAGGGGCTCTAGCACGAGACGCATTGCAGGAAAACTTCGCCATCGAAATACCCACCGGAGAACATGTTGTCATTAATACCAGTACCGCACCGATCATTTACAGCAAGGGCGGAAGCATTCTCAGGCAAGTGCAAGGATTTATCGGCCAGCATAATTACCGCAGGGGTCTGTCACGCTATCTAAAAAAGCATCAATACGCTAATGCCTCAAGTCGCCATCTTTGGGAGGCCTTTGAAGAGGCCTCCGATAAACCCGTTACCCAAATGATGCAGAGCTGGATCGGGCAACCCGGCTTTCCCCTCGTTGAGGTTGAAAGGATCGGAGACAAGCTCAATCTGGTCCAAAGACGGTTCACTTACCTGCGGGATACATTCGAACAGAAATGGATGATTCCGATTGATATTCTCATCTTTGACAGTAAGGGGGAGTCACGACACATCCAGACGATTTTTGATGACATCCATACCACCATTGATTTGGGTCCGGATGCGGTCGTGTATAAGCTAAATTCCGGTCAAGCGGGATTCTACAGGGTCAAATACAGCACCCAAAGGGATTTCGATGAACTCGGAAAATATGTTCACAACAAACAGTTATCGGCAGAAGACCGTTGGGGTCTGCAAAATGATCTTTACGCGCTGGTCAGGGGGGGTGACGCAACGATCGATGCGTATCTCGACTTTTTATCCAACTATACCCCGGAAGATTCATTCTTAGCCTGCAGCAGCATCGCCGACAATTTGTATCAAGCCTATCTGATTTTGGGAAATTTACAAAGAAAAAAAATCTCAGCCATCGGCAAATTATTGCTTGAGACAACCCTTGAAAGGATCGGTTACCATCCAGGCCCCAATGAAGCATTTACCACGTCAATTCTGCGCGACCAGATTATCTACCAGGCGACGCTGTTTGGCTCAGACCGGACGGCTGAGTTTGCGGCCGCTGAATTTAACGCCTTGATTCAGGGCAAAGAAGTTCATCCCGACATTCAGAAAAGCATTTTGCAGGTTGGGGCATCAACTCGGCAGGATAATGCCTATGAATGGTTGATTGAGCGCTTCCAGGCTTCAGGTAGCGAACATGAACGATTGAATATCCTTGCAGCGTTGGGGTGTTTTAGCTCCAAGCAGATGATTCACAAAGCCTTGCAGTACGTTCTGGACCAGGTACCGGATCGTAACAAGTTTATCCCCATTGTTTCAACAGCTTCCAATCCATTTGCAGTAGATTTCTTATGGGATTGGTACCAGGCCCACCTACCGGAACTTGAACGGTTCCACCCCATGCTTTACGAGCGAGTCATTGCGGGTATCATTCCTGTGGGCGGCATCAGAAAGCAAAAGGAGGTCAAAGACTTTTTCCATCAATACCGGCAAAGACACCCGCAAGCCAGGGACGTCATCAACCTGTCCCTTGAGCGGCTGGAAATTAATCTGGCGATTCGGCAGAGGCAGCAAACAGATAGCTAACGACGATGTCATCTTGCATTTGTTCATTTCGGCATTATTCTTAAAGATCTGGCGATTAACAGGGAGTGGCGTGCTCAATATATTAATCTAATTGAATCAAAAATTTAACATTCAGATTTAAAATTCTTGTTGACCACGGACAACGGGCCGCTCACCGCGGACATTGATACTTATCGTTCAATAACGCTTAAATTCCGAATAGAATATTTCCGAAAGCAGGATTCGCATGCTGCAGGACAAGGAGGTGATTATAATGGCAGAGAACAAAGTAAAACAGAGAGCTGAGGTGTGTTCCTATGTGGATGAAGATCAGAAAAATCTGAACCTCGAAGTTTCCATCCCCGGGGTGAAAAAGGAAAATATCCACCTCAGAATGACCAGTGACAGTTTTTACCTCAGAGCACCCAGAGAGGATTTTGAATATGTCAATACAGCGGCTTTTTGTTGCCCGGTGAGGGCCAAAAAAGCCATATCGACCTATGAAAATGGTATCTTGAAGATTACGGTGCCCTTCAAAGACCCCATGGAAGGAGCCGTCGAGATTCCCATCAATTAGCTTGTTTGCGCACCAAAAGCCGCGACGATTGATGGTGTCGAGCTCGGTGGACCCGAAGAATACATATCAAAGGCAGAATCGAATGGATTCTGCCTTTCTTTTACTCTGGATGGGCACCATCTGAGGCCAAAACCCATTGCAGCGTACTCCTGGATGGCAATCTCTGCTTCCGCCACTTTTTTCCCCAGCTTCCAGGGTTCCATAAACCCTTCCAGCATCATCAAAAGGCCTTTAAAACCGCTGCAACACTTTTTGAACTTATTTGGGTGACACAACACAGGTCAATTCGAGGATCCCTCTCCTAAGCCTTGACATGACAGCTGTTTTTTAATATCAGCAAAGGCTGATTGAGAATTGTTCCTGGGACTTATCATCACTGGAACCCGGTTTGAATATTCGGCAGACTTCGCATGGGTTGCACGTAATTCAGTATTTTAGCCGCAATGAGCATCATGGAGATTCTCGCTAACGTGGATCGTCGAACCTTCCTAAAAATGGTCGGTATGGGCAGTGTTTCCCTTGCAGCCGGTTGTTCCCCACCTGAAAAAGCGCTGTATTCTCTCGTTCACGCACCGGATGACATGGTCACCGGTAAAGCCAGCTGGTATGCCTCCACCTGCCGAGAATGCCCGGCCGGTTGCGGAATTCTGGTCAAAAACAGGGAAGGGCGGATTGTTAAGGTCGAGGGAAATCCGTTGCATCCTATAAATCGAGGCAAACTTTGTGTCCGGGGCCAGGCAGCCTTGCAGGGCATTTATAATCCGGACAGAATTGTCACACCGCTCCTAAAAGAAGAACAAGGCTGGAAACCCATTTCATTTGCTGAAGCCGAGGCCCTTCTGCAAAACAAAGCAAAAGACGCGTCACAGGGCGGCAATAACAAAGTGGCCATGCTCACCGAGATGGTGGGCGATACCCTTCTGAAACTCTTTACCGAATCCTTAAAGCATTGGAAATCCCCGGGGCCCATGATATTCGAGCCTTTTGCTTATGAATCGTTGAAAGCGGCCAACGCCAGGGTATTCGACGTCGATGGATTGATTTCCTACCAAATGGAGGAAGCCGATATTCTGGTAGGCTTTGGGGCCGACTTCTTGGAAACCTGGCTGTCGCCGGTTGAATATGCCCGCAAGTTTAAACAGATGCATGCTCTCAACGGCGATCAAAAAGGTGTGTATTTTCATGTCAGTCCATACCAATCTCTCACGGGTGCCAACGCCGACCAGTGGCTGGCCTGTAATCCGGGGGGTGAGGCCGCTGTTGCCTTCGGTTTAATCAGGGAAACCCTCAAACTGGGCAGGGCTTCGCATTTACCGCGGGAACTGCGCTATGAAATCGAAAATGCCACCTCTTTTTACACCAGGGCAGAGGTTTCCCGGCTCTCCGGCATCCCGGAGAATTTATTGGAAAAGCTTGCCCATCGAGTGATTCAGGCCAAAAGACCGCTGATTTTGGGAACCGGCAGCGGGGCCAGCGGACCGAATGCGCTGCAAACCAACATGACCGTTAATTATCTCAACCTTCTGCTAGATGCCGATCTTTCACTTCTTGACTTCAGCGGAAGACACCGAATTGAGCTTGCTGCCAACCGATCCGAGGTGCTGGAATTTTTTAAATCTCTGGCTAACAATTCCGTGGCGCTTTTGTTGCTGAACAATGTCAATCCTGTCTATACAATACCGACCGGCAGCGGCATACTCAAAGCCTTAAAAAGAGATAGTTTATTTGTTGTGGCCTTCAGCAATTTCATGGATGAAACAACTCAGTTGGCGGATCTTGTCCTACCGGTGCGCCTGCCTTTGGAAACTTGGGATGAATACAGCGGAAAAACCGGGATTTTATCCACCTTGCAGCCGGCAATGGGGAGATTAACCGGTTGTCCCCACATCGGAGATGTCTTTTTACGCACCACTTTGGGAAACGCTAAAGGGGTCGATGATTTCAAAAGTTACCTCATTTCGGCTCTGGTTGCCAAAAGGCGAATCAAAGACGATCAAAGCTGGCTGGACACCCTTCAGAAGGGCGGTATTTTTGAATCGCCGCGCCCAGCCTCCCCCCCAAGGCGGCCGACGCCCGAATCCGCCCCCCAATCTTTGCGTAAAATCTCTGATCCGTATCCGTCCGGCCTGACCTTTATTGCAATGCCATCCTTGCGCTTCTTTGACGGTCGTGGGGCCAACCGTCCCTGGCTTTGTGAAATCCCTGATCCGGTGACCCGCATAGCTTGGCAAACCCCGCTGCTGGTGCATCCGCAAACCGCCCAGCAGTATCGTATCAAGCAGCAAGATGTCGTCCGGATTCAATCACGGTGGGGTGGTTTGCAGGCCGCGGTTTATGAAACCGAGAGTGTCAAACCGGGAATATTGGCTATGGCACTCGGACAAGGGCATACCTCTTTCGGACGATATGCGACGGCGGTTGGGGTTAATGCCGCCAATATTCTTCCTCCTGATATCGAATTGATTTCCGGCGGACCGATTTTTGCAGCCGAAGAAATCAGCATCACCAACCGCAAGCCGGGTATGAAACTGGCGCGCATGTACGGTAGCCGGACCCAGCAGGGAAGAACCTTTGCCCTTGCGGTGTCTTTGGAAGAATTGAAAAAGGGCAAATCCTCTGAAAAGTCCGGACTGACGATGAACGATTTCCCGTTCACGATCCCCCTGCGTGACGGATACGATAAAAAGAGAGACTTTTACCCGCCGGTCGATCATGAAAACTACCGATGGTCCATGGCAGTGGATTTGGATAAATGTATCGGATGTGCTGCGTGCTCGGCCGCCTGTTACGCAGAAAACAACATCGGTATTGTCGGTGTGCAGCGGGTGATTGACGGCAGGGAAATGGCCTGGCTGAGCATCGAGCGCTATTTGAATCCGAAACGGATGGAGAAAATTATTTTTCTCCCCATGCTGTGCCAGCATTGTACCAATGCTCCCTGTGAATCGGTTTGTCCGGTGTATGCGCCACATCATTCCAAAGAAGGTATCAACAACCAGATTTACAATCGCTGTATCGGGACGCGGTATTGTTCGCAGAATTGCCCCTATAAGGTGCGACGCTTCAACTGGTTTACCTGGCTGTGGCCCAAGCCCATGTACTTGCAGCTCAATCCGGATGTTACGGTGCGAAGCAAAGGGGTTATGGAAAAGTGTTCCTTTTGCATACAGCGAATCAAAGCCGCCCACACGCTTGCCAAAAACCAAAAAAGAGCGATCCGGGACGGTGAAGTTACTCCGGCCTGTGTTCAAACCTGTCCCACGAACGCACTTACATTCGGCAACCTGATGGACAAAAACAGTCGGGTGAGAAAGCGCATACAAGACCAGCGGGCCTATCAGATCATGGGATATCTCAACACCAAGCCAGCGGTGATTTACCTCAAAAAAATACTCCAGGAGATCTGAAACAATGGCGGAGCTGACTTCTGCTCAAATCGATCAAACCGTGCTGGACACTTTGCATCCGCCACGTCGCAATTACTGGATTCTGGTGGCAATCTTGTTCTTAGGTGTGCTGATCGGTGCTGCTTGCTGGTGTTATCAAATTTTTGTGGGCATTGGTGTAGGCGGTCAGAACAATCCGGTGGCTTGGGGGACCTATCTGATTAACTTTGTATTCTGGGTGGGAATTGCCCATTCCGGCACACTGATTTCCGCGATCCTCCACCTGCTTCGCGCCGGATGGCGAAATCCGATTGCCAGAGCTGCCGAAACCATGACTGTTTTTGCGGTTTGTATCGCGGGTCTTTTTCCGTTTATTCACTTGGGTCGGGTCTGGCAGGTGTATTACATGATACCGCATCCCAATCAGAGATATTTATGGCCCAACTTTTTATCGCCACTGATGTTTGATGTGGTTGCCATCAGCACCTATCTGACCGTAAGCAGCCTGTTTTGGTACACGGGTCTGCTGCCGGATTTAGCCGCCGTGCGGGACAAAGCCAGCGGTCTGCGCAAAAAGATTTTTACCTACCTTTCGCTGGGGTGGACCGGGCAGCATGATCAGTGGCGGCATTACACCCGGGGCTATCTCTTTTTTGCGGCACTGGCAACACCGCTTGTCATATCGGTGCATAGCGTTGTTTCCTGGGATTTTGCTTTGGGTATCGTACCCGGTTGGCATACCACCATCTTTGCCCCTTATTTTGTGGCCGGTGCCATCCATTCCGGGTTGGCCATGGTTCTGACCCTGATGATTCCGCTGCGCAGGTTGTTTCGGTATGAAAAAATCATAACACTGGATGTTTTGGATAACGTCGCCAAAACCATCGTTTTTACCGGATTGATCGTGGGTTTTGCCTATGGGACGGAATACTTTATCGCATGGTACAGCCACAATATCGTGGAGTTGGAGTCATTTCGCTGGCGTGCCGTGGGGGAATACCGCATTGGATTTTACATTATGGTTACCTGCAACACCTTGATCCCGCTGCTTTTTTTGATTCGCAAAATCAGAAGGACGATTGTCTGGTTGTTCGGTATTTCCATTCTGGTAAACGTCGGAATGTGGTACGAGCGATTTGTCATCATCATCGGCGGGGTGGCGCACGGATTTTCGCCTCACGCATGGGGGCTTTACGCTCCCACGATCATCGAATACGGGATCATGTTTGGCAGCTTTTGTCTGTTCTTCTTTCTATTCATGCTTTTTGCCAAGCATTTACCATCTGTTTCAATGACAGAAATGAAGGAAACCCTCGGCAAAGGAGAAGCCCATGCAACCTAAAAAATATGTCATGGGGCTTTTTAAGGATGAAGACCAGGTTGTTTCAACCATAGCAGCCCTGCAGGATTCCCCATTTGAATTAAAAAGGGTCAATACCCCTATCCCCAACCATAAAATTTTGAATGCGTTGAAACTCAAAAAAAGCAAGGTAGGCTATTTTACTCTGGTTGGCGGAATTCTGGGTTTTTTTTCCGGTCTGGGCCTGGCCATTTTTTGCGCCACTAAATGGGGTCTTATCGTCAGCGGCAAACCGGTCATTTCCCTGATACCGTTTTTTATTGTGGGATTTGAATTCACGATTCTCTTTGCCGTTTTTGGCAATATTATCGGATTGCTCACGTTGGGCGGTTTGCCCAGTTTTAAGGGGCTCAACCATTATGATCCCCGCTGTTCCGCGGATCATTTCGGGGTTTTGGCAACCTGTAATATGGACCAGCAGGAAAATCTTTCCAAATTTTTTCAAAACCGGGGCGGACAGGTAACGGTCTTTGAGTGACCCGCGCTGGGATTCAGCTGCCCGATCAACCCCTAAACGTGTCAAAATAAGGCTCAGGTGGTTATGGCACAGGAAATTGAAAATAAAACAATCCTCCCCCAAAAATCATTTTTTTGGATTTTTACTGCTATGATCTTTATCGGGCTGGCGGCATTTGTTTACGGGATTGGCGGAAGTCATCCCGCCAGAGCCTGGCAAACTTATCTTATCAATTTTTTACTGTGGTCGGCGATCGCCCAGGGCGCTGTCGTTTTTTCGGCGGTTACCCACATCACCAAGGCCCGGTGGAGCGGTCCTCTATCGGGTCTGGCCGAGTCATTTGCGATCTTTTTCCCGCTTTCCTTCGTTTTGTTTCTGCTTCTTTTTCTGGGTCACGCCCACATCTTCCCGTGGGTGAATGAGGATCTGCACGGCAAAGAAGCCTGGCTGAACGTGCCGTTTCTGTTTACCCGGGATTGTTTTGGGTTGTTAATCCTTTATGGTTTGGGTTTGGTGTATCTTTATAATGCCTTGCGGCTGAAATTCGACTCCCGTCAATCCGAAGGATGGCTGCGGGCATTTTTACAAAAGCGGTGGTCCCGGCAGGCCCAGGATCCCGCGGCTTTGAAAAACAAGCTGACCTTTCTGGGGGGATTTTACATTCTGGCCTTTGCCCTGGTCTTGTGCCTCATCGGATATGACCTGGTCATGAGCATGGACCCCCACTGGATTTCCACCCTCTTTGGCGCCTACACCTTCGTAAAAGCGTTTTATGTGGGATTGGGGGGTATCATCATTCTGGCATCCATATATTACCTGAATCGTGGAACCGATTCAGGCCTTACATCCTCGCATTTTCACGACATCGGAAAACTATTTTTTGCCTTTTGTCTTTTGTGGGCGGATTTTTTCTACGTCCAGCTGGTGGTTATCTGGTATGGCAACATTCCGGAAGAGGCCAACTATGTCATTGAACGGGTCATGCTACCCCCCTGGAATTCACTGTCCTGGGTGGTATTTATCGTGTGTTTCATTTTACCGTTTTTTATTTTGCTGAATAAAAAAATCAAAACCCGGCCGATTTTCATGATGGTGATTTGTTCCGTAATTATCATCGGCATTTGGTTTGAGCACCTTTTATTGCTCGGGCCGGCGCTAAGTCATGGCGTGACCGGCATTCCGCTGAGCTTTTTGGACGGTTTCATTTCGCTCGGATTTTTAGGGCTTCTGGCTTTTGTGGTGATTTATTTTTTGAACCTGTTTCCCGAGTTGGCCCGGGTCAATGCGGGTAATTAAAAAAGGTAACCCGAACGTTGAGAAAGAACATTACGCCCATAATGCTGACTATCGGCAGTTTGTTTTTCATCGCCGCTTTTGTTTATTTCTATTACGCCTCACCGGCCAGCCGGATCGGACCGCAACAGCCGATTCCGTTCAGCCACGCGGTGCACAGTGGGGTTAAGCAGATCCAGTGCCGATTTTGCCATCCCTACGTCGACTACTCGAATCATCCGGGGCTGCCGGCGGTGGAAAAATGTCTTTACTGTCATAAATATATCATCGCCAATCATCCCTGGATTAAAAAGGAACATATGTATTATAACACCAAAACCCCCACGCCCTGGATTGAGATCAACTATGTGGCAGAGCACGTGCTGTTTAACCATCAGCGACACATCAACAGCAACATTGCCTGTGAAACTTGTCATGGCAAAGTCGAGAACGAGCACCGGCTCTCGCGCAAAATTTGGCGGATGGGAGTCTGTTACGAATGTCATAAGGAAAAAGGGGCCAATTTGGATTGCTGGCTGGCGTGTCACAGCTAGACCGGCCATTGTTAAAATCATTTATAAAGGATAATCGTTTTTATGTCTTCAAATGCCGGACAGAACCCGCAGCGCTTTCAAACGGCGAAAGCTTTTTGTCTGACATCGGCAGTATGGTTCAGCGGGGCAGTGTCATTTGGCATGATCGGTGCGGGTTATCTGATTGCCCCGGATTTTATGGCGAACGTCGGATTTATCCATTTCGGCAAAGCGCGTCCGGTGCATGTGAATTTAGTGCTGTTTGGTTTTGTTACCCCGGGCTTCCTGGCGGCTGCTTTCTACTACGTGCCGAGACTGCTGCGAACAGATTTGTACAGTGAAAAGCTTGGTGTAATCACCGCCATACTATGGAACATCACCGTACCCCTCGTTATCATCAGTCTGGGTCTCGGGTATTCCCAGGGGCGGGAGTACGCCGAAATGCCCTGGCCGGTGGACATGCTGATTGTGATTCTCTTTGCGTTGGTCATATTCAACCTGATTATGACCATCCGGCAGCGGGAGGAAAAAATTCTGTATGTCTCCGTATGGTATGTTACGGCAGCCGTTGTCTTGACCGCTATTACTTTCTCCCTTGGCAACGTTATCTGGCAGCCAAGCACCGGGGCATTGTTGGGTATACCGGACGCCATCCTCCTGTGGTTCTATGGGCACAATGTATTTGGGCTGCTTTTGACCCCCATGGGTCTGGCGGTGGCGTACTACGTAATTCCCCGAGCCACCCAAAGCCCCCTGTATAGCCATACACTGTCGTTGATCGGTTTCTGGTCTCTCATTGTTGTCTACACGCACATCGGGACCCATCACCTGCTTCAGGTTCCGGTTCCCACCTATCTGAAGACGATTGCAATCGTGGATAGTGTGGCGATGGTGATACCGGTTATGGTTTTTTTGATCAACATCTGGTACACCGCAAGGGGCAAGCTCGGAGAAATTCATGCCGACATCGGCGCCAAGTTTGTCTTTACCGGGACCATTTACTATTTCTTTGTCAATATCCAAGGCTCGATGATGTCTTTGCCGATCGTACAACGGGTGACCCACTTCAACAACTGGGTGGTGGGTCACGCCCATATCGGTGTTTTGGGATTTGCCGGTATCACCGCTTTGGGTGGGATCTATTATATTCTGCCCAAGATTACCGGCAAACCGCTGTACAGCAAATTTTTGGCCGATCTGCAGTATTGGCTGGTTCTTATCGGAATTACGGGGTTTGCTATTGTGCTTACAATCGCGGGCCTGATCCAGGGACAGGCCTGGATCAACGGTGAAACCGTCTACCGGGTGTTGTCCGAAATCCATCCCTATTATGTGGCCCGAGCAATGTTAGGGGTGACCATTTTCGTTGGCGCTTACATCGGCCTGTATAATGTTATACGGTCACTGTATTTCAATCATGGAGCAGCATCATGAGAATGACCCCGGCTACAATTTTGGTCGGAATCATAACTATTCTGGCGGCAGTGGTTTTTGTCATGGTTTACTGGCCCTACACCCAGAGTGATATGACCCCCTCTGAAATTTACCGACCCCGCTTGCCGGTTGAAGCGGCCGGCCGAGCCATTTATATTCAAAACGGATGTGTTTATTGCCACAGCCAGTCGATTCGCGCCATTGATTGGGGACACGGCGCCGAGAGAATTGCTCAGTCCGGAGACTATGTGGGGGATAAACCGATTCTGCTGGGGTCCCAACGTACCGGCGTGGATCTTTCCCAGGAGGGTGGTGAGCACCCCGATGACTGGCATATTGCCCATTTTATCAATCCCCGTTACACCCGGCCCAATTCAATCATGCCGCCATTTCGCTGGCTGGGCCTGCAACAAATCAATACACTGACCCGCTACATTCAGAGCCTGGGTTTTAAACAGGCCGATCGACGGATGCAGCGACAACGCTATTGGAAACAAGAAGCCATCAAGGCCTATGAGGCCGGACCCGATTTCAACGTAAATTGGATGGCGGAGCAGGTGCCCGAAGGTTGGCGCAAAATTCCCAACCCTTATCCGACAACCCCGGCCGGACTGCAAAGGGGACAAAAGATCTATCAGGATTTTTGTATCGGCTGCCACGGGCCCATCGGTGACGGCATGGGACCGGCCCAACCCTGGATTTACCCGCCACCGTTGAATTTCACCATTCTCAAGGGCAGAGAAATATCCGGCGGCATCATCTATTATCAGCTGATGAACGGCATTACCGGCACGGCGATGCCCTATTTCAAACGGGAGCTTGAGTCGCAAAAAATCTGGGAGGTCGGCGACTACGTAGCGGTATATTTTATCAATCAAAGTGACGCCAACACCGAACCCCGGGGCATTGACGCCGCCTGGGAGCCTTAATCGGCTTGCGGGTTTCGAATTGCGGGACCCGGGTTAAGACTTACGGATTTCATATAAAGAATTCAGGAGCAAATAATACGCAACACCTAACGCGTAACGGATGTTAAAATGTATTTCCCTTTTTTCATCGCCTATATGGTTGTCGGTTTTGCGGTCAGTTTGTTGGTTTTTTACTGGGCGCTTGACAACGGTCAATTCAATGATCAGCAGAGAGCCCGTTTTCTGCCCCTGGAAGACGGTGTGATTCGATCCGCTTCAACGAAATTGCCGATGCTGAAGCGAATTGAAACGTATGCATTATTTTTTCTGGCCGGTTGCGGCCTTCTAGCAACCGCCATCGGTCTGGCGGTGACCGTCATGTGCGCCAAATTAATATAACATCAGCGGATGCGACACGCTATGGGGGGATATCCATAAATCCGGTAACCCAGAATTTACGTTGGCAACAATGAAAAGGCCTTTAAATTGCATTTTTTTGAATTGAGAAACTTTCAACATTTCGTACTGTACGTTTTTCCGTCTCTTGCATTTGTCGTGCTGTTCACGGTGGGGTTGGCGTATATCCATATTCACCGCAAAGATTCAGAGGAGCGCAAAAAAAGGATTGTCGAGGCATATCCCGGCGGGATCGAAGGCAGAAACGCTCCTTTTCCTTTGGTTCTTTATTTGATCATTGGCGGCACGGTCCTCTGGTCCCTGTATTATATTGTTGTTTTCATTGGATTTTCAGGAGTTAAAATATAATGGTTCAACCAGGACAACAAAATTTAGCGGTTAAAACGTGGCTGATTATCATCCTGCTTGTGTTGATTGTGCTGGTGCAGGGCGGGCTTTCTTATTTTATTATCGGCGATCGTGGCCAACCCGATTGGGATTATCGTCCGGTGCCAGACGTCCCGGGGGAATCCCCCTATGCGATTTACCAACCGCTGCCTTTTCCGCAACATGTTAAGGGTGAAAAGACGGATTATCCCCAGCCGGCAGAAACAGATGATAAACGTCTGTATCCACCACCCGACCGGGCGATGAAGGTGAATCAATGAGGAAAGTGATACTGTTTCTGTTTGCGGCGGCTGCGATCGTTTTTATCGCGTATCAGAGTCTGATCTTTTACGATAACAATTTCAGATACGGACGCATGCGTGAGACACCCGCCGTCAAGGAGCACGAACAACCCCTGCTAATCATGGAAGAGGGGCTGGTACCCGTCAGAGGGGGGGAGGCGCTGTTGCGCGCCGCAAAAAATGATAAACTGCTGCCACCCCATCCTCTGAATGATCCCGGAGTTATTCAAGCAGGCAAAGCGGGTTATTTTATTTTTTGTGCCCAATGCCATGGCCCCAACCACGATGGCAACGGCACCGTCGGCCAGAGTTTTCATCCCCTCCCTATCGATTTGAGAAGCAGTGAAGTTCAGTCCAAATCGGATGGGGCGATCTTTAAATCTATTAGTTACGGTGTTCAGGGTACCCGTCAACCGGCACTGGCTACGACCATCAGCATCAATGAGCGCTGGCGGATTGTTGCCTACCTCAAGTCGCTTGGCACGCGTAAATGAGCTCATGGTGAAAGCTACCTCCGAAGCCTGCGATCTTTGCAAGCTTCCGCTTCATTCCGACCAAATACACTCCAAAATTTCAGGTAAATCTTATCGATTTTGTTGTGTGGGATGCCAACAGGTTTTTCACATGCTGTCGGAATCTGCCCATGCTGACGATCCGGCGGCATTCAGGGAGACCGAACTATTCAAGAAATGCCAGGCGCTAGGTATTATTCCCAGATCCGAGTCGGATCTGGCCCGCCACAACCGGCCGCAACCATCGAAGGGTCCCGATCCAGGCGAACTCCCATCAAAAAAAATCACGAAAGAGACACAAAATCAACATCTCTCAGAGACCGCCGCTTTAGGTCTGCAGCTCAGAGTAAGTAACATGTGGTGTCCGGCATGCGCCTGGGTCATTGATGAGACCCTCAGACGCCATCCCGGAATCCTGGGTACCTCCTGCAGTTTTTCGACGGATCGATTGTATTGCACATATGATCCTGTCCGGATTTCACCGGATAGAATCGTATATATGGTTGAGGATTTGGGGTATAAAGCCGCTTTTCCGGGAGAAAAGAGCACTCAAGAGAAAAGGGTGGCGTTTATTCGTTTTGCCATCTCAGCCTTTCTCACGATAAACATCATGATGCTTTCTTTTGCCCTATATTCCGGATTCTTCACCAAATTAGCCCCGGACACGAAATTTAAAATTTCCTGGCCGATATTCTTCATGGCCAGTATTGTATTGTTTTATGGCGGTCAGACTATTTTTAAAAGAGCGTTTGCCGGATTCAAATCCGCCGCAGCCAGCATGGAGACCCTGATTGCGGTTGGCGCTCTAAGCGCTTATATCTATAGCGTTTTCAATATCTTGTCTGGAGATATCCACCTGTATTTTGATACGGCTGCGATGCTGATCACCCTGGTTCTTTTGGGAAAAATTCTCGAGCGGGGAGCCAAGAATAAAATTCAACAAGATCTGGAAAACTTTTTTTCTCTCCAACCGACCAAAGTCAAGATCGTTACGGCGACCCATCCGGAAGGCCGCTATGTTGGCGTGGGATATTTGCGTCCGGGGGATGTCTTTTGGGTTCAAGGTGACGAAATCGTTTCTGCCGACGGTCTCATTATAGACGGTAACGGCACGGTGGATGAGGCCTCGCTAACCGGTGAGGCGACCCCCATTGCCAAGAAGCCGGGAGACCGCCTGAGAAGCGGGACCCGGGTCATTCGGGGAACTTTCAAAATCAAGGCCGAAGGGGTTGGTGAGGCCTCAACCCTGGGCCAGATGATTCGGATTATGGAGAGGGCCCTCGGGCAAAAAACAGCGCTGGAGGGAAAAACCGACCGGCTCCTTCGTTGGTTTGTTCCCGGCATTCTCATCCTGGCCTCAGGCACGGGTTTGATTTGCTATTTTGTGGGCCTATCCCTGGCTCAATCCATGGTCCGGGCCGTTACCGTAATGGTAATTTCATGCCCCTGCGCCCTGGGGGTTGCCATTCCGTTGGCGCGGGTGGCCGGCATTGCCGTCGCCGGAAGGATAGGCATACTCGTCAGGGATTTTTCGGCGTTTGAACAGGCTCAGCTGTTAAATTCGTTTGTTTTCGACAAGACCGGCACCATCACGCAGGGTCAGTGGGAGTTGATTGACATCGTCACATTCAATCAACTCGAGGAATCACAGGCATTGGCCCTGGCTGCGGCACTTGAAAGAGACGCCGATCATTATGTCGCCATAGAGATAAAACAGCGGGCTTCAAAAAAAGGAATCCAACCGTATAAAATAGAGAATATCACCGTCCATGAAAATGGCGTGTCCGGCTGGGTCGATAAAACAGAGGTTAAAATCGGCTCAAAAAATTTTCTGGCTGAAGAAATAGCGGCATTCGACCATAACTTCCAATTGGACGACCGCCTATCTGCTAGCGAGCCGTCTCTGGTGTATATGAGTTGTGACGCCCGGCTAGCCGCTGTTTTTATTTTTGGAGATACCATCCGGCAGCATGCCGCGGTGATGCTGAAAAAGCTGCAGGCCCGGGGTTACTCCTTTGCCGTGGTCTCCGGTGATGGAGAGAAAACCACCAGGGACATCGGGCGGAAGGTGGGCGTTAAATTCGCTCATGGCGCTATGCTTCCGCTTGATAAGGCTAAATTTGTGGAAGAACTTCGGCTGAAAGGACATAGAGTTGCGATGGTCGGTGATGGTGTTAATGACGCCCCCGCACTGGCCAAGGCGGATCTGGCCATCGCGGTTCATTCCGGAAGTCATCTGGGAAAAGAAGTGGCGGATTTGACCCTGATGCGGGCTGATTTATATCAGATTATAGACTTCCTGGATCTTGCTAAAAGGGTCAACCGCAAAGTCAATCAGAACCTTGTGTGCTCATTGATCTATAATATTTTGAGTATTCCCATCGCCATGACCGGCTTGCTAACCCCCCTGGTGGCGGTGACGGCCATGCTTCTCAGCAGCCTGAGCGTCACCGGTAACACGCTGTTGCTCGTCAAAAAAGTCCGCGGTTAAATTAATATTATTAATATATTCAAGGCATTGTAATTATTTTGGACTTTTCTTTTATGCTTGGTTTTGTTACAATGATACTCACAGACGTTCTTGGCGTTGGCTCGTTTTTGCGACGATCAGGGAGCTTTCATTTTCCTGGGTGGCTGACAATATTCAAATTTGTATAAACTACAAACGGTTAAGCTGATCGCCGGTATTGAGAAAACGTTTCACACCAAAGATTTCTTATTGATTCGGTCCCTTTTTATGATTAAACTTATAGGTATAATACGATGTAGATCTTTGATTAAATCGCTTACAGGGCCTATCAGTGCAGTTCCGGCAACGCCCTCCAGACACCATCTCGCTGTAAGGATTTTCGTATTTCTTCGTCTACTTCGTCAAGGGACCTGCTTTTTCGCTGCAGCATAAATATAACAACCAATGGGGCTAGTAATTCCAATAAAGACCAAGTAAACAACATCATCTCCGGGATACCGCATAATCACAATAAAAGTGGGAGGCAAAATGGTTAAAATCAATAATACGACCCTTCAACATCATCTGGCTGAAGTAAAGGAAGGTAAACGCGGTTTTGAAAATGCCTTTAAAGGTGTAGCGAGAATGATTTTGGAAAGTAATATTGAGAAGGTCGTGGTAAACGGCAAGACCACATACGATTTCAGCATCTTTCGTGATGGTAGAAAACACATCATCGGCATGTACGATGAGATCAACAGTTTTGTCTCTTATGTAAAGGATGCCGCCGAGGGGGGATCTTCGTCTGAAATGGCCTTTGTTTTAGTGGGCGAACCGGGAAACGGTAAAACCTTTTTTGTTGATTACCTATGCGCCAAATATCGCAATTTTCTCAGCCAGGAACAAAACCGTAAATACACCTTCAGGTTCAACAGTCTGGATAAATTGGGCAACTATGGAAAAATCAACACCATCGAATCACAAACGTATGAAGATCCCATGGTTCTGGCCATGAATCTTTTTGAAGATCCTGATGAAAGTAAAACCAATTTGGCAAAGCTGGTGGGGTTTTCGGACGATGAAATTGAAAAACTCTACGATAACTATCGTCCCTTGGGTGCCTGCAGTGGCTATATCTTGAATGATATTCGAAATCTCACCGGTGGCGACATTGAAAAGATGCTTCAACACATTGATATCATGCCGGTTCCGTTGACTGAAAGTCTGGGGACCGTAACCGGGAAATACCCGGCCAAAGACAAAATCACCTCTTCAGCGGTTGATCTATTGGGCGAAGAATCCATTCAACGGTTGTTGCATATTACGGACACCAATAACCCTTACCGGTTTGATCTAAGGCGCGGAGCATTGGCCCGGGTTGCGGGTGGCGGTATTCATTTTTGCGACGAAATTTACAAAAATAAAAAAGATCTGGTGCAGGTCTACCTCGGTGTCATTCAAAACCGCAATATTGAAATCGACGGTTATAAATGGCCGATCGATACCCTGATCGTTGCTACCAGCAATAACCAGGAATTCCACCGATTTCTGGCCGAAAAGGAAGAAGCGCCGATTGTCGACCGTTGTCGCATCTGCTATGTTTCGCACAATACAAACTACAAATTGCAAAGGGATCTTACCATCTATGCCATCGGAAGCGAAACCCGCACCACTCTCAATCGGGAATACCTCCATCAGGACCCGAATTTAAACTATGCAGCCTCGGTTGCATCTGTCTTAACCCGCCTTCCCCGTTCCGAAAAGCTGACCCCTGTGGAAACCATGAAACTGGCCGCCGGAGAAGTCGCCGGAGAGAAAAGCATCAAAACCCTGGCTGAAGTCATCGATACCCTTAACCAGGATCCGGAAATCATCAATCGCTTTGGTCAAAAAGGCATGGGGCAGCGCAACTTAGGCCGCGCCATTCAACTTCTGATGGAAAGCTCTGAAACCAACGAGGGCCAATGTATGTTTGCCTATGATATCTTCAAGGCCATTGAACGGGTCATACTGGACTATGTGACCGATGCCAATGACAGGACCAAATATCTAGAGGATCTCAAAACCGCTAAAGGCTTGTACCGCGAACGGATTATGACCGAAATGTTTAACGCTTACATGGACGAACCCCTGGCGATCCGCAAAGATGTCATGAATTATGTGAACATGATCATCGGCATCGATGCCGAAAACGTGGGTGTCGACAAAATGTGGAAATACAAAGATCCTCAGACCGGGGAACTCAAGGCACTTAAAATTGACGAACGATTTATTAACAGTGTCGAAGAGCGGCTCGGTTTAAAAACAGCTGAACAACGCGAGACTTTCAGAACCTCCATCCGGAAAATATATGGTCAAAAAATTTCAGTGGATCCCGATTATGATTTTATGGACAACCTGGAGTTGGTCAAGGCGGTAACCGATGTCCGCCTTAAATCCGATATTGCCGGCGCCGGCAGCCTTATCGGCGCTTTGGCCAATCGCACCAATGAAGAAAACCAGAAGCTATATGATCGCATGGTGGAGACCATGCTGAGCAAGCTCAATTACTGTAAAACCTGCGCGCAGAAGACAATTGAGTACTTTTGCACCCAAGAGGACGAAAACTAACCAGTTTTCATCCAGAAATGGCTTTTTTGCGCAATCTCCCGCCCGCCTCGCCTGAGCGGCTCGCGATGGCGGGCAGGCTGCGTCAATCTGCAGAATTGCGTGTGCGGCGTACTCCAGTATGCCTCCGTGCAATTCTTTGATTTCCTTGACCTTGCGCAAAAATTCTCATTTCCGAATTGAAAACCGTCAATTTTAAAACGCTCTGGTAATTTAATTCAAAGACTCGTTTCAATATGGAAACAAATCCATTATTGCCAGCCATAAAGGTCCAATTTGCAACTCTTAAGCCCGAATGATCGACATGGATAAGAAACGCTCAAATCTTTATGCTTCAATTAAAAAAAGAGGGCTTACTCCTGAACAGGAGGACCACATCCTTGCAGAGCTGCACGATGAACGCTCCCACGATCTTGCGCAGCCGTCTCATAGTTCGGGGGGTATCGGGAGGGAGTCATTATTCCGCGTCGGCGAATCGGTTTATGCCTACAGCGATCTCATTAATCTGCAGGCGATGACAGCCCTCGAAAGAAGCTATAACATCACCCTGCGCTCCATCGATGAATTGCTTGAACGCGACAAACAACGCGAAAAAGATGGATTTCCCCGGAAGATAAACGTCGGCCGACTCATCAAACCCGGCAAGAGCGGCAAGGATAAAGTCGTGGTTGTCCCCTCCACCGTGGAAGAAAAATTTATTCATGATCCGTCTTTCAAAACCTCGCAAGAAGAACGACCGACCGGCGGTACCGGTCAGGGTGAGGAAGGCGAGGTTATCGGCGAACAGCCCGTTCGAGATCAGAATGGGACCGGCACCGGCCCGGGTGAAGGTGAAGGAGGGGTTCACGAACTGGAGTCCAGCGCTTACGATTTGGGTAGAATATTGACCGAAAAATTTGAGCTGCCCAACCTGAAAGATAAAGGCAAAAAAAGATCCTTGACCCGCTATACTTATGAATTGACCGACAAACATCGTGGCTTCGGACAGATTCTGGATAAAAAAGCCACCCTGCGTAAAATTTTGGAAACCAACATCCACCTCGGGAGGGTACCGGACATAAGCGACATCGATCCCAGTGGTTTTTTGATTTCACCCGAGGATAAGATTTATCGGGTTCTTTCTCGTGAAAAAGACTATGAGTCTCAAGCCATGGTATTTTTTCTGAGGGATTATTCCGGCTCCATGGAGGGCAAATCAACACAACTTGTGGTCGCCCAGCACGTATTGATTTACAGTTGGCTATTGTACCAATATGAAATGCAGGTAGAAACGCGTTTTATTTTACATGACACGGAAGCCAAAGAGGTTTCGGATTTTTACACCTACTATAATTCCAAAGTTGCCGGCGGCACCCAGGTTGCATCCGCTTACCGTATGGTAAATGAAATCGTAGAAAAAGAAAATCTTGTTCAGGATTACAACATTTATATCTTTCATGGAACAGACGGTGACGACTGGGACACGGACGGCAAGGAATCCATACCGGAACTGAAGAATATGCTCGTGTATGCCAATCGTGTGGGGATTACCATTGCCGAGCACGCCAGCGGATCGGGTCACAACAGTGAAGTTGAAAAATATTTGAAAAAATCGGGCCTATTAACTGAAAAATACGATTTGCTCCGACTTGATGTTATGCAGGAAGACGCAGACGAGCCCCGGCTGATCGAAGGCATCAAGAAGTTGATATCGGAATAAAAAACGTTGCGGGTTACGGGGTGCGGCTTACGTGTTGGCACCACCGATTTTTCAAAGATACACCCGTATAACCAGCAACTCGTAACGCGTAACATGCAACATTATCGTTTGGGTATTAGCCGGATCGGGAAATTCAGAGACGGATGACGTTAAGGAAAGACCGTGGAACTCATCGGCCAGCACACCAAAGAAATTATGGAGGGTTGCAAGCAAAGAGCCCTGAAAGCCGGGTTGCATTTCGAAGATGAGACCCTGGAATATATCGTAACCAACCGGGATTTGTTGGAACTCTCTCCCAAGGTGATGATCCCGACACTATATGACTACTGGGTTCATGATGTTGAGGTTCTCAAGGAACAGGGGCGCTACGAACTTTATCCCAACAACCCCTATGAAACCGTCATTAACACGCGCCCGGCAATTTCTTTTTATAACGACAACAACCCGGACTGGATGAACGTGATGATTTTTTACCACGTTCTGGCCCACATCGATTTTTTCCAAAACAATCTATTTTTTCGCCATACCTGGGACTACGATTTCACAGGTCAGGCTCTGTCGGATAAACGCTTGATTGCAAATTACCGGTCCGAAAAAGGTCGGTGGGTGGATTATGTCATTGAATTCACGCGCGGCATCGACAATTTGGTCGGTTACCATCGCGAGCTTTCTAACTTGAATCGCCCGAAATTGGAGAATCGATCCAAACGACTGGATTTTTACTTTGACGTTTTTCTCCAATCCGTCAAGAAGTTTAAAGTGACCGAATACATAAAAGAAATCGAGAGATACAATGAATGCATAAAAACAGGGGGAAACCGCGGCGAAAAGGCTTTCTTTTCTGAGGTGACCAAAAAGCATCCCGAGTTTGAAGCCTTGTATCAGAAAAGCCTCAAAGAAAAATCTAAACTGCAGCTGGATCTGATCCAGCATTTGATCGAAAACTCGGAATTTTTGAAGAAAGAAGAAAACACCTGGATGAAGGCGGTGATGGAGGTTGTCCGGAAAACCTCCGTATTCCTCCAGCCGCAAATCCGGACTAAAATCATGAATGAGGGCTGGGCCAGTTATTGGCATGAAAAGCTTTTTCTGCAGGACGATCGCATTAAAGGGCACGAGGTGGATTTTGCCCGCACCCATGCAGGAGTTACCTCCCTGCCGCGCGTGGGCCTCAATCCGTATGCCTTGGGGATGCGACTGTTTGATTACATTGAAGAACTTGGCGATAAGGGCAAATATTCTTTTGCATTCAACCGATTAGTGGATGTTGACCAGCGGAAAAACTTTGACTCCGGCACAGGCCGGGGGCAGGAATTTATTTTTGACGTCCGCGAAAACTTCTGTGATTTCACTTTTGTCAACACCTTCGTAGATCAGGATTTTGTTACCCGCAACAATCTTTTTGTCACCGGAAAACGGTTAAACAAGGACCGTATGGTATGGGAATACTATGTCAAGAGCCGGAAGGCACAAGATTATCGCCAAATGCTGCTGGAAACCCTCTATCATCCCCCCCACATTGAACTGGATCCCGCAAGGGCCAAAAACAACCATTTGTATCTTGTTCATTATTTCGAGGGCAAACCGCTGGTGAAGGAATATATCGCCAACACCATGATGGGCATGGAATACCTCTGGGGGGCACCGGTCCAGCTCGAGACCAGTGAAATTGTCAAGGTAGCACCCCAACAGGTCGGTGTTTTTACGGGTAAGATCCCCAGGATGGTCAAAGATGAACCGTTAAAAACGGAAATTAAATGGGAACGGGTGTTGTATACTATGAAAGACCGCAAGCTCTCCCGGGAAGTGATTAAATAATTCAGGGGGCGGGGTATTTTTTTCTTGCCCTACAAACCGTTTGTCCTACACCCGGTTGCAAGTGCGCCGTGTAAAGCACTTACCTGCTTTTGGCGCTCTCCGCCTATAGCGGAGAAAGACTACCATCCCGTGCTGGGCGCGGTCTGGCCGTTGACGGCACGGCAAGATGCCGGGTTGTTGCTTCAATATTTTTGAGTAACAACCGGCAGAGAGGTAATTAAATTGAGCAACAAAGATATCTCCAGTTTTTTGCAGAAGATTCCCGAGGCTGACGGTTTGTCAGCAGGCAACGGTGAGCCGTTGGAAATCTCCGAGGACAGCATCCAAAAGGCCATGGATAATCTCAACCGCACGATGAGTGAGCGGGAGCAACGGGACTCTTTATCTTTTGCCGAATTCCTGGGTGAACTATCCGCCCGACCCACCGTTGTGATGCGCAATGTATTCCAGCTGTTGCATGACATGATTCAGACATATGTCGGCGAGGGTTTTGATGAATATCCGGATGATCCGCAGTCCATCAGTTACGTCTGTTATGATTGCAGCAAGCTCTTCATCGAAGGCGCGGACCACCCCTTTTTTGCTGACCGGCTCTTTGCCAATCGGTTGATCAATCTGGTTGAATCCATGAAACGGGGAGCCCAGCAGAACAAAATCTACATTTTCAAAGGCCCGCACGGCTGCGGCAAGAGCACTTTTCTGAATAATATGCTCAAAAAATTCGAAGAATTCGCCAACACCGAAGCGGGGTTGAGATATGAAATCTTGTGGCGTTTGGATCGAAAAGGCTTGGGCGACCACGCCGATAGTCAAACCATGCCCATTCTGGAGAGTTTACTCCAGCTGCAAGATCTTCCGAACCGGGATCAGCTCGAAATTATCAAAGCCCAGAGTGAGCTGCATGCCAGCGGAGAATATATCGAAGTGCCCTGTCCCAGCCATGATAACCCGATTTTGATGATTCCCAAAGCCTATAGACGGCACTTCTTTGACGATTTGTTCAAAAATGACGAATTTAAATGGAAGCTTTACACCGAGAAGGAATACGAGTGGATTTTCAAGGACAACCCCTGCACAATTTGCAGCTCGCT
>JASFTQ010000025.1:0-23926 GCA_050053515.1 Desulfobacterales bacterium | reverse complement strand
TTTCGGCAACCACGCGTGTACCGCTGCCCCCGACCCCACCGATGACGACAGGGTCAGGCGTCTCAAGGTTATTTTGCATTTAAGAGCTCCATTGTCTTAACAAAACGGCAAACACATGGACCTCCTATTCCTGTTTTACATTGGCAGCTCAAGAAAATACATGCGTATGTTTCGAAACGGTATAGAAAGACGCTAGTAGATTCTTTGTCATTCCCAGACAAGGGTCACCGTGATGATCCAGACATATGATCATGGGTTTGCCAGACCTTTTCAAAACTCTTCCACATGATGGATGTATCTTTGTTACCCAAGCCTTGAGCCTGTGAAATCTCATTGATAAGTTCAATGGTCTGGGCAAGAATCGGTGGCGCTTGGCCATTTTTCGCCATTTGAACGGCAAGCTTGATATCTTTTACAAGAAGATTAATTGTAAAGGTTGGATCATCGTAGTTTTCTTCGGCAATTCTTCCCCCCAATTCCTTGAAAAGGTTGCTTACCGTACCAGCCTGGCTGGCAGTGATAGTGTTGTAGAGAAGTTTAGGAGAAATGCCAATCTTTTCGGCAATGGCCATCATTTCAGCGGTCATCGCGTTTATGGCCCCGAACATCAGCTGATTCAACAGCTTTATTTTGTTTCCTGTGCCGACAGGGCCGACATGATAAATATTGGCCGCAAAAAGTTCGAATATCGGTCTGCAGCGATCAACATGTTCTTTTTCTCCGCCGACAGGCAGTGTCCAGTTTCCCACTGTGATGGGACGGCCTAAAATTGGCGCATCTAAGTATCCGATACGTCTTTGCAGCGCTTTTTCAGCCATCCGCTCCGACGTCTCCGGATCCGTCGTGCCCATATCAACGATGACGGAACCGGCCTGTGCAGCTGAAAGTAACCCGTCCTCAGAAGCTATACATTCTATGACTTCTTTTGGACCCGGCAAAAACAATAGAGTGATCATTGACTTGTTTGCGACCTCAGCTAATGAACCGCCCACAATTGCACCGAGATTTACAGCTCTTTCTGCTGCTTTGGTATTGACATCATAGACCACTAAAGGGTGACCCGCTTTAAGGATTTTTTCACAAACCGTAAACCCCATTACCCCGGTTCCTACGACACCGATGTTCTCCATGAAAAATGCCTCCGCAAATCGATATCCTAATAGAGCTCAAAACGCTCGTTTAGGAGTTCATTGTTATCAGTTATTCGTGAAACGACACCGCAACTTTGGGCACTTCAAACTCTAGATCATTTTAGCTCACTTCTACGGTTTATCCGGGTAGTGATCTACTCTAATTCCCGGCAAGAACCCCTGATAATAAGACTTGTATCAAGGCAATATTGTTGAACCATATTGTTATTGCTATTCGTCATGTCTAGGAGAATTTTGAAAGCGATTTTTCCAATATTATAAGCCGGGACTCTGACGGTTGTAAGGGGCGGATTAGAATAGCTGGCGACCTCAATGTCATCAAAGCCGGCCAGCGAAACATCTTCTGGTATGCGGACCCCCATATCGCGGGCTGCTGCCAGAGCGCCAAGTGCCAACGTGTCGCTGGCCGCAAGCACGGCAGTCGGTCTAGCCGCTAAGGATAGAAGCCTGCTCATGGCTTCTTTTCCATCAACAAGCGTGGGTTCCTTCTCAATAACCAGTGATAGATCATAGGGAATGTTGTGTTTGTCAAGAGCAGCTTTAAAACCGTCCAGACGTTTTTTGACTCGTTCAACTTTTGTATAGGGTCCGACAATCAGTCCGATACGTCGATGTTTGAGGCTTATTAGATACTCGGTCATGGAATACGTTGCCATGAAATTATCGAATCCAACGTAGCTCAAGTCCGGATCATCCAATTTATCCCAGACCACAACACATGGTATTCCGCTTTTAATCAAATCTTTTATTGAATTTTTTTGACCGAATACAAATCCCGTAAGAATAACACCGGCCAATCGGCGCTCCTTGAATTGTTGCAGAAGCCTAAGTTCCGTTTCGGTGTCATATTTGCTACTACCGGTAATGAGCGAAAAGTTGTTCTTCTGAGCCGCTTCCTGGATGGCGAAAAGAGTTGTCGAAAAAACCAAACTCTCGGCTGTCGGAATAATTACGCCGACTATGGAAGAGCGCCTCCTGGATAGATCTCCAGCCGTCGCATTGTAAACATAATTCACCTTCTCCATTACCCGGTTGACGCGTTCACGTGTCTCTTTTCGAACTAAATGGGGAGAATGGATGGTTCTTGATACCGTGGCCAGTGAAACACCGGCCACCTTAGATATTTCCTCCATTGTGATCTTTGCCATGTATTGCTCCGCGAGTTCATCACCTAACAATTTTACGGGAAACTTTTTTCTTTCGTTTTAGATTTTAATTCCCCGCTGCTTGCAGCGCGGGATGAATTCAAATGAAAAGTTAAGATCCTTTTTAAGGCGAAAGTACGGTGCTGAAGCCCTTAAGAGCTGAAGCAAAAATTTCGAAATACCCTGTAGCTTGTCGGAGCGTAGCGGACCTGCCTGTCGCAGTGAAACGGACCTGCCTGAGGCAGACAGGGATCCCCGTTAGCGGGTAGGCAGGGATCTCGTCCCTGCGGGGCTTTGTGTGCTCACGAGAGCTATTCGCTTTCAGCTTCTCTATCTTTCAAGCTTTCGCCATGGGAGTGACAACGTCGCGTTAGATAAAATCGTGTAACGATTTTATTTCGACGCTAACACAGGACTAACGGTACGAGCACACAATTTTTCCGGGTTATTAGAAGATCGTTTGCTTTGTATCTTTGTCAAAAAGATGCGCTGAATCCATTCGAGCTGTAAATTCTACCTCATCGCCAGTTTTCAACTGAACGTGAGGATCTAAACGTGTTACGAACATATCTTCTCCATTGCGAATGTGCACAAGCTTTTCGGAGCCGGCACTCTCGATAACTCTCACGACTGCGCGAAAGCTCCAATCCGGAACCGGGTCTTGACAGCTTGCGGAATCCGTCAAATGTTCTGGTCGGATCCCAAGATTTGCCTCACGGTTTAAGTATTTTTCAGCGTCCGTAGAATATTGGTCAGGAATTTTGAGACTCATCCCTTTTGTAGCTACATAGAGATCATCATTTTTGCGCATAACTTTACAATCAACAAAATTCATCGCTGGTGAGCCAATGAAGCCTGCCACAAATATGTTGACTGGATGATTGTAAACATTATCCGGCGTGTCAACTTGCTGTATGACACCTTCGTTCATAACAACGATTCGGTCCCCCATCGTCATGGCCTCTAATTGATCGTGGGTCACATAAACGATGGTTGTCTTTAATCTCTGATGCAGTTCGAGCAATTCGGCCCTCATGGCAATACGAAGTTTCGCATCCAAATTTGAAAGCGGTTCATCGAAGAGAAAAACTTGAGGGTCCCTGACGATTGAGCGGCCGAGGGCTACCCGTTGACGCTGCCCTCCGGACAGCTGTGCCGGTTTCCTGTCCAATAATTGATCAATCCGGAGAAGTTCAGCCGCTTGTCGGACGATCTTATCGATTTCATTTTTTGGGACTTTACGCATCTTAAGGCTGAAGCTCATATTCTCGTGCACACTCATCCGAGGGTACAGGGCGTAATTCTGAAAAACCATAGAGATATCCCGATCCCGGGGATGGACGTCATTGACGAGTCGATCACCAATGTAGATCTCGCCTGACGTAATCGTTTCTAATCCAGCAATCAGCCTCAGCGTCGTGCTCTTTCCACATCCCGATGGACCGACAAGAACCACGAACTCTCCATCCTGAATAGAGAGAGAAAAATCTTCTACCGCAATTGTCTTCCCAAAAATTCTGGACACATTTCTTAATGTGACTGCAGCCATCTCCTTACCTCTTTATTTTTTTGCATGAAGATGTACCGCCACCCCTCCGGAGAAGCACTCCGGTGTGCAAAGGATTTTAGGATTCGGCCCGACTATTTTTTTGGCCCGCTCGAATGCTTCTTCGAATGTTGTGGTGGGGATAAATCCCATGCCCCTCGCGTAACTGGGTGCCTTTGCCCCGGCAATGAACACAGCCGAACTCCATAACAAGGGAGCGCTGCCGCCGCTGATCATTGACATGGCATGAAACGGATGATAGGTGAAATCATTCGAATAGTGATATCGATAATCGTAATTGTTCACAATCTGCATGATGTCGTCTGAAGCGAGAAACTCGGCGGCGGTGCAATATTTCTGTAACGCATTGTAGGTTTCTCGGTAAGACGGAAACCAGTGCGGATTGAACCAGCCGTCACATATAGAAGCCCCGATGATGGCGCCTCCCTCACGAAAGGCGTGCCAGCAGCGCGAAAGCTGGCCTCCAATCGCCAGGCTCATCAGAATCGGATTCGTTCCCATACCGGGACCGTAGTGAAAATTGCGCGGCAGACCGAATATGAGAATATCGGCGGGTTCATTCATATCCAGGTAGACATTGGTTCGTTGATCAGCCAGCGGCCAGGTGGCTTTTTCGACCTCTCCCAGTTCGCCCGCTTTAACCTCCAGTACTTCAGATTTTTGGCCGAGAACCGCGTCTACAGCAAAAAACTTCTTACCGATAGCTTTTTCCATCGCCTGGCCAATGGATTGGAATTGAAGCCGCATGTATGAGGAGGTGGATGCCCCAAGCCAATCCTTGCGATGCATCGTTGCCGGAACATGATGGGAAGCAATGGATTGCCAGCCGGAAAGACCGGTGACAATCATTTTATATCCGCCGCTATACCCTCCATATGGATTGCCGGCACAGTGACCGACGACAATGGGTACATCCGACTCAGCCATCATCCGATTGCATTGAACGACATTGCCCATACCATCGGTGCCAAAGTCGCACAAATCCGGAGCTTCAACGTCATGGTTGACCAAACGATCCGGCCAGAACTGATCAACAACCTCCTTTCCTAAATACCAGTACCATTCCTCCAACGTGTTTTTTCGGTGAAGTCCCATGCAGCAAAGCAATGCAATGTTTTCTAATTTCGTGCCGCCTTTGAGCAGTTCCTCCACAATAAGTGGAATAGCTACCCGCCGATGACAGTTGGCATGTGCGCCGCCTTTGACTCGATCCGGAAAGCCGATGACCACCCTTTTGTCAGGTCCGCCAAGCTCCCTCAACGGCGGGAAGCCCAGGGGATTGCTGAGCGCCTTTTTTGTCGCTTCATAGGGGTCAACCTCAGGCGGATCTGTGTACGTCTGTCCGTAGCGTACGACGACGGCGTTATCGGGAAGTTCCACCGGCATCTGAGTGTCCCCGTAATCCAATAACACCCTTTGCATAAGAGCTCCTTTCGCACTTTACTCTGGTTCTATAAAATGAAACGCAAAGAACATATCTCATATCGAGATGAAGAGGTCTCTAGAGCGATCAAATTAGTTTGTAAATCAAATAGAGGAACAATTTCATTTAATCATTTCTTTCAAGATATTACCTTCAGCATCTTTCGGTATTGGTGATCCGGTCAGATAGGCCAAGGTTGGTGCCAGATCAATGACATTGATCGGATTTTTCCGCCGTACCTGAGGAACACCGCTTCCCGCCAGAACAACAGCCGCATGCATCCCTTTTATCGAAGGTAAAGCCAGATGAACACCGGTAAAATTTCGATGAAGCTGTGCGGGCTCGAACTCCTCCGGATTGGGTATGTATCGTTCTGTTCCGTCGCGATACTTTACGGCGACCGGGTATACAAAAGGATTGGCCATGTACTGGGGTTTTAATCCGAAGAGGACATCGCCAATTCTATCGAAGCCTTGGTTTTCAGCAACTCCCAGGGTTCCGGCTTCCTGTTTGCGAAGAGCTGTTGCCACCACCCGCTCACCGGTAAACGGATCTCGGATGGCCAACAGGGCGTCAATGATTTCCTCCTGAACCGCCTCATAGTCCTGAGGCTCCACAATTCCATTGGGATCGCGACCTCTAAGATTCACAAATATATGGGCATGACAAGGTTCCAGCGGGAAACATTTGGTCTTCGACCAGTCGATTTTCATCTTACCCGTTTTGGTATCGAGATCGAAAGAAAGCAGCCCTGCCTTTGCCAAATGGTGTTTCAGATAGGGATTTCGCTCTAGGCTTGAAAAACCATGGTCGGACACTAAGCATATCAGAGTTTCATCCAAGTCTACCTGTTTAAGAATACGCCCGATGCGCTCATCCACCTCGGAATACACCCGTCGATGATGTTCCAGAATTTCCGGCGATTCTTGCGGCTTATAATGAACGGAGCTCGGATCGATTCCACCGTACAGAACGTGTTGGATATGATCAATCGTTCCTACCCAGCTAAAGGCCATATCCCAGTCGATTTTGTTGAGCCCGTAGCAGGTAGCCTTTTCCCACCAGTCATTCTGCGCAGTAAGTTGGTTGAGATAGAAATCCAATTCAACCCATCCGTCCATGTAGGACCACGGATCGTCGACCTCGATATAGGGCCCGGCAGCTTCCAGCAGTTCCTCGGTCAGTTCCGGCGGGTCCGTAATTGAATCGGCCGAATTTATGGCACTCTGATAAAGCTTGAATGTGTTGCTATCCTCAAGCTTTACCAGGTGAAAATAGAAGCGGCCCTTGCGATCTTTTCCTTCTGAATCGATGAACCTTTCGGTGATCCAGTTACTGCGCTCACCTGGTTTTAGATCAGACACGGCCTCTGCCGCGTTCTTAGTGGGTGAGATGATCACCCGGTCCGGTCCATTTCCCATGGAGTCGAGAACCAGCACATGGTAGCGTGGCCCTTTGGCATATGTCGGTGGAACGTCAACGACAATTTCTAGGGGGGTACCGGTGTGATTGGGAACATGGGTCCAGCCGGTTTGCGATTCCAGGGACACCTTTACGGCTCTACCCGGAACTTGATTGCAGCGTTCATTACTCGTTGAGAAAATCGCTGAAGGCCCTATATCCCACAGCGGCATGTAAAAATAGCGGAACGGAGGGTTCAGAGATGCAGCCAACTGGATACCGTTGACCCCTCCCAGTGGAAAGGTGACCGGCCAATTGACCAGAACCGTCTTTTTACCAACCTTCCCGGCCGCCTCCCAAAGGCTTTCAGCTTGGAGCATCAGGCGAGAAAACGATGTATGCCACTTATCCAGTGGTTCTCCCGGTTTGTGAACCATTAGGCTCGGAATACCCGCTGTTCCCGGCCCGGCACCACTCGTAATGGCACACCAGGCGGCAGCGGTCAATGGAGGAAAGGTCGTCATCATCGGCGAAAACCAACCGTGCTCAATCAGCTTTTTCGTATTCGGCATGCTCCCTTCCTCCGTGAACTTTTCGATGAGGTGAGGAAGCGCCGCATCCAAACCCAACACCAAGAGCTTTTGATTACCGATATGTGCATTCATGCTGATCACCTTGTGAAATTTTTCTTTGGTATCGATGGCTGATGCCAGTTCTCATCCAACCCTCCATGGGAAAGAATCGCCTTTACGCTTTAAGATTCCGAACAAAGAAAGGAATCATTATCTCAAACCACTGCTGTCCAAAATAAATCGAAAGCACGCTTTTCAACGAGTTAAATGCCTGTTCCTACGGGAGGGCCACGGTTGCCGAAAATTCAGGTTCCCATGAGCACCGAGCCCCGAGTCATGGGGGTCTCTTTTCAAAAACGAAAAGTCGCTGCCCGGTGACCAGCGTAAGGCCACGGGTGAGGCCCCGCAGGGGCGGGACAGGCGGGCGGAGAGCCTCCCGGGAATCGCCATGGAAGTAGCTCCGTGGAATTGGCTGCGAAGGTGCTCCGCCCGCCCTCGCTGCCCCCTTTTGCATAGCCCTTGCCGCATTCCCTTCGTTTTTGAAAAGAGACCCCCATGACTCGCACGAAGCACCGATTCGTTTTTGGACAAGAATGATCTCAAACCACTATTCAGTGCAATAACCTTACCCCTTGGTCGCTCCCAACGTCATACCTTTGATCATTTGGCGCTGCGCAAACAGAGCGACGAGGATCACCGGAGCCATTATGGTGACTCCGGTGGCGGTAAATGGTCCCCAGAGGCTTTCTTCAGTGGTCAAAAAACTGAAGATAGCAACCGGGACGGTTTTTGTTTTGCTTCCGGTCAAAACCACGGCATATAAAAATTCATTCCAGGATTCGATAAAAGCAAATATGGCCGTTACTCCCACACCACCCCAAGCCGTTGGGAGAACGACTCGAAAAAAAGCGGTAAATGGCGATGCGCCGTCAATTGCGGCCGACTCTTCCAATGAAACGGGAAGGTCCTGGAAATAAGTAATCATGAGCCAAATGCTGAACGGCACGGTCAGTGTCATGTGAATAGCAATCAAGCCGGAGTAACTGTCTAACATGCGTGTCCGACTAAGGATGAAGAAATAAGGTATGATGAGGCCGATAGGTGGTGCCATCTGGGTCATCAGGGCAAAAAACGACAGCTGATTCCGAAACCGAAAGGTCACCCTTGAAAAGGCATAGCCTGCCGGTACCGCCACCAGTAGCGTCAAAATGGTCGTGGCCGAAGCAACCAGAATACTGTTCATTGTCCCGTGTGCAATATCACCGGTTCGCAAAAAGGCCTCGAGATAGTGCTCCACGGTAGGGCTGAAAAAAATTTTGGGTGGCAGCGAAAAAATATCCGTCCTCAGCTTAAACGACGTGAGGATCACCCAGATAACCGGAAATGCCCATGTTAGAATCATGAGAAAAAAGAGGCTGTATTTGATCGCCGTCACAACCCCTTTAACTGTTGCAGATTTCTTGCCGTGTGTGATCGTCATCTTGGTTTTCCCTTCTATTCACGAGCACTTGCTCTCCGCATTCTGAAGAAAATCAGAGAAATTCCAACTGTGATCAGGAGAAGCACAGTGCCCAGGGCGGCACCGTATCCCAACTCGAGAGAATTGAAAGAAACCCGATACGTATACAGGTTCAAAATTTCCGTTGCCGTTCCTGGACCGCCACCTGTCGCTGAAAAAATTGCTGCAAAGGCCCGCAAGGCAATCATCGTTCGGAAAATGATGACAATAATGATGGCTGGACTAAGCATAGGTAAAATGACATATCGAAATCTTTGCCAGGCGGTCCGCGTGTCAAGCAGAGCGGCTTCGAGCGGTTCTGGCGGTATACCATGCAAGCTGGCAAGAAAAACCAAAAACGCGAACGGGGTCCACTGCCAGGTATGAATGATGATTACGGAAATCAATGCCCATGTCGGGTCTACCAACCATGGTTTGGACCCAAAACCTAGAAGCATTGAGGCATAGTCTAAAATACCGTACTCTGGGGTAAGGATTAATGTTCGCCAGGCCAGACCGACAACGACCGGAGCCAAAATCATCGGCAACAACACGCTCACCCGCATGATCCCTTGGCCTTTAAACCCCCTAAAAAACGCCATCGCCAATCCCAGACCGGTCACCACCTGCAACGTTACAGTGGTGATGGTGTAAATTGCTGTGAGCCAAATCGAGTGCCAAAAGCGCGAATCTTTTGGCATGTTGGCGTAGTTTTCCAGTCCGGCCCATCCGTTACCGACCGGATAAGTCAAATCGATGCGACAGAAGCTCATCGCCAAGAGTGAAACGAGCGGTACAGTGGTCACGAGGATCAGAAAGATCATACTGGGTGAAATCATTGCGTAACCGAAACGCTGCCACTGCGCTTCGTACCCAACTTTCTTTGCTTTCGTGCCCTTAGGCATAAACCACCTTTCCGACGTTCAAATGAGAATGGGGGAAGGGTGTTGGAACGTCCCATCCCCCGATTTTCGTTTCATGCTTCCGAAATTATGCTCGTTTCATGATTTTCACAATCTCCGCGTTGGCATCGTTCAGGGCTTGTTTCGGGGTCTTTTGCTTGACTAGCGCTGCTTGAATGGCCACAGCCATAACCTCTCCGATCTTTGGCCATTGAGGCACCCGAGGTCTCCAGTCTGGATCGGTATCTTCTTTCATGGATGTCAGCACCACGTCAGCATAATCCGGAGTAAAACCGATTACTTTACGATACTCAGGGTCGCTCCAGATGGAAATCCGGTTAACGCCGGTGCGCACCACGGCATCAGGAGATTCTTTGTATACGGCCGAGGAGAACTGTGTCGGGCGTGATCCTATCCATTGAATGTACAGCCACGTGGCAATTTTCTGTTTCTCCGGCAGAACTGAATTGATGGGCAAGGTCCAGTTCCAGATGCTCGTACAGCGGCGACCGGAGGGACCTTTAGGCCATCGTTGATATCCGGTTTTACCGGCCATTTTTGATTTTTTGGGATTTTCGATGACCGAGGCCGTTGAGTTGGCATCAATGAATTGGGCAATACTCGCACCGGCAAAGGCCTCCATAATTTCCGGCCAGTTCCAGTTCTCTACGCCAGGGGGTCCATAGTTTTGGAGAAGATCACAGTAATATTCCAAAGATTTCACACCAGCCTCACTGTTAACCAGAGGGTTGTCGCTTTCGTCAAACCATTTTCCTCCCCATGCCAGGAAAAGCGACGGCCAGATGTACATATTCTGCCCGGCACCCCGAAAACCGCGAATAGCCGCACCGGCGACCTTCCCGTCGATTTTGTGCAGCTTTCGAGCGGTTTCTTTGAACTCGTCCAAGGTTTTGGGGGGAGTTAGACCGGCTTGTTCATACAGAACCCGGCTGTAGACATGGATGGTTGCCTCGCCCTCTGCTGGCATACCACAGAGTTTTCCCTTGACCGAGTCGGCTGCTCGCCAGAGCGGGATGATATCTTCGAGATCAAACCATTCTTTGTCAGTTAATTTGGAATCGTTAATGTAGTTATCGAGAGGATCCACCCATTTGTTGGCTTCATAAAGTGATAGGTACATGGGATCAGCGGTATGGCTGGCGTAGTTACCGGTTCTTGCGCCAAAGTCCAAAACCGCCTTTTCCCGCATCTCACGTGGGGGAATAATATCGAAGTCGACTTTAATTCCAGTCAGCTCCTCAAATTGGGGAGTAATCGCTCGAAATTTGTTAAAATAGTGAGCAGGCGTTACGAGAACTTTAATGCGTTCTCCCTCTACTTGGCGCCAGTTGATTTTGGCCTTCAAATACGCAGCGTGCTTGTCTTCCGAAAAGGCTCTTTTGATGAAGGCCGGTGCGATACCTGATGCGAGCACAAGGCCGCCTACCTTTGCACTCTTGCCTAAGAATTCTCTTCGCGTTATTTCACCCATGAACTCCCTCCTTTCGATTTTTCCGGCAAATTACCGGATAGGTTAATATGCACGGTTTTCAGCGGCCGAATTGAAACTGTGTGGATAGGAAATCATCGCTCACAATTTCACTCGCCACCCCCCTGAAACGACTTTTCAAAGAGCAATGTAACCGATTTCATTTATCCTGTTTGAATCTCATTTGTCAAGGCATAATGCGGCTTAACTGGATGTTGATCCGAATATGTGCGATATACCATAACACGGTTCAAAAAAATTTTCCTCATGCATAGCGGGTCCAAAAATTCCAAGTTTCACAATATGAATACAAGTAGCTGATATTATATATATATTAAACCCTGCTGGCTCAAAAACACTTGAGTGCTGATGGTTATGTTAAACCAAACAAGATTATTCGCTAGGACACATCGTTCGCTTCCAGCTTAAATCGGATGTTTTTACCAAATCGACTTGAGCACTTTGGTTGAAAGCGGTTTCATTGGCATCGGTTGTCTATTTGAGTCGCGCTGTGAAAAACAATTTGCAAATCTCATTTTGGATCGTGTACTAACTACCTGTATGGTGGATAAAATTGAAATCCTTTTAGGAGGCTGGGACAATGAAGAAAGTCGGCTTTATTGGACTCGGGGCAATGGGCCAACCCATGGCCGTCAATCTGCTAATGGCCGGTTATGAAACATATGTTTATGCCCGCCGGCCTGAAGTGACCAAAGAGCTTCAAGAAAAAGGGGCGATTGTTTGTGAAAGCCCCGGTAAGGTAGCCAAAGCATCGGAGGTCGTCATCACCATGCTTCCAGATTCTCGGGAAGTCCAGGAGGTGTGCAAAGGGGAGCACGGTATATTTACCGGAGCCCATGAAAACCTCATTTATATTGATTCCAGTACGACGGATCCCAAGTCATTTTTGATGCTTGCAGCGGAAGCCGCTGAATTGGGAATTCGAACCCTCGACGCCCCTGTCGGCGGCGGCGTTCCCAACGCTGTGGCTGGCAACTTGATTATGCTGGTGGGAGGCGAAAAAAACCTCGTTGAGTCATGTCGCGACATGTTTGAAACGGTCGGCCAGAAGATTCTGTACTGCGGCCCGCTCGGTTCGGCAAAGAGCCTTAAGCTGGCCAACAATCTTATGACGGCACTTTATGCGTGCCTGCTGGTTGAAGGATTTTCTCTTGCTAAAAAAGCTGGCGTGAACAGAGACATCCTTCTGGAACTTCTAAATGCGAACACCATGAACTTGCTTGAAATGTTAACCCGCCGGATCATGAAAACGGATTTCCGCCCGGGTTTCAAAGTCGCCCTTGCCCAAAAGGATTTGCGCTTGGCGTTGAAATTAGCCGGAGAGCATAAGCATCCACTTCCTCTTGGCGCACTGGCTAAAGAATTGTATCAGTTTGCGATGAACCAGGGATTAGAAGATTTCGATTTTACCGCGCTGTATAAGCTCTATGACAGGGAAATATGAGACTATCGATGAGGAGCTATCGATGGGGAGTATCGTAGGGGAAATGCGCGTCTATGGAAGATGCCGTACGACTGCATCGATGATCGTCACCAAAGAAAGCATGATATACTATTTGTCGAGAGACAAGCTCAGACAAATGGAAAAGAATGATTCCGAGTTGGCAGCGGATCTCGACAAGCAGATGGCCCGATTGCTGGGCGTGAGGCTGGCCAATGCCACCAGGACTATCCAAGCGCTGATGGAATATCAGTGCTCTTTCCTCGCAAAAAAGGGTAAGATCTTTTTTTGGTGAAGTTGGTGGTATCTAGAGGATTGGAAACACGGGGCCCTTTTGGAACTTCCCCGATGTCAAGACTATTAAGAAACTGCTTCATTTGTAGGATCAACCAATAAGGCATTCATTTTGCTCGCACATTTGCTCTTGAAAAGCTTCAATCTTTCAACTCCCACTTGATTCTAAAGGAGAATAAGGCTAGAAGTGACCCAATAAAAATGAAGGAAATAATTGAATATAGACACTTCTTTGAGAATAGTCATAGATGCAAAATGGAAGGCCAAGCTAGCAAAGAATTTCTTGGAGAAAATAGAAAATGGAAGATTACGCTGATTTTCTTTCCGGGGTTTCTATTTTTTCCCTTCTGAAGAAGGTGGACTTACAGAGGATCGCCAAACTGGCTCAGAGACATTTGTTCCAGAGTGGAGACCTGATTATTAAAGAGGGTGACCGCGACCGCCGGCTTTTCGTGATCATCAGCGGAACCGTGGAGATCATAAAAGACCTGGGCAGCGAAAATGAAAGACAACTGGGAATCCTCGGGCCGCCCAGTTATTTCGGCGAGATGTCCCTGATCGATGATCTGGTTCGATCAGCCAGTGTTATTTCAAAAGGCGAAACAGAGCTCCTCTCCCTGGATCAGTGGGATCTTCGCAACGAAATCGAGAAATATCCGGCTATTGCCTTTGAACTCCTCCAAATGTTGAGTCGGCGCGTTCGCGCGATTGAAAAGCGCATGATAAATACCCTGGGCACTTTTTTGCCCATCTGTGCCCATTGCAAGAGGATACGTGAATCAAATGGCTCCTGGACGCCTATTGAGAAATATATCACGGATCGTTCTGAGACAGAATTCAGTCACACGATCTGCAAAGATTGTACAAAAAAGCTCTATCCACACCTCCGCAGGAACAGATGATTTCCATAATCATGTCTATCTTCCCAAAGGGTGCAACCTCTTACCCTTTTCTCCTTGAAACGACCCTCCCCCTGTTATAGTCTCCAAATGCAAATCTGAAAGCAAAACAGACAAAACTTCTTGTGAGGTGGATAGGGTGCAACGTGCGGTTATCGGAAACACAGGACTGGAAGTGAACCGGCTGGGTTTCGGGGGGATTCCCATCCAGCGGGCAGACGAGGATCAGGCAGTCGAAACAGTGCGCCATGCCGTGGAAAAAGGGGTCGATTTTATCGATACATCCAGGGCTTACACCACCAGTGAACGACGAATCGGCCTGGCCCTGAAGCAAACAGACAACAAGGTCATTCTCGCCTCCAAGTCCCAAAAGAGAACATCGGACGGTATTCGGGGTGATCTGGAGAAAAGTCTAAAGAGACTTCAGGTCGAATATATTGACATCTATCAGTGCCACTTTGTCAGGGACAACGCAGAGTATGAGCAAGTGATTTCCAAGGGCGGGGCGCTCGAGGCTCTCAGAAAGTCCAAGGAGGAAGGCTTGATAGGACACATTGGGATCACCAGCCATAGTCTCGACCTCCTGGATCGCGTTCTTATTGACGCACTTTTTGAGACAATCATGGTCTGCTTCAGCTTCCTGGAACCGGCTGCGCGGGAAAAGATCATTCCCAAGGCGTTAGAGAAGAAGGTGGGCGTTCTGGCCATGAAGCCTTTTTCCGGAGGTGTCATTGATAATGCAACGCTTGCTTTGAAGTATGCCCTGTCCCATCCGGGGATCGTGGTCCTGGCCGGTGTGGAGCACAAGGACCTGTTTGATGAGAACTGGCGCCTCTTCCAAGGCAGCTTTGAGCTGGATGAGCGGGAAAAGCAAGAAATTGAGGAAATCCGTGCTCGATACGACAAGAGCTTCTGCAGACGCTGCGATTACTGCCAGCCCTGCTCAGAGGAGATACCGATTCAGGTCATCCTGGGTTTGCGTCATATGGTTAAAAGGATGGGGAAAGGTTTCCTCCAGTGGGATTGGCCCAAGGGGGCGATTGAAAAAGCAAGAAACTGTTCCAACTGCGAGGAGTGCCTGGCCCGTTGCCCCTATGAGCTGCCCATACCTGACCTGATCAGAGAAAATCTTGATTGGGTGGATGAACAGCTCGTCTCGCCATAGCCTCAACATCTCTGGTTTTTGAACCGTCACCCCTGGTTCTCCCTCCTATGCGATCATCAAGAAAGCGTAACGATTCATGGCCTCGGAATAATCTGTTAGAGGCTCGATAGGGAACCCGTATTGCCTGACCGTCGAATAGACATCCACAGCCATCGCTTCCGGAGTCGGCCGCGAAGATCTAGGTTCTTTGCATGTCTGCCTTTCCCCCGTGCATTCCTTGCAAATAGAGCAACTGTCCATGAACAAGAGAAATGCTTTCTCGTAACCGGAGAGAAAAATTTCTCGCTCCAGCTTGGAGAGCTTCAGGTTTACTTTCCGGGACCAGGCATGCCGATCTTCGGGTTTAGCCACCTTTTTGTCGAAATGAAAGATCACAGCATCGCTATATTCCCGAAAGAATCTCTCGCATTCGGCCACTGTCGGGACATTTGGGGGGCAGGAGCCATTTCGGCCATACTCCCCACACCCGAACGTACATTTCATCCGCACCCATTGGGATACAACAATCTTCTCCGGATCAATCCATTTGAAATCCCTGTAACCGCGCTTTTTGACCAGCAATTCCAGTTTGTGCCGCTCACTCTTGCCGAGATTTGAATTTTTTCCCATTGATTCCCCCTTTATTGTCTTATTCGCTTTTCCGGACAGTATTGTTGATTCAACAACAGACAAGAATGAATCTTCCTGCAGCCCCGCTGAAACGGGATCCCTGCCTGAAAAATCTTTGTACCTTTTTTCAACCTTAATCTTTCCGGCAATCTCCTCTATGGGTGTCCGACAAGAGACATTTCAAATTCGAGCCCATGATAGCCTCTTTGATCTCCGGTGGAATCCGAAGTCGCTGGATTTTCAGGAGCTCGGACCGGGGATCTCCAAAGGGGAAATCCGAACCGAACAGGAGGCGTTCATGGCCGTAGTTTACAATGTAGTCCATTATCTCATGTGAGGATGCGAGGGCAGTATCGGCGTACACATTCGGGAATTCCCACACCCCGAGTTTTGAAATGCTGTGATAGCCCCCATTCAAGTTCCCTAGGTGCGGGATGATCACCCTGACACCAGAAGCGATTTCACGGATAAATCGGACCGTATTTCTAAGCTCTTCCTCCAAAACCACAGGCATGTTTCTTCTTCTTATGGCCTCAACAGCTTCTTGACATCGGGGATCGTCATAGTGGTAAACCGGCTCATAAGCATGCCGGTGCCACTTGATCCCTCGATGTTGCGGCGTCAACTGATCCACCGCAAAATCATTCCATATGAAAAAATACGGAATCACCTCCAGTTCTTCATGATTGAGCATCAGCAGGTAATCATTGGCCCGTTTCCGTCTTTGCTGCCATTCGGCGTTGTCCTTGAAATGCGGGGCATAGCGGTCATAGATTTCCATGACCGGCGGAAACATCACGACCGCATCAATCTCACTCCCCCTGACACGGAAAAGGTAGTCCTCAAAGGACTGGTCGAAGGACCTGTCTTGAACCCCGCAATGGGCATGGGCATCAATGATGAAGGCATCCATGAGCTACAGACCAGACTTTACGTTTTTAAAACCCCCAATTGAGCCTTCTCATTTAAGACCATGACCAGAGCATCATCAGACCTGTAGTAACCTGAAATCCTGCCGATAATTTTCATACCCATGGTCTTGTAGAACCTTATGGCCGCATCGTTCTTTGATCTCACTTCGAGCCATAATCTTTCCTTTGCGTGCTGTGAAGCATACGCGAAGAGCATCCTCCCGAACCCCTTTCTTCTGTGGGCGGTCTTGACGGCCGCAGAATGCACATGGCCTTCTGTATCAAAGATGATGTAGCCCACAATATCTTCGCCCTTTTCCAAAACAACAAAGCCATCGGGGATAGACTTTGCGTAGTTTAGAAGAAACGCTTTTGGATAGGCTGTCTTTGGAAATGCCTGCTTCTCAATCTCGAGGATTTGATGGATATCCTCTCTCCTGAACTTCCTGATCCTGGGGAACTCTTTTTTACCCATCAATGCATCCTGATCGGACATGAACCTGCATTCCTTTTTAGAAGAAAAAGACCCCCCCTCTGGGTTTCCAACGCTCTTCATCTTTCGGCCGTACGCTTTCAAAACACTCCACCAGGTCGCCCAGCTTTCCTCTTTTGAAATCGGATATCTTCAGTCCAACCTGTTGTCCTTTCGTGGTCTCACGAACAGCATCTTTCTCCTCCCGGGACCGCTTCTTATGCGTCATGGGCAACCTCCACACCGACTTTTTTCCCTCCTTTACGTGCACCTCCTGACCATATGGTTTGTGGCTATAATCAATTGGCATCGTTCAAAAATGTTGGCACGGCATCAGGCCTTACCGCTGTCCGCGATTCACATACGTTTCATCCAGTGTCCCATAGATCATCGGGAGCGATGCCATATCCGGAAGCTTGAATCCGAAAACGAGTTCAAGAAAAGCGACCACAATGCGAAAGGTTACACCCCACAGCACTTCCTTTTCATTCTCGTTTTCATACCTGAAGCAGGGAAAATCCTGCGTTGCGCCATCGCCCTGATTTCCGTAGCCGGCTTTGAAGTGTACCCGATAGCAGGCATAGGCCTCCGGGTTGAGCAAATTCCGCAATGGAATATAGACCACCTTTTCCACTTCCCAGTTGGGCAAAAAATGTTTCTGACGCCTGATCCAAACTACCATCGGATAGATCACGCGGTCAAACATACTCAAAGCCTGTGACGGCATGGGACCCAGGAACTTGAGGCCCAAAGGGTTCAAGCGCATCTCCTCAAGGCTTTCCCTGAGACCGGTGGCAAAAAGAAGGGCCAATCGACGGGCTTCAGGCTGCCGTTGATCACGCCACATGGGCCAATAGGGCCACTGCATCAACGGGAAAAAGGGCAGTTTCAACACCTTTGAAAGATAGAAGTCCAGACGGGGAGAGATCCTCCCTCCCGGGAAACAGAGATCCCCGGGCTGCCTGACCATCATGGATCTTTTGTTAAGAACCAGGCAGGGCTCCCCCGAAAATCCTTTCCTCTCACCGTTCCGACCGAGCAAGAAAAGAACGGCCGATGTGGTGTTGGCCTCAACAACACCTTTTGGAAAAAGGGGTTCAAGCTTATTCCGCTTTTCAAGCACACCTGCGATGTGCTCAATCAGTGTGTTCGCATCTGCCAATAAGAGTTCCATCTCCTCTGGTCGCATTATTCGCCGCGCTGCTGCACATCGCGGTTCAAGGGTCGCTGTCACTTCCCTTAATGAAATCTCCTGGGAAAAAGGACGTGCAGGCCATAACGTGGGTGATCGCTTTCATGTCATACTCGTCGCCGGAGCGGTAGCTCTCGAAATAGTTGTTCAGCTGGGTTACGCGATCCCTGTAAGTGCCGACCGCCTGAAGCCCTAAAGAGACGCCCTAATTCGTGAAAGCAAATTTGACATCCCGGAGCGAAGGCTCGCGGCAAAAGTAGCCTGGCGGATCTATGTACATCAGGTCGAGCATGGCCAATGCCCGGTCACCCTGGACCTGCGCCCATGGTTCATCCGAGAAAAAGTGGGTCATCCAGAGCATCATGCCCAACCCGAGATTTTGAGTGATGAGGAGATCCTGGTAAGTCTTTTCCACCAGGTGGGCCATATCAGCGATCTCGGTGGCAAGCTCTTCCGAATCCGTTACACGGAGTCTTGCAATATCCCCCCCTTGTTCTTAACCATCCTATTCGCTTCGAACTCATAAAAGCCAATCAGCGAAGGCGAATCAGGGTCGTGTCTTTCATGGTTCATCTTGGCGAGTTCAAAGCTGCTCGTCGCATAGCAGTAGACGCACCCATACAAGCACGAATCATACATGCCGATATCTTTGCTCACCACGCAACCGCAAGCCTCCCGCTGGGAGGGATCTTTCCTGTGAGTCACATCAATGCCGAAGGTATCTTTGATATACATGTTATCCACACATTTGCCCGGCGGGATCCCGTACCCTTTTAGATCTGGCGTTTCTGCGCAGCTGTAGATCGTCATATCACACTCACGGGCCGTGCAAGCCAGGGTCTTCATGAGATCGCTTAGGGGTTCTCCATTGCAACCCGCCAGTTCAACGCCATCCCTGTAAAGATGCTTCAGGCGTCTCCTCGTCTTGCGGTATAGATTGACGGTACTTATGACAGAGCGCTTTACGGATCCCCTCAGGGTCTTGGCAATGTACCGGAATGTTTCTTCATGGAACTTCGGCCCTGTTAAGCTGCTGAACAGGATAGGATCATACCGCCAAATGACCTTTTCCGGGCCGACATACTCTGCTAACCGACGAAAGGCCTTCAGGGAGAACGCCAAGGATGGCGATTTGGGATCTATGGGCCGGGGGTAGTTTACGACCGTGTAGAGAAAGTAGTAACGATAGCCGCGTTGATCCAGTTCTTTCAAATGCGGCATCATAGGCACCGGATCGCGGGTCCAAAAAACAATGACATCCACATCTTGCGGCTTAAGCGAAACACGCGAGACTTGGTTGCGATTAAATGGGTTGGGAACGAGACAGTACCCGGCCCGAAGACGCTTCATGAACCATGTGGCATAAAAGGCGGGGATATCTGTTCGGCGGCTTGCACTGATGATCATTTTGAGAAGTCCTGAGGCCAGCGTATTCCAACCACCCCCATAAAATACATGACCAAAAAATTGCGTACATCCTGACACGGGAAACGGCCTTCCAGGGATGACATGCGCCTCATGGGCGCAACACCGATACGGTTTCTAAGCTCACAATGCTTGAATCGAAAAGATGGAAAAAGGATGTCTTTTTTCATCGTCAACTTCTATCGCTCGGTAAACGCACTCTTTGGGGAGATTATATGCAGGAATAGATCTCCGTTCAAGAAATACTTCTCCTCCTTTCCGTACCCGTTCCTTTCCTTCTACGATCAGACAATGAGGCAAGATGAAGATCCTTCGCCTTTGTCGTTCCCAGTAGTCCGAAAGGGAATAATCAAGTTAAATGCCCCTAGACAAAGCAACGCATATTTAGGGGTTGATCAGGAAATGAGGAAAGGAAGGAAATAATGGCCGGGAATGGGATGCGCAAACCTCAATGGTCTTGGAGCAGAAAGTTCCTTCTCCACCCCTCTCATTGCCGGATATGATCCGAAACAACGTCTTGAAAAGATTCTCGGTCCTTATCAGAGATTTCTACGAGGCAGACACCCATTCCAACGAATGTGTCTTCGTGGTCCATGCCGTAGAAATCCGACCAGATGACCTTGCCCGTCACACCTATGGCGTCGTGATCAGGAGGGCTGATTGCCATGCGAAAGTTTTCGTTGAGCTCTAACGGCTGGTCGCAGCGGATGTATATACCATCAAACGATATGTTTCTCGTTTCCCCCTCTATGGTGCCTTGATCGGATATGACAGTGATGGGCCATCTCACGTCGCCTCTGGAAAATTTACGCCTGTCGACCTTGTGAGCCAAGTTCTTACCTCCTGTGTTTCATTGCGCCGAGAACGAATCGCTTTGATTCCCGATCGTGATGTACTTAAATAAAATTATATATAATGATACATATATTATATTATTTGTCAAGTATTATTACTATTTTTAGATATAATTTATATAATTTATATCTGTGGGCCAAAAACAAAACCGAGAATCACCCCCGATTTTTTTTGATTTCCTGGCAGGAACTTCGTATTCGCCAACATGAGCGGCTGAAACAGAAAGGGAACCTATGGCATCCTAAATGAAAAGGCAGGGCAATCGCAGCCCTGCCTTGCTTGGAAGGTTGTGCTGATCGTTTCCTACCCAACCGTGCCAACTAGGAGGTTACGCTGATCGTTACCCTTCCAACGCACGCCCATACAATCTGCCTCAACCGTAGAAACGCGGTGTGCTTTGATACCTCTAAGCCGGTGAACCTCTTAAACTCCCAAGATACCTTTATCGAAGCATATATAAGAATATATAGTGTGTCAAGAAAAAAATGACACAATATATAGTGACACTAAGTTTTGAAACGACCGAGGTGCAAGATATCACTCGTGGGAAAAAATAAACAGGCCAAGGAGAGCAAGTTTGGGATTTTCGCCGACCCCTGTGATCACACCAGATCCTGCCGCGCACCCAACGGTTCTTTGAGCTGGTTGATGAGCCGATTCAGCCCGTTTTTCTCTTGTTTCATGAGCACGTCAGCAACCGTCTCCAATTTCCTGATGTTTTCTGGCCTGGCGTCGTCCATATCATCGTTCGGCGCATTCTCATCCTCTGGGTCTGCTCCCAACGCGATTTCAAAGCGGAAATAGTCGCGGGCGCGGAACTCCTGTTTCAATTGATAGTTGACAGCGTCACTCACGCCATCAAAAAGGATGTACAGAAGGGGCCTGGCCCAGCCTAAAAGCCCCCAATTCTTCGCCTCCTCATAGGGTATCTCGCGTTGCGTTTCACCCGTGCCCAGTGACACGATGAGATAGCGAGATTTATTCGGATACAGCACACGGGCTGAGGAGAGTGCGCACATAGTCGGATTGTTCGCAAAAACGCCGCCGTCAATAAGAGGAAAATATGCGCCCTTTTCGTTCTTCGCGTACGCAGGCTCGAAATAGGTAGGAGCCGCTGAGGTGGCTCTGGCCACCTCCCGCATCAAGAAATTCCGATCCTCCGCGGTTTCCCCCTCCCTTAATTTTTCTCCCCGTGCTTTCCAGCTCTTGAAGAAAAAGGGTTGCCGTCTTTCAATATTATAGCTCGTCACCATCACGTCTTGACCGAGCTCCGAAAGCTTTGTATCTGCAAAGTACTCCTCAAGAATACCCTCCAGGTTATTGGCCTCATATTTTTCATCCACCATGCCGCCTAGCGACCCGAAGCCGTGCCAAAAGGAACTACTGAAGATCTCCATGCCGCGCTTCCTGTAGAAGTCAACAATCTCTGCGGCCGGGCGGGGCTTGCCGCCCATAACGGGGGTCGTCAGCGCGCTTGCCAGGATGCCGCCTGTGGATGTTCCGGCGATCATGTGGAACATCTCTGAAATCTGCTTTCCTGTACGTTCCTCGATTCGTTGGAGAATGAGAGCCGGGATGATCCCACGAATGCCCCCACCGTCTATGGATAAAATTCTTGCAGTGCCAGCCATGTTTGCCCTCCTTGATGTATTTGCTTATAGTTACCCCCCCGGCCTGTAAGCCCTGCGGGATTGAAGCGGAGCTGGAGGGGCCCAAAGGAAGGCGCTGCTAACACTCGGTGAAGCTCCCACGCAAAGGCCGGGTGAAGCAGCGCCTTCCCTGAAGAGGAAATGCGCTCTTTATAAGAGAGTTTGGCGAATTTGTCGCAATCCCTTCCCGATCTGAAGCCAAAAGGCCCAAAAAAGCTCATGGGGGCCGACTCCTCCAGAACACTCACATCAAAAACCCCGCTTTTTGAAATCATTTCGGGGGACAAGCTCTTTTTGTTGATGATGACCGCGAGCTGGGCTGGATCAGAGGTAACCTGAATGGCCGTACAGAATCTCTTTCATATGTGAGCCTGAAAAACTGGTAACAGTTTAGCTCTATGAAAATTCCGCGGGTATTGGCCATGGGGGCCTCTTTTCAAAAACGAAGGGCATCGAGGAACAGTTATGCAAAAAGGGGTAGCACCCGTCCTCCGCAGTAGCCTGCTACGGAGGATGGAAAGGCGGGCGGAGGACCTGATCAGTCGATCCTATACATCACCTTGCATGGATGCTCCCAGGAGGCTCTCCGCCCGCCTGTCCCGCCCCTGCGGGGCCTCACCCAGGGCCTTACACTGCTTACCGGGCAGCAACTTTTCGTTTTTGAAAAGAGGCCCCCATGGCCAATACCATCACCGAGCTGTTTCACAAAGCTAAAATGTTAGAAATACTGTAAAGGTTCAGGCAGCAACATCAGGTTTGGATCATTTCACCGATCCCTGATCTAGATCTTGCTCAAAGGGGATCTTGGACTCACAGGGGACCCCTGTCTGACAGAGACCACAGCCATATCCGTCAAAGCCATAATGGGCCTTCACATAGTTTTCCGTGGCAGGTCTGATATGTTCCCCGCACTTCACCTTGTCGTGGCCCGCCTCGCTAATAGCCCCAACCGGACAACGGGGAATGCACTGACCACATAACCCCTTGGTAAAAAAAAGGCAGTAGGCATGATGATCCTTATAGGGCCTGGGTGTTGGCGGAATCTTGATGCGGGCCACCACAGAGCCCACACGAACCGCTTTCCCTCGGGGGGTAATCAGCCCGTCACAGAGGCCGAAGGTCCCGAGTCCCGCCGCATAAGCTGCATGCCGCTCTGACCAGGTAGAGGCATAGATATACCGATCGGAGTTTTTTCTCTCCCAAAGAGAAGAAAGCAGAGGGGCTACAGCATCATATCCTTTGCCCTCAAGGTCCGTGACAACATGCTTTCGAAGTTTGACATTGACCTCCTCGCCGTATATTCGGGCCCTCGCCCAACGCTCTGAGGGATAGACACGCTCTTTTCTGTTGTCCGCTTTTGTGGCCCTGGTCTGAGGCAAGATCCAGGCGATCACGGTGAGCTCATCCGGCCTCACGTCAAGTTCAGGGAAGGTCCGGACAAATATCTCCCGCGGCGTCCAGTGGAAGGAACCGACGTACTCTTTGTATGATTGATACAGGGGATCATCTCCGTTTGAGAAGCCGACAACGGGATTTTCAAATGCCTTGTCGTTTGCCGCGTTCTGGAGGGTATTTTCCTGTGATCCCTCGATGAAATCCTGAATGATCGCCTCAACCCAAACTCCGGGATGCATTGGCTGTTCCGTGTCCATCCAAATCCTTTCTCTTTTCTTGAAAAATAGGTTGGATCTCTCATAGCTCGTGAAAATGAAAAATAAGGGCACCGCCCTCATCTAGTGCCATTTCTCAGAAATACCTTTAATAATTTACGATATGCCAGATGCCAGATTTGGCTGTTTGAGCGGCCGCCGGGGGGTCTCTCCTCAGAGCCGCAACCAACATTCG
>JASFTQ010000024.1:0-24150 GCA_050053515.1 Desulfobacterales bacterium | reverse complement strand
ACACTTTTACCCTAATTCAGGGGTCGGGGTATTTTTTTCACGGCAAGATGCCGGGTTGTTGCCTGCCAGGCCTGACAGCGGCAACTGCCCTGCATTTTACTGCCGGCTATTTAAAAGGTTCACGCCAACAAGAACCGACGCCGTGTTTTGCCTTTCTCGGCGGCAATAGCCATTTGCCGGTTGGAAGCGCAGGAGCGATCAGCTTGCCGTGAAAAAATACCCCGACCCCTCACCCTGATTAAGTGCAAACAAATTGAATGCAATGGGCTAAACAAATATTGTCGGCACAGGCCGGCATTAACCCTTGATCCACGCGATGATGGCACAGGTTGCACTTTTGGGCAACCCCTTTGCCTTCATCCAACGCAATGGCATCGTAAGGACAGGCATCGATACAGAGCCCGCAGCCGGTGCAGCTATCATAATCCATCACCACGATACCATCGTGTCTTTTGGCAATGGCTTCATCCGGGCAGGCATCTGCACAGGGTGGTTCATCACAGTGTTTGCAAACGTTGACCTGATACGCAAAATACAATTGACCATCGACCCTCTTCGGCCCATCCTCTAAAACCGATATGAGCCGGGTTCCCTCGGCAGAGCGATTCTCTTGTTTGCACGCCACTTCGCAGGTCCGGCATCCCCAGCACAATTCGTTTTTGATGGCCAGCCCATAGACTTTCATCGTTACCCATCCTTATCTTTTCTCCGGTGATATCTTACACAACAATGTCCGCACACTCGTCGCCCCCATAGCAGGATCACATGTGGGGTATGAATTATCGGTTAGAATGTTGACGTTAGATTCGGCCCAACCGTGACCGGTTTCTGCTTTCTCCGGGAACCACCAGGCATGTTGGGCACCGATCACCCGGGGATCTATGCCGGCAAAGAGCTTTGCACGTTGACGGATCCGCCCCCGGGGAGATTCAATCAACACCCAGTCGCCCTGTTTGATCCCTTCTTTGGCGGCTGTTTCCGGATGAATCTCCACTAAGGGTTCACGGTGAAGTTCTCTTAACCAAGGTACCTGGCGGTTTTCGGTATGAAAAAAACCGGGGGACCGCATCCCGGTGATCAGGATATAGGGATAGGCTTTGTTTATTTCAGGAGTGCTGTAGGGACTTTCGGGGGGTTCACGATATCGGGGTAAGGGATCATAACCCCACTTTTCGAGTTGTGTTGAATACAGTTCGAATTTGCCGGTGGGCGTTGAGAAACCATTTTCCTTGTATTTATGATACGTAACCTCGCCCCTGACATAGTCACGCTTTTTAAATTCCTGCCAGGTAATTCCCATGGGTTCCAGGATGTAATCCAGCCCCCCCTCAAATGTGTCCCACCAGTATTCTCCTTGGCCCACCCGATGGGCAAGGGCATTGAGCATTTCATGATCCGATCTGCATTCTTCCACCTGGATGACTTTGCGCCGGGGCAATAAGTAGCCGTGTCGTTTCCAAAAATCGCCGATATAGTCCATTTCAAGCCATGTGGCGGCCGGCAATACGATATCTGCAAGTTCTGCGGTAGGGGTCAAAAAAAAGTCCGATACCGCCATAAATTCAACCTTTTCAAGGGCGCGATAAACTTCTTTTGCGTTGGCACGGGTTAAAACGGGATTGGAGCTGATCAGAAACAACATCTTCACCGGATACGGTTTTTCATCGAGAATCGCATCCCACACGCATTTGGGGTTGATGATAGCAAAATTACCGGCCAATCGAAACCGTTCAGCCCCTAAACGTTTTTTAGCCTGTTTGCTCGATAAATGTTTATGGGCACCGAATTGCCCGACGTTTCTTATTTTGGGCGTCTTAAACAATACCTGTCCACCGGGCGCATCGATGTTACCGGTGACACCCATCAAAGCCATTAAGACACGATTGTTGTCCGCGCAGGTGATCTGTTGTTCAATCGCCACGCCCCACTGAATAGCGGCCGGCTTCGTGGTTGCAAACATCCGGGCGGCTTTAATAATCTTTTCCCTCGAAACCCAAGTAATGCCCTCCACTCTATCCGGTGGGTATTCACCAACCCGCTCGACAAAAGGCTGCCAGCCATGAACATAATTTTCAATAAATTCTTTGTCGCAAAGTTTCTCCTCAACGATGACATTGAGCATTCCCAGGGCCAGTGCGGTGTCGGTCCCCGGTCTGAGTTGCAGCCAAATATCAGCCCGGGCAGCGATCCGGGTCAATCGGGGGTCGACGACTATCAGTCTGGCCCCTTTTTCCAGGCTCCGCGAAAACGACTCGCCTTTGTAACAGTCCGGGTTGCTGATCACCAGGTTGTTGCCCCAAACCATAATGCACTTGGGGTGGTTTTCGTAGTCGACGATGGGGTTTGATCCGCAAGTAATAATGCCGGTGGCAATCCGGGGACCATAGCAAAAGTGACCGGCGGTTAAAACATTGGGGGTGCCGAGCAGGTTGGCAAAACGATAGATTGCCGCTTCATTTTCCCTGCCGGTTCCATAACCCATCACAATTGATTCGGCCCCGAAGTTTTCCTTGTAACTCAAAATCCGACCCGCCAGGCTATCCAGGGCTTCATCCCAGGATATGCGTTCCCACCGGCCGCTGGCTTTGGGGCCCTTTCGCCGCAAAGGATGCCTCAGTCGTTCCGGATGATAGACCAACTGGGGGGAAGCAATACCTTTGCTGCATAAAGTGCCGTGATTTATCGGGCAGTCGGGGTCACCCGCTATTTTAACCACGTTTTCCTCCTTGAGGTAAACCAGGACACCACAGCCTCCATGGCACATGCGGCAATGACTTTTTACTACGGAATCATAACCGTAGACCTCCATCTCTCGTTGTGTATTGGAAATCTCGAAATCTGCCATTCCGTCTCCTGCTGTCAGTGAAAATATTTTACCAAGTGGTCTCAAAACCGCTGCCGGGCAAAGCGGGGCGTGTTTGTGAAGCTCCCCCCCAAGGGGCGGGGGTACTGCCGTTCGGCAGTGCTTCGCGGCCCGGAAGGGAAGATACCTGTTTCAGATAGCTTCCCTTAGCCCCGCCTTGAAAGGCGGGGCTTGCAGGGAAGCGAACCGGCCAAAACTTTATGCCGGTTATTAAAGCTCTGGGGTGAAGATGTCGTAGGTATCAGGAAAAGGATTGGGATGGGCGGCCGCGGCAATATGAATTGTTGTCCCTAACTGCTGTGTATTGTTATTTTTTAGCGGGAAGCTTTTTTACGCAGCGAAATCCGAGCCAGTGCGCTCCGCCGACGGGATCCTCAGGTGTCCAACGACAGGTTACCCGCACAAAGGTTGCCGACCCTAAAAAGCATCCACCACGCATGGGCAAATAATCCTCAAGCCATCGACCTTCGCACATCTCCCACACGTTGCCGCACATGTCATAGCAACCGTAAGGACTCACCCCGGCATCAAAAATTCCGATTTCAGATGTTTGCCCGAGACCGTATTCCCTAGAATTACAGAGGTCATCCATAAATTTATAGCCCCAGGCCCACCAGCGTCCGTCGGTCCCGCGACCGGCCTTTTCCCACTGAGCCTCGGTCGGCAGGGATTTGCCGGCCCACCGCGCGTAAGCGCGCGCATCGTCCCAACCGATAAATACGACCGGTCGCATGGGTTGACCCCATTGGTTGTGGTTTATTAACATGGGTTCTTTACGGCCGGTTTCTTCTAAAAATTTCCGGTACTGGAAATTGGTAACCGGATAGCGGTCAATGTAATAAGCGTCAAGGTAAATGTTGCTCACCGGAATTTCAGTAGCAAATATGGGAGTCTGCCGCTGGTCCAACCTGAAGATCTTGTCGAGTTCCGTTTCACTGATACCCATGATAAACTGCCCTTCGGATACCAATACCATCTCGGCTCCATCGATGGGAGAAACGATGGTATCCGGAAAAGGCGTTTGTTGCAAAGTATCGCTGATATCCCAACGGTTTTCCAATGGAAACCCTCTTTTGCTATGATTTGGTCGGTCGTTTGTAGAAGCCAAACACCGTCAACCGCGTCTTGAAGCTTACCGCCCGAAGGGACGGGGGTTGCCGGTAAGAAAAATGAATAACCGCAGATGATAATACCGTTTGAGTGGTTAACCGTCAAGGCCTGACGCATTTTATTTAATATAATATCCTGCGACTCTCCGCGTGGTGGTTTGATCCAGCATGCGGGGTTATCGGTTTGATGGCGGGTTTTTAAAAGGGTGGTAACATTCTCCTGGCCGCATGAAGCCTAACGATGGCAATAAACAATAGATTGCATAACAAAATTCCTATCACCGGCAGGCGAGGCGGAATATCCGCCCGGGCCGATTGCAGTGCAGCAGCCAATAACGGAATCTTCGTGCAAGATCCCCGGTAAATATGTCAACATCGCCTCCGGAAAAGATCAAGGCCTGGGCAACCATACAGGTGTACTCAGTATCATCAGACACCAAGCCCCGATTGAAAAGCAGGTGGTAGCGGTCAAGCGGTGTGAATAGTCGTCTGGCCCGGCCCGGCGAAAGGCCTTCATAGGGCAATCCCATAGCATCGCCAATCGCAGTTCCCAGGATACAGCCGGAAATGGCCTCCTTGTGCATGTTCATGGCTTTTTGGGCATATTTCTTTTTATCATCGGCAAGCGTCACTCATTTTAGGACTTCCTGCAGCTTTGGCAACTCGCCTGTCAGCATTTGATAGGCATGTTCTTCAGCCGGAAATTTACCGTCTCTGACATCCTTGATATATGATTGAAAAGATTTGGTGATCTCACCCGCCACGTTGCCGTATCGTTTGACAAACTTGGGCGTGAAAGCCTGAAAGTGGCCGACCAGATCGGAAACAATCATCACCTGGCCATCGGCATGTAATCCGGCGCCGATAGAATATATCGGTATCGGCAATTCATCCCGGATAATCTTGGTGACTTCAGGAGGCACTGCCTCTACTAATATTGAAAAGGCACCGGCCTCATGAATGCTGCGGGCGTCCTCAATGACCGCCATGGCTGTTTCCGCGGTTCGACCCTGGGCTTTAAAACCGCCTAACGCATTGGAAGACTGCGGTGTCAAACCCACATGTCCCATTACCAGCATTCCGCTGCCGGCGATTTTTCCAATAACGTCCACCACCCGTTTGCCGCCCTCTAATTTAACGGCATCCACGTTGGCCTCCTTATGAAACCGAACGGCGTTGACGACGGCCTCCTCAACACTGATCTGATAAGATCCGAAGGGCATATCCCCGATAATAAATGTGTTCGGCGCTGCTCTCCGCACGGCCTCGCAGTGATAAATGCATTGGTCCATGGTAACCGGGATAGTGCCGTCGTAACCATAGATACACATACCCAGACTATCTCCCACCAGAATCATATCCATACCGGCCTGTTCGGCCAGTTGAGCAGTGATGAAGTCATAGGACGTCACCCAGACAACTTTTTCATTATTTTCTTTCATCTTCTGAAGATCGATGACGGTTAATTTCTTTTTTGCCATTTCAGTGCTCCTTTATCGTTTGAGTATGTAATGCCGCTAGTTTTATTGATTATTTTCATCCGGCTTGGTTGTGACCGGTCTCATTGGTTTTTCATTAACGATTAATTGAAATACATCCGGCCGGGCATAGTGCCCGACGACATCAAAATCTACCTTTCCTCTTATTATCTCTTCCCTGGCGAGCTCGGCATACAGAATTCCTTCCTCGTCATAAAGAGGTCCTGCCAGAACATCTCCCAGGGGCCCTATGATAACGCTTCCGCCGCGGCACATGACATCCGGCTGGTCGTTGAGTTCGTCGCCAACGGCCAAATCGTCGGGATACATCTGTTTGGTCATATATTGGTTGCAGCTCAGAACAAAACAGCGGCCTTCGCAGGCGATGTGCCGCATCGTGGCCTGCCATGTTTCACGCGCATCCGCGGTGGGGGCCAGATAGATTTCAACGCCCTTGCTGTACAATGCCATGCGTGCCATCGGCATGTAGTTTTCCCAGCAAATAAGTCCGCCGATTCTGCCGATCACGGTTTCAAAAACGGGCAGCGTACTGCCGTCACCCTCACCCCAAATCAAACGTTCTGCGCCGGTGGGCTTCAACTTGCGGTGCTTTCCCATCAATTTGCCCGCCGGGCTAAAAAAAAGCATCGTACAGTAAAGGGTCCCCCGGCTGTAATCTCCATCACGCTCAATCACGCCGATGGCCAAATAAACGTCGGCGTCCTGTGCGGCAGCGCCAAGAGTTTCGGTTGCCGCACTGGGTATTTCAACAGCGTTTTGCCAATATCTTTGCCAGGCTGCCCGGCCTTCAGGGCTGCGGTTGCCTAAGACCATACCGAATCTCAAGCCGCGCGGATACGCAGGAACAAATGCTTCGGGTAAAAGAACAAGTTTTGCACCCTGTTTTCCCGCTTCGGCAATCAAATGGTTGGCCTTCGCGAGCGTGGCGTCACGATCAAACAAAACAGAAGCAGCCTGTATGACTGCAACTTTGACCACCCCACGCGTTTCTGGAGACATCACTGCTCCCCTCTGCCCACCGACTTAACATTTAAATTTAGGGGACATCCTATATTGTTCTCAGGTTTGAAACCGGGCCCCGCCGCACATGTCCCCGCGCAGTTGTTAGGCGAAGAAAGAATCTTGAACCAAAATCCTATTTTTGAAATGGCTGCCAAACTTAACCAATGAGTTGCGGAGCAATCTCCTGAATCATGGGTTTCAACTCTGTCAGGCACTCGGTTGTTGCTTCAATGGCTTTATCGGTTTCAGCCTCGGTCATCGGTGTCGAGATAGAGAAGAATCCTCGATTGGGTATAAATATTCCCTTGTTCATCAGCGACAGGTGAAAAAGCCTGAGGACGTCTCGGTCCTGGGTAAGGAAAGCTGTCGCGGCATGGTGGATCGGTTCGGATGTAAAGTGTAGCTGTTGCAGCGACCCGTAACCTTTAATCTGGGCCTTAATTTTTAGATCGTCCAGAACACTCTGTAATTTTTCCCTGAAAGACCAGCCAAGTGAATTGATCCTATCTATAGCATCGGCCGTTAATTCCTTGAGTCCGGCAACCGCCGCGGCTACGGCTATGGATGAAGCCACAAAAGTGCCTGCATGGTGTGCCGGATGTTTGTGGCGGGGTGAGTATACGGCCATCACGTCATCTCGGCCGCCGAAAGCACCGACCGGCAGGCCACCGCCGATTGTTTTACCCAGGGCGGTCAGATCGGGTCTGAAATCATAGATTTGCTGGGCACCGCCGGTGGCGAGCCTGAAACTGATAACCTCGTCGGCTATGAGAAGAACATCATTTTGGTGGGCGACCTGTTGCAGAAACTTCATATATTCATCCTCGGGCGGTATCATCCCGCCGGCGCCCATTATCCCCTCGACGATTACTGCAGCCAGTTGATCCTTGTTTTCCTTGATCAGCTTTTCAGCCTTCTCTTTATCGTTAAAAGGGGTTACCAGGACATCTTGCTCGACACTTTTGGGAAGTCCCGGAGGCAACTTGCGCCAACCGACGGTCATTTCCATGATGTCGTAGCTGCCGTGGTAGTTGCCCTCCATCTTGAGGATCTTATCCTTGCCCGTAAAGGCCCTGGCGGCGCGGATGGCGAACATGACCGCTTCTGTACCTGAGGTGCAAAAGCGCACCTTTTCAACTGAGGGGATCCGCTCACAAAGAATCTGCGCCCACTCATAAGCTCTCTTGGGAGGCGCCGCCATGGCAGAACCAAGGGGGGCCTGGGTGCAAATTGCCTCGACGACTTTCGGATGGTTGTTTCCCAACACCATCGAGGTCCAATTGTTGGAAAAATCAAGATATTCGTTGCCATCCTCGTCGTAAAGGCGACACCCGTCACCCTTGGCTATAACGGCGGGATAGGGTTCAAACCAAATGGAGATCCGAAAATCGCCGTCGGGGACATATTTTGCAGCTTCACCGATTATCTGGAAGGACTTGGGCGTCCTTTTTTTATACTCTTGTTCAATTTTGCTATTGTATTCAGCAACGACTTCCTTTCGACTCATTTTGTATGAAACCTCCTTTCTGCCTAAAGAACCAAAATGGCCCTGAAATATTATTAGAATTCTTGCACAACAATAAACCAAATGCCGTATAAAACCATAAATGGACAGGGGTTGCAAGATGAAACCCTAATTAAGCGCAAACAAAATAAAAAAACTATTTAAAACCACAATTGACGCAGATGTATTGAGATATTTGCTTAAACTAAAAATGCAACAACAAGTAAAATAAAAAAAATCACCGAAAATCGTTTGATAATTTTTCAAAAAAAAATTATTACCCTAATTAATTCTTGTAAACACAAATCAAAACGTATGGCCATATTCAAATCCAGGAGGGTGCTATGGAACTGAGAACTTTGGGTAAATCCGACATAAAAATCTCCTCGATCTTCATGGGGACCTGGCAGGCCGGAAAAGATATGTGGACCGGAATCGATGATGGGGAAACCACCAAAGCAATGCGGGCTGCATTTGAGGCCGGCATAACTGCTTTTGACACCGCCGAGGCATACGGCAAGGGGCATTCAGAGAGAGTTCTGGGAGATGCTTTAACGGAAGTAAGACACCAGGTTGCGTATGCTACCAAAGTGTTTCCCCATCGTCTGAAATATGATCAAGTCAAAACGGCTTGCCACCGGTCCCTTGAAAACCTGAAAACAGATTATATCGATCTTTACCAGATCCATTGGCCGGCCGGTGCCTTTGGTTCGGATATTGTTCCGATTGAAGAAACCATGCTGGCGCTGAATGACCTGAAGGAGGAAGGTAAGATTCGAGCGATCGGTGTATCCAATTTTTCCCGTGCCCAACTTGAAGAAGCTGCCTCTTGCGGCCGCATCGACAGTCTGCAGCCCCCCTATTCTTTATTCTGGCGACGGGTGGAAGATGACGCCATGCCCTACTGTCTGGAAAACAACATCACCATTCTGGCATATTCGCCCATGGCCCAGGGACTGCTGACGGGCAAGTTCGGCCCGGATCACAAATTTGAAGAAGGGGATCACCGGGCCCGCAACCGGTTGTTTGCCCCGGACAATTACCAGCGTGTCCAGCAGGCTATTGACAAACTGCGCCCAATTGCGTGGCGGAAAAACCTTAGCCTGGCCCAGTTGGCTTTGGCGTGGGTCATTGCCCAGCCGATGGCCTGTGCGATTGCCGGCGCTCGCAACGCCTATCAGGCCGCTCAAAATGCCGCGGCTGCTAAAGTTCAATTGTCCGAGGATGATTTATCAGAATTGGATGCTATCGGGCGGGGTGTGACCGATCATCTGGATGACAACCCGGTCATGTGGGATTTTTAATTGAGTTGGCTGTGATCCGTTTAAACAGCTAACTCATTGCTGGCTTGAAATAAATATTTAAGCTCCTACCGGACAAGACAATTCACAGGCGCGGCAATATTTTATGACCAGATGGCGTTTCCCATTAACTGCGAGTTCTCCATCAGGGACTTTATTCGCCACGTCAATATTCATCTGCCGACTGCAGATTGAACGGCTATATTTTCCTTGAGGAAACGCCTGTGGCGGGCAGGCTTTTTGGCAAAATTCCTCACAGTTCTCACACGGTGAGAATCCTTCGATTGCTTGCGTCGCCTGCAAATCCTCGTCCAGCAGAATTGACCGAAGCCTGATTCTCGGCCCCCAATCCGGATTTAATAACAGATTACTTCGACCGATAATACCGATGCCGGATAAGACAGCAGCGTCTTTCAAGAACAGCCCCCCCTTTTCCACGTGATACGGTAGTGGTTGAGCGTCGATAGCGTGTTCCTCCCGCAACCAGCGTGTCAGCATATCTGATATTTTCCGCAGACGCCTATTTCCCCAACTGTCGCCTCGCTCCCACCAGTCCAGGCGAGGGTCTGTAACAGGATGATACAGGCCCAAAACCAACACGGATCTTGCCTGCGGTGACCACTCAACCCTGTCGGCGTCGACTAACGGGGCCGTGGTTACCTGAGCTTGCGAAGTTGCCCGGTATGAGGGGCCTTGCAAAACGTCTTCCACGCGGACAATTCCAGCCCGGATGCCATCAAAAGATTCGGCTCGGGAAAAGACCTGGCCAGAGAGTAAAGCTTTAGCTACCATAATATTTTTTCCAGTGCCTCCAATTCGTAAGTTGCGCTGCTTGCCGGATCGATGGTTGTGTCAATATTGTTACATGAAATCGGCAGCAAAAACCGGCTGATTTTTTCAGTCAGACATCAGTCAATTGCCCGCAGCATCACATCAAAGATATGGGTATTTTCATAGAATCCGTTTAACATGTCAGAAAAGGGTCCCCGGCCGGTTACCGGCACATCTGTTGAGGTATGGCCCGTGGTGGACCAGTTTACATAGAACTTCGTACCGTCAGGCATGGCAAACGGTCCATCCTCCCCGGACGCTCCTCTTGGGGAAAGTGATACCTGCATACCTCCGGTTTCATGGTCGGCAGTCGCAATAACCAATGTATCCTCATTTGCCGCTGCGTGCGCTAACGCCAGTTTTACGGCTTTATCCAATTCTATGGTATCTGAAATCACGGCCTGTGCATCATTTGAGTGACTGGCCCAATCGATCTGGCCGCCTTCCACCATTAAAAAAAAGCCTTTGCTGCTTTTCGAAAGAATATCTATCGCTTTTTGTGTCATGCCGGCCAGTGTTGGAGAAAATGGCCGTGTCATTCCTTCGTCTGCAAAGAGACCCAGTAATCGAACCGTGGCTATCGGATCGATCGTCGAAAGGGCAACTGGGTCACATACGAAGGTGTATCCGGCAGAAATGGCCTCGTCGATGAGATTCCGACCATCGGTTCGTTCTCCGACTTCCGGGAAACAGCCAGCTTCGGAGGCGGGCAGAAACTCATCTTCACCGCCACCCAGCAGGACATCCACTTCGGCATCCATAATCTGCTCGGCAATGTCCGTCATCAAATTTCTATTTGCTACATGGGCGGCAAACGCCGCCGGGGTCGCATGGGAAAGCTGTGTCGTTGTCACTAAACCCACCGTTTTGCCGCGCTTCTTGGCTTCCTCCAAAAGGGTTGAAACAATATTGAGTTCAGCGTCCATACCAACAACCCCATTATCGGTTTTTACCCCTGAAGCCATTGCAGTGGCCGCTGCAGCTGAATCCGTTATGGGGTTGTCTGCAGCTCCAGTCATGGCCCATCCACCGGCCGGCATACTGTCCATAGACAGGGTCCCCGTCTCTCCCACCGCGGCCCATCTCGCTGCGAGCCGATGGGCATCGCCCATGCCATCACCGATGAACAGTATGATGTTATTGGTGTTTGGACTGTCAACCGCAACCGGCACTAATGTATCCGAGCCACATCCAAACACCACGACCATGTTCAACCATAACCAAAAATATCTTAATTCAACAATTTTCATAACCGGCTGCAGGTAAAGTTCCGTAAAAAAAGAGAAACGCTGACACAGCGAGTGCAAGCCTCGGGCCAAGACAGGCACCAGAGCCGGCCCTCGGCCCCATCACCGCTGACAATGATGTGTCGCATGGGCAACCCGCCACGTATCGATCCGTATGATCCTTCTTATACAATACTTGTCAAAAATATCCAACTGCAATTGATGGTAAACAATTCGCTCGGTTGAGGTCACAAGCTCACGGAGTGTTACCCAGATCATTTTTATCGTTCATTAATGGGATTTGACAATTTTTCCACTTGCGCCTATAAGATAAATGAAGCTTTTTGCCCTAAACGGCGGGGGTTCTGCCGTTCGGCAGAGCTTCGCAGCCCTGAAAGGAGTGTATCTATTGCTGATAGCTTCCCTTACCGCCGCATTAATGGGCGGGGCGTGGAGGGAAGCGAACCGGTCAATCCATTTGCTGTTGTAGACGGAATGGACGTTGCCTTCCCGTGCCAAACATTAAACCAAAACAAAACAATGAGGAGACCATATGGATTTTAGCCTCTCGACCGAACATGAAGTATTGCGCGACTCCGTTCGCAACTTTGCTGAAAATGAAATCAAGCCGTTGGCTCAAGAGCTGGATAAAAAAGAGGAATTTTCCTATGAAACCATGGGAAAAATGGCAGAACTCGGGCTTTTCGGCATTTTCGTTTCCGAAAAGTACGGCGGGCAGGGCATGGATTATCTATCCTATATCATCGCTACCGAGGAGATCGCCAGAGTTGATGGATCGCATGCTGCTACGGTAGCCGCCGAAAATTCTTTGGGTATCGGACCTTTATATTATTTCGGCAACGAAGATCAGAAACGGAAGTATCTTCCCAAGCTTTGCAGCGGAGAAGCTCTGTGGGGGTTCGGATTAACCGAACCCAACGCCGGCTCGGATGCAGTCAACGCAAGAACAAATGCCGTTTTAGATGGGAATGAGTGGGTCATTAACGGCAGTAAAATTTTCATTACCAATGCAGCCACCGATATTACAGCCGGTGTGACCGTTTTATGCCGCACCGGCATACGGGATGATGGCAAGCCTGAGCTTTCCTGCATCCTGGTTGAATCCGGCACCGCCGGCTTTATCGCCAGGGAAATGCACGATAAAATGATGTGGCGCGCATCAAATACCAGTGAACTGTACTTCGAGGATTGCCGGGTTCCCAGAGAAAACATTCTGGGTCCCAGAGGTCAGGGCTTTTATCAAATGATGCAAACCCTGGACGGCGGCCGCTTGTCCATTGCAGCCATGGGCCTGGGAGGTGCTCAAGGCTGCTTTGACCTGGCCCTTAAATACAGCAAGGAAAGAGAGCAGTTCGGTAGACCGATTGTCAGATTCCAGGTTAATTCTTTTAAACTGGCCGACATGGCCCTGGAGATTGAGGCCGCCCGCCTGTTGCTCTATAAAGCCTGCTGGCTGCGCGACAACAACATGTCCTTTTCCAAGGAGGCCGCCATGGCCAAACTTTATTGTTCCGAAGTTATGTATCGCTGTGCCAATCACGCCGTTCAGCTCCATGGCGGTTATGGCTTGATGAAAGAATATGATGTGGAAAGGTTTTACAGGGATCAAAAATTGCTGGAAATCGGCGAGGGGACCTCGGAGATACAACGAATTGTCATTGCCAGGCACATTGGCGCCTTGTAATTGAAGCTCCCCGCCCTAAAGTGCGGGGGCTTCCCTTAAGCCCGCCTTAAAAGGTGGGGCTTGCAGGGAAGCGAACCGGTCAATATGGGTTTATTATCAAGGAGATCAAAATGGAAGAAAAGAAACAAAAACGTTATAACATCAACTTTTTTGAAGATCTTACGGCCGATATAGCGTCATCGCCGGAAAAAAGTGTCGAAGAAATTGGACAGAGAATACGAACCATCAGAGAAGACAAAGGCTTATCGCTGGCAGAAATGTCACGGCTGACCGGTTTTGAGATAGATTTTCTGTCCAACATCGAAACCAACAAGGTGCAACCCCAACTCGGAACGTTAATTAAACTTTCTAAAGCGCTTGACAGCGCTTTCGGCCGATTAATATCCGGCGTTGGTGACAAGCTGTATTCGGTCACCCGAAAAACCGAGCAGAAGATCGTTTCCCGATCCACCTCCCAAAAAGGTAAAAAACATCTATATACCTATAAAAGCCTCGCACCGGAGGTAAAGGGTCGCCACATGGAGGCCATGCTGGTTCAACTGGAAGAAAATCCTGAAGAAGAAATATCGGTGCACGACGGAGAAGAATTTATTTATGTGCTGGATGGCAGTGCGATAGTGAAAATCGGCGATGATAAATTTGAACTCGAACCGGGGGACAGTGTGTATTATCTATCAACAATCCCCCATTATATTGCAGCCAAAAAAGGGCGTTCAACCATACTGGCCGTCTTGTACGGGGGATAAACCTTCGATTGGCGATCAGCGGCGCCACATCGAGAATTTTTTGTCGATAATCACGAAAGGACCTGGAAGGGAAAGTCTTTTGTGTTTAGTATTTAGTGTTTGGCCTTGCTAAGCGCTAAAAACTAAAAGTCAAACCCAAAGCACATCCACATCGGACGAAATCCAAGTTTACTCAGGGAATAATATAAATCTTCTTGGCTCCGGCCTATTCGGTTGAATTGACCGGTGCGCTTCCCTGCAAGCCCCGCCCTTTAAGGCGGGGTTAAGGGGAGCTATCTGAAACAGATATCTTCCTTTCCGGGCTGCGAAGCACTGCCGAACGGCAGAACCCCCGCCCCTCGGGGCGGGGAGCTTCACATATTACTTCGGAATGCGAATCGCATTTACGGCAAGCAGCAGCCAGGCGGCCATCAAACATATCCCTCCAACCGGTGTAAGAAGGCTCAGCGGGCTCGCGCCGGTCAAGCTTATCAAGAATAAATTCCCCTGAAACAAAATGATACCGACCACAAACAGCCAACCACTATATTTAAAGAAAAGCTGCGGATAGCGGTTTTCCATCAGGGCTATAAAAATTAACGCCAAACCATGGTAAAACATATAATCTGTGGCCGTGCTGAAACTCACCAGGCCGTTCATCCGGGATATCGGGGCTCTGAGAGCATGCGACCCCAATGCGCCGGCAAGGACACCCACAAAACAGCACAGCGCCCCCATACACAAAAACTTTTTCATGAACCCACTCCTTTGTTCATGTGACAGGATCGACGGGTATATCCTGGATTATAGGTCCCTGGCTTTACGGAGCAACAAAAGGAATACGGAATGCAATTGCCTTGTGAATCGCCACCCGCTCTATCACTTGGTGCCAGAAAACACCTGCTTGCGCAAATTAAACCAATCGTTTAATTCCACAATTGCCTGGGACAGCTGATACCGGCCGCCGGCAAACACACCATAGTCCCCTCCTCCTGCCATGGCTGAAGCAAATCGAATCGAATTGCCGTAAAAAAGCCAGGCGTCAGCCCACTTTTTCTCCACGTCCTCGTCAAAAGGATTCCTGTCCCGGGCGAGACCCTCGGCAAAACCATGTTGCCAGATATCACCCATAATCAGCGTGGCCGTCAATGTTTGCCTATTGGTGTAGTGAATGGTATTTTCAAATTTTTGCCAATGGCCTCGCACCCAGGAGGTGCCGTGGCAGCCTAAACAAACCGACTGCATCGTTTGGGACCGTTTCGTCATTTCGCCAACATCAATCAAGTACTCAGAGGCTGGTTTGCCGTCAAAACTGGTGGGAAGCGGCAAACCCTCCGCATTCCGAATAATGGTGGTATTATCTGATATGGGATGCGGGTGGGCGTAGATCAAGCCATATATCCGCCAGGGCAGGCGATCATTCATCTGATGGGTTCTTTCGACGATAATTTCCTCATCGCTGTTCACCAGCAGACTGACGTGACACGCAGCGCATGTCGGGGCCGTAAAATCGCTGCCGACAGCCCAGGGAACTTTTTTAAAATTCCAAGGCGTGTCCATGGCCGAAAAAATATTCCCGTGTTTGCTGGCTGCATAGACCTTAAAAGCCGGCACGTCAGGGCCTACATGACACTCTTTACAGGTGTAGGGTTTTCTTGCCATCTCAATGGAAAAGGCATGACGCGTATGACAGGCCGAGCAAGAACCTGCGCTGCCGTCTAAATTGATACGGCCCACGCCCTGATTCGGCCATCCGCTTATTTTGGGAAACTCCAGTTCACCGAAAGACTCGGTATCACGGACTTCGGTACCGATGACCTTGAGCCTGGTACCGTGGCAATAATAACAGGCATCCGCTTCAACAAGGGGATCCGCCGGTCCAAAACCAACTTTATGGTTACGTATGAGCGACTTTCCAATAATACTGGTTTTTAACTGCTGATAGATTTTGTTTTCCGAAAGATTTCGGTGGGCATTTGACATCAGGTTTTTAGAATATTGGGCGGCTTCGCGCTCGTGACAGGTGGCGCAATCCTGCGGGCTTACCACTACATGGATGTCATAACCGTTGTGATCAAAAGTGTCGGCATGGGCTTGGGGTCTCAAAGCATGACACTCGGCGCAGCTGACCACAACCTTTTGAAGTTCCTCAGGCACTGAAGGACTGGATAGTTTTCTGGCAAGATTTTCCACCGCCATTGCCATTTGGGGGGTGACAACGGCATGGCGGCTGGTTTTCCAGTCCTCGACAATACCGGGGTGTAGCATCTCGTGGCAATCGATACATTCTGTTGATGCTTCGCTGACGGGGAAATCAGCACAATCTCCTGAACCGGAAGACAAACCAAAAACCAGCAATCCGATGCAAATAAAACCGTACTTCATAAGATTCACCTGTCCTCATTAAGCCCTAAATTGAACGATTTTTATGGTCATACAGCACTTGCCTTTTATATTCATAATGAATAAAAATTGAGGCATCAACTAAAAAAACACATTTTTCTGGGGGGCCGCCGTGAAAATCATGGAAAATTTATGGCAAGTGGGCGGTGACCATCTGACGGCTTCAGGGGATGCAGCGATTTATCTCGTAAGATTCGGCGACGAGGCCGCTTTGATAGATGCCGGCTGCGGCGCGGGCCACGATCAACTGGTGAAAAATATTTCGCAATGCCTGCCTGCCGCTGTCAGGTTATCGTATCTCTTTTTGAGCCACTGCCATTATGACCATACAGGGGGCGCAGAAGCTGTGAGACATCATTATGGTTGTAAAATTGTGGCCCACGAATTGGACGCCGCATTCCTGGAACGCGGGGACAACACCGTGACGGCCGCCTCCTGGTACGGCGCCCGGTTGTCCCCATTGTTGGTCGACCATAAAATCAAAGCCGAAAGCGAGGCCATCTTTGTGGGTAAGGGAATGGTTCAAGCGTATCATTGCCCGGGGCATTCGCCCGGTTCGCTGGTCTTTATGGTTGAATTGAATACAACCGGCGTTTTGTTCGGCCAGGATATTCACGGGCCCCTTCATCCCGCTCTTCTTTCAGACAACAGGGATTATGTAAATTCATTGGAATTCATCTTGAGCCTCGAGGCAGACATTTTATGCGAGGGGCATTTCGGTGTTTTTAAAGGCAGACAGCAAATAGAATTGTTTGTTCGAAGTTTCCTGGATTAGGATTTCAGGCTCCTTGGCCGGAATGCCCCGCGAATCGAATAAATTTCCGCGGGCAGCGCTGGCTGGTATGCGGGTGGAAAGGTCCTCACCCGTTGGATGATCGGCTAATTTGAGTTGCCATTTTTGTTCGAGCAGCATATTATTTACGGTTATGATAAATTTACAAGCAAATCCATGCGTTTTATTCTAAAAATGTATTCGCGCGCCGCGGGCAGCATCCTTTTTATGCCGGAAGCCGACGCCACCGTCGGAAAAACGGTTATCGCATTATAGTATTATGAAGGAAACTGAGACAGATCATATCGAAGCCTGGCAGGATAACAAAAATTTAGGGTGTTTATCTTGCGGTACCACCGAAAATATGGGCCGGCGTAAATATTGTTCGATAGAATGCCGGCAGAAACTTCGTCGCACCCTTAATGTTAGAACCGGTTTGCTTAAAGCCCTGAATACCCGCTATGCAACATTTTATTTTACGGAAAATATGATCGTCTTGGACATACTTCCTTATGGATCCAAAGAAATATTCAGCTTTATCTACCAACGCGAAACCGGAAAAAAACCGGCTGAAGATTTCTGCAGGATGGCAGATACCCTCGGTAATGCCTGGTGGGCCGAAAGGAGGCGCACAAACAAAAAATATCTGGCCTCACGCCATGTGTTTGAGCACGCCCATCGAAACAAGACCCCCCAAAATCCTGTAAAACCGCTGGAGATAAATATTCCAAGCGTGAAAGGTAAGTCTCTGATCCATCTCAAACTGGGCAAATCAGACCTGGAATCGCCGGAATTGCTGAGATTAATCAAAAAAGCGTATCGGCACCAGGCGAAAAAACACCATCCGGATCATGGCGGTAACACGCTGGCATTCAGAAAAATACACGGGGCCTATCAAGAACTGGTAAATTGGGTCGACAACCCTACCTTTGTGAAAAGACGCGGGTTTCCGGATAAATGGTTTTATGACGGGGGCAACAACCGCTGGGTCCAGCCCACGCCACAGCAAGAATAGATTGTAGGTTGGCTCATTGGCCTTCAAAATACCTCCGGGATGGCAGCTTTCCCATCATTCCAATCTCCCAAAAGTGCCTCGATCCGCAGACGTTGGACAGGAAAAATTCAGCTCGCCTGGAAAATTTTTTTGATCGGACGTAACATCAGTTTACTGTTGAAAAGGAAGGATAGACCTTGCGTGGGGCCTGGCAATTATCAGGCCTCATTGGATTCGTTTTTCAGTAAAACGTCGATAATTTGCGGCAAATAATCATCGGCCTTGCTTTTGTGGAATCTGCAGGAACCCGCCCCCGGATGTCCCCCGCCTTCAAACTTGGCGAGCAGGAGACCGACATTTACACGGCAATTGCGATTAAATATGCTGTGACCGATATTGACCACCACTTTGTCTTTATTTTTGGCGTCATAGCGAATTCTGACGTGAACGAATATACGCGGGTACAAGGAATACACCAAAAACCGGTTACCGGTAGGTACAATATCAAACGAGCGAAAATCCGTTATGGCAACATGCTGTTTCAATTCGGTATATTGCCTTAAAACCGTTTTGTAAGCCCTGTTTTCTGCCACAACCCTGCCACAACGTTTCTTGACCGCAGGATCTGCCAGAATTTTTTCGATTTCAAACTTTCTGATCAACTCAACAAGTAGATTCCAGTAATTCTCGTCCGGTTCATTTTGGTTGTTGATGGTCATGGAAAGCAGAATATAAGCATATCGCTCCGGATAGAGGACCTCCTCCAGCGATAAGTTTGCCGAGTCGATCCTATCGGTTTCCTGCACGAGCCTGCTGTAATCCCTTGTAAATTTTTCCCGATAATACTCATATATGATGCGAGACGCCGAAGGGGCATCCCTAAAAACGCCCCTAAAAGGCTTATCAATTTTATTGGTGTAATGGTGGTCAAACCACAAAGCGCAATTGTCGCCATAAGGTAAATTTGCAATGATGTCATCTTCTTGAACGGTGATCAGGCCTTTTTGCATGTCATTGGGTTCGACCCACATTACAGGACCTTGTATATTTTCGGCCTCGTAAAGCAACGCCGCGCAAACAACGCCGTCGAAATCTGGCCGGGTGACAATACGCATGTGATTTGCTCCAGTGGGTTCCAGTCAAAAAAGGCTATATATGGCACAATCCGGCTCACCTCCCACCCTTATCCTTTTAAACCCCCTGCTTTGCGGGGGTCCGCCGCTTGGCGGAATTTAACTGGGCGAGGCCCACCCCCACGAGGGGGAGGGCTGGGAAAGGGTGCCATGCCAACTGTAACAATGAATACGATACGAGTTATTCGAACCGGTTACTAGAAGCGCATCTTCCCGCTCGAAGAAGCGGGATTTCGTATGAGTTCATACTTATGATAACATTTAAATTTTGTGTTGCACCGCCGTGCCGGTGCCGGCAGGGCTTCGAGTACAATCTTGGGGTTTGAAACACGCTCAAGTGAAGCTCTCCGCCCCAAGAGGCGGGTGGTTCTGCCGTTCGGCAGTGCTTCGCGGCCCGGTAAGAAAAACATCTGTTTCAGATAGCTTCCCTTAACCCCGCTCTAAAAGACGAGGTTTGCAGGGAAGCGAACCGGTCGGGTTAACAGGTATTGATTTTAGATGCCGTTTTAACCATAATACCGGCTTGAATTGCGTTTACCTCAATTAACTCATCAAGGCACTTGAATCACCCGATAGATAAATAGATATTGATGTTTTAATAAGGTTATCATATTCAAGCCCTATAACTCAAGCTTGTATCTAGACCGGATGTTAAATATTTTCAAGGAGGTCAATGCTATGGCACTATTTCTTGTGCAACACGGCAAAAGCCTGCCCAAAGATGTGGATCCCGACCAGGGTCTCTCGGATCAAGGAATTTCAGAGGTTAACCGTATTGCGGCGGCGGCCAAAGACCATCAGGTGCAAGTTGATTGCATCTGTCACAGCGGCAAGACCAGAGCCCGCCAAACAGCAGAAATTTTTGCTTCAGCGCTGGAGCCCAAACAGGGGATCCAGGAAAAAAGTGGTTTAAAACCGCTGGATGATGTTTCTGTCTTTGCCAAATCAATAAAGAGTGAGGAGAACATGATGCTGGTCGGACATCTTCCATTTATGGAGCGATTACTGGCCCACCTCGTTACCGAGAACGCTGAAAAACCGGTATTCAAATTTCAAAACGGCGGCATTGTGTGTGCGGAAATCGATTCGCAAACACAGTCATGGATTATTAAATGGGCGCTGATGCCAAACATCGGATAAAAGCAGATTCAAACCCCCCTTTATCGCCGGTTTGCAACGAGATCAGCCGCGTCGTTTTAACCTATTTCGCAAAATGGCTCAAAAAGAGATATTGAAATTACTGGTAGAAAGAGGACTAGAAAATGGATTTCGAGAGCATTATCTATGAAAAAGAAGAAGCAATTGCCACCATAAAATTAAATCGACCCAAAGTCTTAAACGCATTGAATCAACAACTCTGGCTCGAATTTCATGCAGCTTTAGATGATGCGAGGAGTGATCCGGCGGTGAAAATCGTGATCATCACCGGTGAAGGGCGAGCATTTTCCACCGGAGCCGACCTGAAAGAATCGAAAAGTATAACATTGGAAAATTATCGGGAGCACCTGGTCGAGGCTCAGGAAACCTCCAGAAAACTCATACGATTCGAAAAACCGACCATCGCTGCCATCAACGGATATGCACTGGGTTCGGGCTGTGAACTGGCACTGGCCTGCGATATTCGAATTGCCGCCCAAGACGCACATATCGGGTCACCGGTAGCCAAGATCGAATCATCGGTCACCGGGGGTGCCATCCGATTGATTCAGGATCTTATCGGCCCCGCAAAAGCCCGGGAGTTTCTCTTTACCGGCGAGTATATCGACGGTAAAGAGGCAGCGCGCATCGGCCTGGTCAACACAGTCGTTGCGCCCGATCGACTTATGACAGCGGCCAAGGAAATGGCCGGTAAAATCGCGGAAAAATCTGCTTTTTCGATTAAAATAATGAAAAAAGGATTGTTACTTGCCAGCGGCGGGGTGAGCCTCGAGGGGCTGATGGATTATGAGGTTGAGGCAAGTCTTGCTTGTGCTTCTGTTAAACAAGAGCATAAAGACAAAAAGGATCTGGAAGAAAGGAAAAAGGCACAATAAAAAATGAACGGATCTCTGGAAAAAGTGTTTAATCCCCGGTCAGTTGCAGTCATCGGTGCCTCTGAGGTGCCGGGGAAGGCCGCGGAGCGAAGGACAAGAAGCCTCCTGGAGGGGGGTTATGAAGGTGATGTTTATCTTATCAATCCCAAGCGATCAGAGCTTTTTGGCAGAAAAGCCTACCCCAGTATTACCGCAGTCGAAAAAGAGGTTGATCTTGTCATGATTGTGGTGGCTGCCAGATTTCTGGTACCCGCAGTCGCAGACAGTGTAAAAATGGGTGCCAAGGGGATCATTATCATTACGGCGGGACTGGGGGAAACCGGAGAAGAGGGAAGGAAAATAGAGCGACAAATACTCGACGAGGCCGCAAAGACCGGTGCTTGCGTAATTGGCCCCAATTGCAGCGGCATGTTCAGCGCGGCTGCAAATATGAACCTGCTGGGAGTGCCGCGTTTGGAAAAGGGCCCGATTTCTGTGCTGGCGCAAAGCGGCAACGTTATTGATTCTCTGACCCATTATGCCCGCATGAAAGGGTTGGGGTTTAGCAAAATTATCAGCCTGGGAAACGCCATCGGCGCGAGTTTTCCCGACTACATTGATTATCTCAAAGACGATTCTGACACCCGCGCCATCATCACCTATCTTGAAGGCATCAAGGACGGAAACCGGCTGGTCAAAACCGTTCGGGCAACCATCCAAAACAAACCGGTTATCGCCCTCAAAGTGGGGAGGTCAGCCGCCGGTGCCAGGGCGGCGGCTTCCCATACCGGATCGCTGGCCGGCGATGACCTCATTGTGGGTGCAGCCTTCAGGCAGGCCGGTATCGTGAGGGTGGCCAATATTGATGAGTTGTTCGATATGGCGGAAGTCTTTTGTAACTGCCCCCTTCCCGAGGGAAATCGGGTGGCTATCTTGTCTGAAGGGGGCGGTGACAATTCCATCGCCGCCGATAACGCCGAGATCCACGGTATGCAAGTGCCGGTGTTTTCCCGGGAAACCCAGGAACAGATCAAACCTTTCTTGCTCGAGGGCATGCCCGCCGCCAATCCTGTCGATTATGGCGGAACCGCCGAAGAAAACCCCCGTATGATCACAGAATGCGTCAAGGTTTGCATGGCCAGCAACGAGGTCGACGGCATATATATCACGGGGTTTTTTGGGGGATTCAAAGATATTATTGCCCCCCACGTCGCCGAATTGGAGCAACAGACCTCACGGGATCTGGTGGAATTGGTCAAACAATTTAAAAAGCCCCTTTTCGTTCACACCAGCTTTGCCGGAGGAGACATCCCATCTCTGGCCATCTTGAAAGAGGCGGGGATTCCTGTGATGGCGTCCTCCCAGCGATCCTCTCAATGCCTCAGCGCCCTGATGAAATTTGCCCTGAACCGGAAAAAGATGCGCCGGATAAAAATTCCCGAGGCGCAAAGACAAGAACGGCCCGAGGTGAAGCACATTTTTGCAAAGGCCCGGCGTCAAAACAGAACAAATCTTCTTGAAACGGAATCCAGGGATATCTTAACAAGATATGAGCTTCCACTGCCGGCGGCGGCACTTATTTCCGACGTCCAGGAGATAAGGGAAGCCGTCGGCAAGATTCCTTATCCGCTGGCGATGAAAGTCGTCTGCCCCGATATTATCCACAAATCAGATGCCGGTGGGATTAAATTAGACCTGAAAAACGAAGCGGAAGTGCGGCAGGCATTCAAAGAGATTTTGGCCAATGCCCGCAAGTTCACCACGGGGGTTCGCGTTTTAGGAACCCTCGTTTCCCCGATGGCGGCCGCCGGGCAGGAATGCATCATCGGGATGATACGGGATCCCCAGTTTGGTCCGGTGATCATGTTCGGCCTGGGGGGGATATTTGTCGAAGTCCTGAAAGATGTCTCTTTCAGGGTGGCGCCTCTGACAGATCACGATATCGATGTGATGATCAAGGAGATCAAAGGCTACAAAGTCTTAACGGGAGCAAGAGGAGACAAGCCCAAGGATCTAGCTGCCATCCGAAACATCCTGGCCCGGCTTTCCGATATTGCTGTCGACAATCCGGAGATAATGGAAATCGATCTCAATCCCGTCATCGTTCACCAAAAAGGGGCATCCATTGTGGATTCCCGCATGATACTGGCAGATTTCTAAAAGAGGCAGCATCCTTATTTACCCATAAGATTTTGACACCACCAGGGCTAGCTCTCATATTATGGACGACATGAATGATATCGCGAGTTTTTGATGGTGGTTAAGTTCTTAGATCAGTTGGAGGCTCAGCGACCTGCACCCTGCGGGCTTGCTCGCCTCCCCAACATCTACCTATCGGAGAGGTACGAGGTACCAGTTATTCTGTAACGCTCGCCTGGGGTGCGGCTGGAGCAACGCGGAAGGTGCCACCCTTGAGGCGCTTGTTAGGTGTTTTTAGCTCCGATTCTGTGACCAGCTGACTATAAGGGCCTAAAGAAAGAGCGGCGTTTCAGATTGTATTGAAACGCCGCGCTCATATGTTGCTAATGCCTCAATTGAGGTAATAACTTCCGTGAGCGTTCAAAACATCCGTCAATTCGTGGCGGTTATCGCTTCCTGATCATCCGATTTGCAGTTCAGAATACGCTTCATAAGCCCTCGAAGACGTTTATGCTGCGATCAGGCGAGGTCGAAGCGGTCAAGGTTCATTACCTTGTTCCACACCGCTGCAAAGTCGTGCAGGAACTTCTCCTGGGAGTCCTCACATCCATAGACTTCCGCCAAGGCCCGGAGTTGGGAGTTCGAACCGAAGATGAGGTCGACACGGGTGCCGGTCCACTTGAGTTCGCCCGTTGCGCGATCACGACCCTCGAACACGTGTTCGTCTTCCGAGGTTGCCTTCCAACTCGTGCTCATGTCGAGCAGATTCACGAAGAAGTCATTTGTGAGCGTCTCTGGCCGCTTGGTGAAGACGCCGTGCTGTAACTGTCCGAAGTTGGCATTCAAGACGCGCATACCGCCAACGAGAACCGTCATCTCAGGAGCGGTCAGCGTCAGCAGTTGCGCACGATCAACCAGCAGTTCCTCTGCCG
>JASFTQ010000023.1:0-24986 GCA_050053515.1 Desulfobacterales bacterium | reverse complement strand
GAGTGGTGAGATGGCTAAGCAACTTCCGCAACAGGCACAGGTGGTGGTTATCGGTGGGGGGATCGTCGGCTGCAGCGTCGCGTATCATTTAACCCAGATCAACTGGAAAGATGTGGTCTTGCTCGAGCGCAAGGCGCTGACATCGGGTACCACCTGGGCTGCCGCCGGTTTGGTGGGACAACTCTGGGCCAACAGCTCGCTGACCAAACTTGCCCAATACGGCACGGCGCTTTACGCCGGCTTAGAGAAAGAAACCGGCCAGCATACCGGCTTTGTGAAATGTGGGTCCCTTCGGGTGGCCCAGACAAAAGAGCGTAAAAGTGAATATGATCGTGCCATGGCGATGGCCCGTGCTTTCGGGATAGAAATGGAAGAAATCGGTTTTGAGGAGGCCCTTAAAATGTGGCCTTTTTTATACACAGATGATCTCGAAGCCATATATTACCAACCCAACGATGCCAGAACCAATCCGGTGGATACGGCCCAGGCACTGGCCAAGGGTGCCCGTATGGGGGGCGCCAAAATTTTCGAAGACATTAAAGTTACCGGCATTGAGTTAAAAAAGGGTGCGGTTTGTGCTGTCAGCACCGATCAGGGCAAGATTAATTGCGAAATTGTAATTAATTGCGGCGGTATGTGGGCCCGCGAAATCGGTAAAATGGTGGGTGTCAGCGTGCCGTTGCACGCCGCCGAACACATGCACATCGTGACCACCCCGATCGAGGGGGTCCCCAAAGACCTTCCGGTTTTACGGGACATGGATGGCTATATCTATTTTCGGGAAGAAACCGGCGGTCTGATGATGGGCGGGTTTGAACCGGTAGCCAAACCCTGGGGTATGAAAGGCATACCGGAACACTTTGCATTTACCGAACTCAATGAAGACTGGGATCAGTTTCAAATATTCATGGACAATGCCCTGAAACGATGCCCGATCATGGAGGCAGCCCAGGTGCGTCATCTGACTGTGGTACCCGAAAGCTTCACGCCCGATAATGCCTACATGCTTGGCGAGGCGCCCGGGGTGAAGAATTTTTATGTTGCCGCCGGCATGAATTCGGTGGGTATTGCCAGTGCTGCCGGGGCCGGCAAAGCCTTGGCTCACTGGATTGACCAGGGCTATCCGGAAGAGGATCTGTGGTCGATTGATATCAGACGTTTCTATGGCTGGCAAAGCAATCACCGTTACCTTTTTGACCGCACAACAGAGGCGGTCGGACTGCTTTACGCCGATCACTGGCCTTTTAATCAGCGCAAGACGGCCCGTAATGTCCGTCGAACCCCATTTCACGATCGGCTGGCTCAGCGAGGGGCCTGCTTTGGTGAGGTCGCCGGCTGGGAACGGGCCAACTGGTTCGCCCCGCAAGGGGTAAAGGCCGAATATGTTTATAGCTGGGGACGGCAGAACTGGTTTGAATATTCCGCCGCCGAGCACATGGCCATCCGTAACAATGTAGGCGTATACGACTTAAGCTCGATGGCCAAGTTCCTGGTTCAAGGCAAACATGCCATGACCGAGTTGCAGAACCTTTGCGCCAACAATGTGGATGTGCCGGAGGGCAAGGTGGTTTATACGCAGCTTTTAAATGACAGGGGCGGCATTGAAGCTGATCTAACCGTGACTCGCCTGACCGAGGACCAATACTTCATCGTTACCCCCGGAGCGACCGGAAACCGGGATTTTGACTGGATTCAACGCCATCTGCGGGATGAGGCTCATGTCTGCCTGACGGACGTTACCTCAGCTTACACGATGTTGGCGATTATGGGACCCAAGGCTCGGGATGTGTTGGCAACCTTAACCGATGCCGATCTTTCGAACGACGCCTTTCCGTTTGCCACTGCGCAGCAGGTCGATGTGGCCTATGCCAGACCGCTTGTGGTGAGAATGTCGTTTGTCGGAGAACTGGGATGGGAACTTTACATTCCAACCGAGTTTTCAAACAATTTATTCGATGCCCTGATGACCGCAGGCCAGAAATTTGATCTCAAGCTGGTAGGCCTGCACGCTCTGGACTCCCTACGGTTGGAAAAGGGATACCGCCACTGGGGTGCAGATATAACGCCGGATGACACACCCTTTGAGGCCGGATTAGGCTTTTGCGTAAAACTGGACAAGGATACCTTCATGGGGCGGGATGCCCTGCTGAAACAGAAAAATGCAGGCCTGACGCGCAAATTGGTGATATTCACACTGCAAGACCCTGATTCTCTGCTATACCATGACGAACCGATCTTGAGAAACGGAGAAATCGTCAGTGAAATCACCCATGGCGCCTATGCTCATTTTTTGGGATGTGCCATCGGTATGGGGTATCTTGAAAACTCCAAAGGAATCGATGATGAATGGATTTTGTCCGGTCGATACCAAATCGACGTTGAAGGCAGACAAATCCCGGCCAAGGTTCATATAAAAGCGCCTTACGATCCGGAAAGTAAAAAAGTGAGAATGTAAATGTTGTAGGCACCATCACAAAATGTTCGATGCCAATCCTACAAAGTATGATGATTCACCCGGCCAATTTTTCCCCACATTAAATGGCACGCCGTAATATGTTATAAATTATCTATATTTTTTATTGGGTTTTATTACTCGCCCGCTAAATGTAAATCTGTAAAAAGGCATCCTTGGGAGAATGCGGCAACCAAGACATTATAATGCCAAATGGTTGATGGTTCAGGGTCGTATTTAAACGGTTATTGACATTTTATGGCACAAAAAGTGACGATATTTGTCACTTTTCGACGATAGATGCTTTTGCAGATAATACATAACAATTTGAATATATTACAAATAAATGCATTTTCTGTTTTTGGCACGGAAATTGTATATAATAATCGACACTTGACGGAAAATGCTGACATCCTCCTTGCTCTCTTGACAATTTAAACACGCTACAATCAAGGCTTCTCGGATGTGCGTGCATCTTTTCTGGCGGGCATTCTAAACAAGTGGTGAAACCATTGACCGGCTGAGAATAACGGCATTTAGGGAAGCCAGATTTCATTAGGGATTCGCAAATCCCTAAAAAACGGGGTCACATTCGACCCTGTTTTTTTTTGGGGGGGCTTGCGGTCGATACGCACGGGCGGTTGGCCAAACCATTTTGAGTGGTCATCAGGACCTTTTAACAACGTGAAAAAGGATATGGGACACAGCCCGTCGACACCGTTCCCGAAAATCCTGGGCTAGTCATGGGGGGTGTCATTTGATTCCAATTCTATTTTTTCGTCAATGCTATCCGGCGGATATATTATCAGCTGATCTCCGGGATGGATGTGTTTGTTTGGGTTTAAATTGTTCCAGATCAGCAAAGCGGGCAAGGGCACCTTGAGACTTGAAGCGATCGACGAAAGATTGTCACCCTCCTTGACGATGTAAATCTGCTCACTGCGATTTGACACCCAATCGTTCAGCGCTGTTTCATATCTGGCGTGAAAATCCGCTGCTGCCCCTTTGGGGACCAAAATAGCGTGATTCCCTTCAGCCAAAAAGTGCCCTCTGATTTCAGGATTTAAATCTTTTATGACTTTAAAATACGTTCCCGCCGCCTGGGCAACAATGTGAATCGGAACCTTCCGCGCAAGCTGTATTTCGAGACGATCAAATTCGAGGGGCGGGTATAATTCATCTTCATTGATCCGGAAACCGTATTTTCCCGGATTTGACAAAATCGTTTTTGCCGCGATTATTCTGAAAATGTATCTTTGAGTTTCCAACGGCAGGTAGAGCTGGTAGAAATTATTTGTTTTTTGCGTCAGCATTTCTGCCTTCAGTCCCTCTTCTCCCATGTTATATGCGGCGGCTGCAAGGGTCCAGGTTCCCAGATCTTCATAGAGCGCTTTAAAATAAAGAATGGCGGCCCGGGTTGATTTAAATATGTTTCTGCGCTCATCGATGGCGGCATCAATTTTCAGGTCGTAGATTCGACCGGTAGATTCCATAAACTGCCAAAATCCAATAGCCCCTTTTGGCGAACCGACATGGGGTCTTAAGGCACTTTCAACGATGGGTATATACTTGAGATCATCCGGCATATGATTTTCACTCAGCATTCTTGTAATGATGGGCAAGTATCGATGGGAGCGTTTTATCCACAGGATCACCTGGGGTCGGTCCGCCAGCGTCAAAAGAAGTTCTTTTTCCCATCGTTCGCGGACCTCTTGCACGTCCAGCGGAGTTGCTTCACCGCAAAAATCCAGGTTGCTGTCGATCCGCAGGCTGGAGACCAGAGAAGGCATAACTGAAGGTTCCAGATTTTCCGACGACCCGCCGCGAGCGTGGGGGCTCACCACAAATAATAACGTCAATGTTACTATGGTAATTTTATTCATTTTTAGCTCGAATCCGATTGAAACCAATGGCACTGCCGAAAATCAATAGCCTCACCGCAGGGAGGTCTGTCTTTCCATTTATGGTTATGCCGACGGCTGCGGAGCGGCGTTTTGTTGCACCAAGAAGTTTAAAAAAAGTTAACAAATGGTTTGATCCGCCTCAGGTCGCCGGCGGACCCAAGCCATGCCACATCTATTCGACTTGCTCCTGGAACACGGTACTAGCTGTAGATGACTCGCGCCGCGGAATACAATATCCATACACCGGCCAAAAGAAAGAAAAAACCCGCACCAATTTTTATATACACAGGGGGTACAAGCCGGCTGACGGCATCACCGAAAAAGACCGCTATCAGAGAGCTTAATACCAATGCGATGGCAGCTCCGAGAAAGACCGAAATCTTGGGATCGCAATCGGCAGAAAGACAAAATGTGGCCAGTTGAGTCTTGTCACCGAGCTCAGCCAGAAACACCATGCCGAAAGTGGTCATCATTATTTTAAAATCCATCATATTTCTCCAAACCAGTATCCATCTTCAGGACCCTATTCAATCTTAAACCGCATCAAAGCTTTATACCTGATACGAAGTTCCAGGTTCACTTACAGCGCTCTGAAAGACTCCGGCTTAAGCGCAATCTTACCCGCGAGGGCATCATCGATCATTTTGAGGGTTGTTTCTTTATCTTTTGGCAATCTTGCTTTTATAGGAAGGTAATTGGAGGCGTGGTTCGCATGGAAAAGGCCTCTTGTCAGGGTGGTATGGGCGATCATGGTTCTTAGTTCGCGCAGCATCTCATCCGGTTGGATGAGACTGAATTTGCCGGATTCATAGTCCCGGCACAACGGTGTGCCCGGAATCAGCATCAGGCTCAGAGCGCCTACATATTCGGGATCTATTGCCGTAAGGATCCTGCCGGTTTCTTTGGCGTGGATCTGCGAGCGTTCCCTGCCGGCGATCGCCAAGAGCACCGTAATCGAAAGTTTAATTCCGGCGGCACGGATTTTTTTCCCCATTTCAATCATGAGGTCGGCATTCGCCCCTTTGTTTATATTTTTCAAGGTTACGTCATCTCCGGTCTCCAGACCCAGATAGGCAATGCCGATGCCGTTGGCCTTGAGTTCTTTCAGCTCTTCAAGGCTTTTCATCCTGATGCTCTTGGCATTGGCGTACAAGCCAATGCGAGTTACCCAGGGCAACTGCTTTTTGATTTCCTTGAGGATGGTTAAGAGCCTTTTTTGGGGGATGACCAACACATCCCCGTCACAGAGAAACACCCGACGTTGTCGCCGACAGTACTTGGCGGCAAAAGCAATATCTTCCATGATGAGGTCATCGGGCTTTATGCGGAATCGCTCACCCCGGTACGTCCCGCAGAAGGTGCACTTGTTGCGGGAGCACCCCACGGTTACCTGCAGCAAAATACTGTTCGCTTCGCTGGGGGGCCTGATGATGTTGCCTTCGTAGTGCATACATTTTTCCCTGATTATCAAAATCTAGCGCTACTGTTTTTCACGCTGGATATCGCTTTCCAATTGAGAGATGCAGATCATAAAGTCGTCTGCAAAGGCCTGGTAAATTTTTTCTTCCCGGCCGAATTCCGAAATATCGGTGGGTTTGTTTTTGCCCATTCCGTATTCAACATCCCACCCCTTGTCTTTTAACAATTCGATGACCTTTTCAGCCTGACCTCTGGTTGTATCATCTCCGATGTTTTTTTCTGTAATGTAGAATTTCATTAGAGAATCCGTATGCGCGCACATAGAGTAGTTAAGCCACTGCGTACCGCTGCCGGCGAGACCAATCGGCCAAACTAAAGCTGCGCCCTGCTGAAATTCACGTGGCCCCGGGGGAGTTTGAATTTTTACGCCTTGGGTTGCAACTTGTTTTTTGGAGATCATCTTTCAAAAAGTCATAAAAACTGCCGGTGTATGCGCATTTTATGGCCTCGTTGATTTTCCGAATCAGGTATTCTGTCGTTGCGCTCTCACCGTCAATTTTGAGACGAAATGCTATCAGGCGCTGTAATTTTTTATCTTCTTTGTCCCTCTCCGGAACCATCCGCAGTGTCCGTCTGAAAACCATTTGAAAGGGACCCCCCCGATCTTCCAGTGTGATAATTTTATCAGTCATGGCTTTCTCCAGGTATCTTCCGGTAGTGCGGGGTCTAGGTTTAGTGTAATTTAAGGGTTTTTTTCAGATATGCAAACAAAAAATTGGTATTGAGTTTGTAATACCATGGTGTTATCTTAATGTTATCATTTAATATATCAGGCATTGGGGAGGCTAGGGCAGAAACTTTTGAGATCTTCATATCGATTCCAAATTGATCATATTTGTGGAGATTAGAAGATGGGCAAACACCAAACCGATTCCAAGGCGGCCAAAAAATCAAAGCGAGATATCGACTGGGATAACCGTGTCTTATGCAGCGATGGAAATTGTATCGGTGTGATCGGACCGGATGGCAACTGCAAAGAGTGCGGTAAAGCCTATGAAGGCAAACTGCCGTGGCAAATAGAATCCGTACCATCCGGGCCGGGTTCCGAAGTTTCAAATGATACGGATGTCACCGACGAGGAGCAAGAAACCGTTGATGACACCGATATAGATACCGAAGAGCAGACCTTTGATGATATCGACTGGGAGAACCGCAAATTGTGCAGTGACGGAAACTGCATTGGTGTCATAGGTGCTGACGGCCGCTGCAAGGAGTGCGGCAAACACTATGCAGGGGATTGATAGGGTTGGGTGTTAACGGGAGGCATCCCATGACCGTGGTTAATTTGATCCCGATACCCTCATGGCGGGATGTACTTGACATCTTATTTCTCACCCTGGTGACCTACCACCTTTACATCTGGTTCAGGGAATCAAGAGCCCTGCGGGTCCTGATCGGGCTGGCTGTGCTCGGGGGCATATATTCCCTGGCGAAGCTATGGGGTCTGTTTCTGACAACCCGGGTATTTCAAATACTCTGGCAGGTATTGTTGATCCTGCTATTGATCCTCTTTCAATCCGAGATCAGACAGGTGCTGGAAAAGGTCAGCCCGCTTCGTTTTCTTCGTTCGCGCAGACGTAGCGTCCAAAAGGCCTTTGCCGAAAAACTTGCCCAAGTCGTTTTTGATTTGGCCGCTGATGAAACAGGTGCCCTGATCGTTATCGCCCGCAACGATAATCCCGCCGAATTTATCCACTCCGGCCAGACGATCATGGCCATCCCCGAGCCGGCCCTGATTAAAACCATCTTCAATCGGCAGGCACCGGCTCACGATGGCGCGGTTGTCATCAGCCAGGATCGCATTACCCAGATGGGCGGTATTCTGCCTCTATCCGATAAAAAGAACCTGCCGGATTACTACGGAACCCGTCATAGGGCGGCGTTGGGTCTTTCCGAGAGGACCGATGCGGTGTGTCTGATCGTGTCCGAAGAACGGTCCGAAGTTTCGACCATTACCGAGGGTGACATTAAAATTTGGGATACACCCGAAAGCTTGGCCGGCCAGATGATAACTTGGTTAGGCGTTCCGGACAGTCCCGTGCCGGCATTCAAAGATTTTTTGAAAGGCTTTTTCATCGAAAATTGGCGTCATAAGCTGGGAGCTTTGGGCTTGGTTGCCGCGACTTGGCTTGTTCTTGCCAGCCAGCAGGAGGTAAATATCAGCATCGCCGCTCAGATTCAGTACCTGAACACTCCCACCCGGCTGGTTCTGGACCAAAATTCAGCAAAAAATGTCAATTTAAAACTCGCCGGACCGAGAAGCAGTGTCAGGGCCTTAAAAGAGCAGGATGTGCGGGTACTGGTAGATCTATACCGGCTTTCCGCTGGTAATCACCTCATCAAACTGGCCAGAAAAAATATTGACCTGCCGGTGGGTATCAAAGTGGATAATGTCACGCCGCAGCAAATACGGGTCATCTTAAAATCTCCGCAGACGCAAATAGACGACATAAAAAAATTCAAATAGTCCCGGATTGTATTTTGAGTGATTGTCAACATAACATTCCGATTGCCCGAGGTGCCGGCAGGGGGTAAATTTTTGTCGTCAAGCTGATTACCCCGGTGATGCTAAGCGACAAAGGGTTGTTGCTGCCTGGAGGAGCCGACGACGGTGAGTCTTTGTGTTAACCACCAGGCTTTAAATGGCAGGGGGGCAATTGACAGGATCTGGCCATTTCCGAGCCAGGGTGACGGTGATTGTGCATCTTGACGGCAAAAATTTACCTCCTGCCGGCACCTCTTCATTTTGCGTTATTTCGGAACATTTTTTTGATATCCGATATAATTCGGGGGTCGGGGCATTTTTTGATTACGACGAGTGGCTGCGGCAGCCATCGATTATCTGAGGGAATTTAAAGCAGCTTTTCAATCGGCGTGTGTTCCAGTCCAAATGCCTCCGCCACACCTTTATAAGTTATCTTGCCGTTGACAATGTTTGCACCGGAACTGATTTCGGGATTCTCCTGCATAGACTTTTTCCAGCCCTTATTGGCAATTTCGACAAGATAGGGGAGGGTTGCATTGGTCAAAGCCATGGTTGAGGTTTTGGGAACAGCCCCCGGCATATTGCTTACAGCATAGTGGACGATGCCATCAATAGTGTAAGTCGGTTCGGTATGCGTGGTCTCCCTTGAGGTTTCAAAGCAACCGCCTTGATCAATTGAAACATCCACCAGCACTGCACCCGTCTTCATCGTTTTCAATATGTTGCGATCAACCAGCTCGGGGGTTCGGCTTCCCGGAACAAGCACAGCACCCACGACCACATCCGCCTCTTTGATGAGCTTGCGGATCGCGGCGGGACTGGACATCAAAGGCATACAGTTGCTGGGCATGACGTCGCTCAGGTAACGCAGACGATCCAAATTTATGTCGAGGACATACACCTTGGCACCCAGACCACTGGCCATTTTAGCGGCATTGATTCCCACCACGCCACCCCCGATGATCAATACCGTGCCAGGATCGACACCCGGAACACCCCCCAGCAAAACACCATGTCCACCGTGGACCATCTCAAGGTATTTGGCCCCTTCCTGAATTGCCATCGGTCCTGCGATTTCGCTCATGGGGGTCAGCAGTGGCAACGACCCGTTCGGCTTTTGAATTGTTTCATAGGCGATATTGACGGTTTGGGCTTTTATCAGTGCCTGGGTTAGTTTTTCTGATGCAGCCAGATGAAGATAGGAAAAGTAGATTTGTCCTTTTTGGAGCAAGGGATATTCGGATGGTTGGGGTTCCTTCACCCGCAGAATCATCTCTGCACGTCGAAAGACTTCCTGAGGGGCGTCGATTATTTCTGCGCCGGCTGCGGCAAAGGTGGCGTCCTCAAATCCACTGCCAGTGCCGGCCCCTTTTTCCACCAGAATCGTGTGCTTCCTTTGCTTCATGATCTCTGTAGCGGCCGGGGTAATGGATACGCGATTTTCCTCGGCCTTGATTTCTTTTAAAACGCCGATAATCATGATTAACCTCACAGTCCGCTGTAATAAATTTTGTTGCCAACCGCCAGTTTCTTTCCAATTAGCAATTATCAAATCGCAAAGCAAGAAAGTATTCTTTGGCCGCTTGCTTTTCCTTGACGGTTGACAAACTTTTTGAACGATTCATTTAAAATTTCTATATAATATATAAAATATATCAATATTTTTTAATTGACAATTTAAGTGGGTTAACTTATGAGAGAAATCAATTATTTTGCAGGTGGGACCATTCAAAACGATGTCGACACGTGCCATTACCTTTTTAAGCAAAAAAAGAATTCCTTTTGAAGTTCTCAAATACGAACATGAAGAGAAGGGAGCCGAATTTGCGGCCCGGGCCACGGGTTTTTCCCTCGAACAGACCGTAAAAACCCTTGTTGCTGCCCTGGGATGTAATAAATATTGCCTGGCATTGATGCCGGGCCACCGAGAGTTGAATCTGAAGAGACTGGCAAAGGTCTTTGCTGTTAAGAGCGCGGCTATGGTCGATGCCGCTACGGCTGAACGATTGACCGGTTACCTGGTCGGCGGTATCAGTCCCTTCGGCATCAAACATCCGTTGCCTGTGGTGATGGACGAACACATCCTCGACTTTGGACACATCCTTATCAATGCAGGACAAAGAGGGGTGATGCTCAAGATGACCCCCAACGATATTTTGAATACACTCGATTGCAAGGTGGCGGAGCTTGCACGATAGGAATATATTCCTTTGCGGGAAGTCCCGCCCTTCAGGGCGGGGAGCTTCATTTTTTCGACGCGACGGCCAGGTAAAAAACATCAAACACCAGGCGCTGATGAGTAATGACAAATGACGAGGCTTAAAGAAGGAGAATCAACGAAGATGACAGACCCCAAAAAACTGCGCTTAACCCAGACCGTCAAGGGCGCGGGCTGAGCCTCCAAGCTGCCGCCGGGGGACCTGGCGCGTGCGCTGTGTGGTGTGGAATTTCCGACCAATGCCAACGTCATCGTTGGCCTGGAAAGTGCAGATGATGCCGGTGTGTATAAAATATCTGAAAACATGGCGCTTATTCAGACGGTCGACTTTTTCACGCCGGTTGTCGATGATCCCTATTGGTTCGGCCAAATTGCCGCGGCTAACGCCCTGAGTGATATATATGCGATGGGCGGTGAACCGAAAACCGCCCTGAACCTGGTTGCTTTTCCCTTGAAAAAAATGGGGATCGAAACTCTGCGCCAAGTAATCCGGGGCGGAATGGAAAAGCTAACCGAAGCCGATGTTGTCCTCATCGGCGGTCACAGCATAGAAGATGACGAAATGAAGTACGGTTTGGCGGTTACCGGCTTTGTTCATCCGCAAAAGGTTCTAACCAAAAAAAACATGATGGTGGGTGATCGCCTCGTTCTCACCAAACCATTGGGAACAGGAGTTATCAACACGGCCATAAAGGGCGATCTCGCCACCAAAGAAGCCATTGCAAAGGTGACCCAATTAATGGCGACTCTGAACCGGGCTGCGGCCGAAATTATGAAAAAGTACGCGGTTCATGCCTGTACCGACATCACCGGTTTTGGTTTGCTGGGACACGCAGCCGAAATGCTGGAAGGCGCCGGTTGCGGAATAATGTTTGAGTCAAAAAAAATACCGATTCTGCCTGAGGCCTTCGAATATGCCGCCATGGGGCTGATGCCGGCCGGTGCTTTTAAAAATAAAGCGTTTCGCTTACCCATGGTTGAGTTTGCTTGTGAAGTGCAATCGCTGACCCGGGACATTCTGTTCGACCCCCAGACTTCCGGCGGGCTGTTGATCTGCGTTGCCCCACAGCAGGCAGAAGATCTGGTGAGCGATCTTGTCGAACAGGGCATAACCGATGCAGACATCATCGGGCAAGTTATTGAAGAACCGAAGGAAAAGATTGTTGTGCGGTAGTGTTTGGTGTTTCGTGTTTAGTGTTTTATACACAGCGTCGTAATAAATTACGTATTCGCCCTTTGAATCGTTGATTTTAAAGCCACTGGATAGGGTCAAAATACAGAACGCTGTGTATGTATGCGCAATGATTTATGTCGTCCTGTATAGAACAGCACTCCGGTCCGTAATTTGCCAAATACCAAACACTAACCCGAAACATCATATACTATCATTAAAATAGCACAAAATGCCACAACATGAACATTACCTGCAAAGGCATCGCTTCTACAAGGAGAATTTGACATGAAAGAGATCGATGCTCGCGGACTCGCCTGCCCGGCGCCGGTTTTGCAGACCAAAGCCGCGCTGGAGCAGGAAGGCTCAAATACGGTTCGGGTGGTTGTAGACAATGCTGCAGCCCAAAACAACGTTCAACGCTTTTTGGAGTCTCAAGGTTTCGAGACCGAATTGGCAAAAAAAGGCCAGGACTATATTGTTGCTGGAAGATGTGAAAACGCGTCATCGACACAGCCGGTTGCAACAGCCCCGGCGAAGGCCACTGGCGAAAAGAAGATTATGGTCATGTGTGCCTCAGATCGTATGGGATTCGGCGATGACGCCTTGGGTTTGAAACTGATGGTCAACTATATTCGAACCCTGCGAGAGATGGGGCCGGAACTGTGGCGTCTGGTCTTCGTCAACAATGGGGTGAAACTCACCATTGCCGGCTCGGAAGTTCTGGCGGATCTGAAAGAGCTGGCCGATGGCGGTCTGACCATCCTGGTATGCGGCACCTGCCTGGACCATTTCAACCTGCTCCAAAAAAAGCAGGTGGGTGATACCACCAATATGCTCGATATTGTTACGGCCATGCAGTTGGCGGATAAAGTTATTAATATATGATGAGTGGGGTCGGCGAAAAAAAAGCTACTTCGAATCACTGGGGCTCAGGGTTCATGTCTTATGGGAAGTTGCACCCGAAGAAAAGTGCATCAGCGCCGTTACGGTTCGAGATCGGATGGCGGCTGATCGATCATGGGAGCACAGGGTTCCGTCTAGTGTGCGTGTTCTGCTCAAAAAATGGGATATTCCCGCCCGGCTGAGAACGCTTCAAAACGAGATGGCAGATTAAAACCAACCGAACTGGTTCCATCCACTAACGATTAAGCGCTTTTAGCTTTAAAACCGCATCCGCGACAACCTCTATTGCTTCATCGATTTCCGCCACCGTCGTCATCCGTCCGACACTAAATCGCAGGGTCCCTTTAGCCCATTCCAGCGGAACCCCCATGGCCTTGAGAACGTGGGAAACCTCAACCCTGTCCGAGTGACAGGCCGCACCGGCTGAAGCCGCGACTTTTAATCCGATTTCTTCCAAAATCCGGTTGGCCTCCAAACCCTTGAAAGAAATACTCAGTGTGTTGGGAAGGCGCCGTTCCGGGTGACCGTTGAGCCTGACGCTACCCAGTCGACTCGCAAGCCCTTCATGCAGGCGCTCACGCAGTGCTTTCATGTGATTCATGTTATTCTGCAAACCCCGCCCTGCAACTTCACAAGCCTTTCCCAATCCGACGATTTCCATGACGTTCTCGGTTCCGGCCCGCCGGCCCATCTCCTGTCCGGCGCCATGACAGAATCTTTCCAATTTCACCGGCGAGCGGACAAATAAAGCACCGATGCCTTTGGGAGCATATACTTTGTGTCCGGCCACCGATAGCAAGGTCACGCCCAATTCTTTAGTATCGGTAAATATCTTACCCAAAGATTGTGCAGCGTCGGTGTGCATGACAATGTTGTTTTCTTGTGCGATCTCGGAAATTTCTTGAATGGGCTGCACTGTCCCGACTTCATTGTTGGCGTGCATGACGGTGATCAAGATCGTAGTGGGCCGGATCGATTTTTCCACCTCGGCGGGATCTATCAGGCCATCGGGGCTTACGGGAAGGTAGGTTGTTTCAAATCCGTCCTGTTGCAGAAATTTACAGACTTCCAGAACCGCGGGGTGCTCGATGGCACTGGTGATAATGTGATTTCCCCTATCCCGCAGGGTACGGGCAACACCCCGGATGGCATGATTATTGGATTCGGTCCCACCGCTGGTAAAAATGACTTCCCCCGGATCGCAGTTAAGGATTTCCGCAAGCTGAGTGCGCGCGGTTTCGACGGCTTTTTGGGGAGCGATACCGTACCAGTGGGAACTGGAAGGGTTGCCGAATTGGGTTTCGAGAAAAGGCCGCATAGCCTCAATCACTGCGGGATCATGGGGGGTGGTGGCATTGTAGTCCAGATAGATAGGTTTCGGCATTGTACATAATCCTAATCGTCTAATCAAAAGTTTCGGTCAGGCATATTACACCCGGGGGCCTGTTGAATGGGTAGGCCGTTTATCCCGCTGAGCCCGTTAGCCGGTTCGCTTTTTTACGGGCTCAAACCGGTCGACCGGCCTAACCGGCTCAACCCCAATACATTCTTAACGTAATACCATCGTCGATGCAATGCAAATTCCCGGGTAACAGATATTTCTGAATCTATGAGCAAAGGTTATATCTTTTCTTGACAGAATTGCATTCCTTAACTACTTTATTGAAAACTTAGGACAGGGTTTTCGTTATTCGGGGTGGCATGATTCGCCTGAGATTATACCCGCTGAACCTGATCTGGGTAATACCAGCGTAGGGAGCGACACCAAATAAATTCGATTTATCAGCAAAAAAGCCGTTTCCTGCCGGAAACGGCTTTTTTGGTAGTGCGCTGCCTGGGCCGGCAAAGACAAACCTTTGTTACATACGGGAGAATGAAGATGAAAACAAAAGATGTTGCTCGTGCGGTAATCCTGGTGGCACTTGCCGTTGCTTTATCGCCTTTTTTCATACCGGTAGGCATTTCAAAATGTTTTCCGGCCCAGCATATGATCAATGTCATTGCAGCGGTTATGCTGGGACCGGCCTATGCGATCGGCATTGCATTTGTTGCGGCCGTCATACGGAATATTTTGGGGCTTGGCACCCTCCTGGCCTTTCCAGGAGGAATGATCGGCGCTCTGCTGGCCGGCTTAGCCTACCGCGCCTATAAAAATATTTACCTGGCCGGCGCCGGTGAAATCATTGGAACGGGTCTTCTGGGAGCGCTCGTCAGTGTCTGGATCGTTGGCCCTCTATTGATGGGCAAGACAATGGCTGTGGCGACCTTGATTATTGCTTTCAGCGTGAGCACCATCGGCGGCACCATTATCGGTATCATTGCGCTGCTTCTGTTACGCAAGGGGGGGGTCTGGCAACCGTGATCTGTCTGAACAACGTACGATATAGGTATCCCGGATCGGATTGGATATTGAACGGCATAGATCTTTCCATCGAGAACGGGGAATATACAGCTATTCTGGGAGCCAACGGTTCGGGGAAATCCACCATGGGGTATCTTTTCAACGGCCTCATTCCCCATTTTTTTGCCGGCACCCTCAACGGCTCGGTTGTCGTCAACGGTGTCAATACGAAAGATACGAATGTCGGCAATCTTTTTTCCCAGGTGGGGCTTGTACTGCAAAATGCCGATGCGCAGCTTTTTAACAGCACTGTGGAAAATGAAATTGCATTTGGTTTGGAGAGCATGGGGCTGTCTGCTGAAGACATTCACAGACAGATACAAAAAGTTGCAGAGGCACTGCACCTTGAAAATCTACTTGATCGATCCCCCGAAACGCTCTCGGGCGGAGAAAAGCGGCTTGCGGCAATCGCTTCGGTGTTGTGCCTCGATCCCGCCGTTTTGCTTCTCGACGAACCATTTGCCAGTCTGGACTGGAATGGAATGAAACGGGTACGAAATCTTCTTTTAAACATTCACCAGAGCGGAAAAAACGTCATTGTTATCGAACAACGCGTAAAACCGTTCTTGCAAGATTCCACCCGATGTATCATCGCCGAGCGAGGAAAGATACAGCTTGAAGGAACCTCTGAAGACCTTCGTGGCCTCATCGCCGAAAAACACCTTGTGGCACAGTACCCGCCGCGAATCCGAAACCGTCACCTCGTCGGCAATAAGATCATTTTACAAATAAAGAATTTATCACATAGAATTGCCGAAAAACAAATCCTTAAAAATATTTCCTTTGAGATAAAGCAGGGTGAGACGGTGGCAATTGTGGGAGAGAATGGTTCCGGCAAAACGACGCTCATCAAGCATTTCAACGGCCTGCTTCATCCCAAAAGGGGAGAAGTGTATATCGCCAGTGAAAAAGTGGGAAGCAAGTCTCCCGCGGAACTGGTGGACAGCGTGGGGCTGTGTTTTCAAAATCCCAATGATCAGTTTTTTAAAAATAGCGTCAAAGATGAAATCCTGGCGGGGCTAAAGCAGCTGGGAAAGAAAGAAAATGGTTGGTTTCAAGAAGTGTGTGATGTCCTGGATCTCCATACCCTTCTTGGGCGATCCCCCTACCGGCTCAGCGAAGGGGAAAAAAAGCGCGTTGCCCTTGCTTCGATTTTGGTTATGGAGCCTCAAATCCTCGTTTTGGACGAACCAACAGTCGGACAGGACGGGCGATTCAAAGAGGCCCTGGCGCTTCTGATGAAAACCATAGAAGCAAAGGGTTTTACCCTGATTATCGTAACACATGATCTCGATTTTGCTGCGGCCGCTACGGATCGATGGATTGTATTGCATGAGGGACAGATAGTGGCCGATGGCAACCCGCAAGATATCCGCGAGGATGCGCAACTCATTCGACTGGGGGCTTTGGATCTTTCCGAAGGGAGCAATACCCCTTTTTAGGCGCTTATAAGTTTTTTTAAGTGCTTTTGGCAAAATTTTTATCTCACGCAAAGCCGCAAAGCACGCAAAGAAAAGATGAGCCAATTCCCTATAAATAATCTTAGCGTCTTTGCGCCTTTGCGAGAGGCTCTTTTGGTTCCGGCTTGTCCGGGTTAGCTATTTGAGGGGTCGGGGCGTTTTTTTCACGGCAAGATGCCGGGTTGTTGCCTGCCACGCCTGACAGCGGCAACTGCCTTGCATTTTACTGCCGGCTATTAAAACGTTCACTCCAAAAAGAACCGACGCCGTGTTTTGCCTTTCTCGGCGGCAATAGCCCTCTGCCTATTGGAAGCACCGGGGCTTTCATCTTGCCGTGAAAAAAACACCCCGACCCTTCAGCTATTTACAAGCTAGAAAGCTGATGAAAAGATTTGATCCTCGAACAAAACTCGCTCTGGGTGTCATGGCCATCGGTGCAGTTTTAGTGAGCCGTGAAGCGGTGACCTTGATAGCGGAATGTGTCATTGTGTTGGCGATTTTTACCGTCATGCGCAAAGATGGCAAGTTGAGCGAGTCCTTGCGTCTAATGATACCCATGGTGAGTTTGGTATTTATTATGGGCATTATTTTTTTTGATATAAAAATCGCTTTTCTGCTTTCAACTCGACTGTTTAACCTTTTAACCGTTTCGATTATTTTTTTTCGGGCAATTACCCCTGAAGAAATGGGAGATGCATTGAAAAAACTTGGTATCCCCTTTGGCCTGGTTTTTATCCTGACCACCGGAATGCGTTATGTGCCTTTAATCGGAAAAAAAATCCGATCAATTATCGATGCCCAACAGGCACGGGGAATCGATCTGAGGCCGAGAGTTAAAAACATAAAAAATTTCATGGCGCTGCTGATGCCGTTGCTGGTGCAGTCCTTTCTGCTCTCTGATGAATTGGCACTGGCCATGGAGTCAAGAGGGTTTGGATGCAAACACCGTTCATCCCGCAGGCAGTATCATCTATCGATCAAGGAGATTACGATGATGGCAATATGTCTGGCATTGCTGGCAGTCTTGTATTGGGTGGAGAGAGGTTAACGATCGTTGAGTAACCAAGGCGTTTATGGACGAGACTGAAAAAATTTTAATCGAAGATTACATCAATCGCTTCACGCTGATCATCGGAGATATCAACACCGGCAAGACGGGATTAACCCGACTGATCCTTGAGGCTTTCTGTAAGACCGGAGAGAAACAAATAGTGATTGTGGATCTGGCACCGGAAATTGCACCATCGGATATGAAACAAAATGAGAACATTGCCACACTCGGTGGCCGGTTAAAAGCCCCGGAGGGTATCAATGTCCACTATTTTCATGACTGCCTTCACCCGCCGCGCCTGAGAGCCGGGGATGAAAAGGAGGCTGTGGTTTTGGCCAATAGAAACAGATGCACGATAGAGGCTTTGTTTGAGAAGGCTTTACAGGTAGAGTCCGACGCATTATTTGTCAACGAAGGTTCCCTTTATCTGCACGCCGGTAGTCCTTTTCGATTTCTTGAATGGATTCGAAGCTTCGAGACAACAGTTATGAACGGATATTTTGGAAAATTTTTCAAACAGGATCTGATTACGGTGCGGGAGCACGCCGGAATGGTGTTTCTCGCGCAACATTGCGATCGGCTGATTTGCAAATAGCCTCTGTCAGGAGTATTATTTTATGAGTATGTTAACCGCAGAGGCGCGGAGGGCGCAGAGATTAGAATATTTTTTCCTTCGCCGCTGAGAGGGCGGCGAAGGAATGGACATTCGCTTTCGGCAATATCAAAATACATCTCAAGGCAGTAATCAATCAAAATACCTAAGTTTATTAAAGTCTTCCGCAGGGATGCAGTTTTTCCCTTTCTGCCCTCTCAGCAGAAAGGGAAAAGAGAATCATTTTCTCTGCGCGCTCTGTGCCTCTGCGGTGAAAGTAAGGCAATTTTTAGCTGAAAACATAGCGATACCAGACCCAAAAAATATGTTATTTATAAACAAAGGGGAAAAAAATGAAAAGAATTTTGACCGTGGCTGGATCCGATTCTGGAGGCGGCGCCGGCATTCAGGCAGATCTAAAGGCCATTACCGTATTGGGCGGTTACGGTATGAGTGTCATCACGGCCCTAACGGCCCAAAATACGGTGGGGGTGCAAGGTGTCCATGCGGTACCGATCGGTTTTATTGAAAAGCAGTTGGATTCGGTTCTTGCGGATATCGGTGCGGACGCGGCCAAGACCGGGATGCTCGCAACCCCCGAGATTGTCGAAGTCGTGGCTGCCGGCATAAAGCGCTACGAGGTAAAGCCCCTGGTGGTGGATCCGGTAATGGTGGCCAAAAGCGGCGATTCGCTCCTTGATGAAGATGCCAGAGAAACGCTCAAAAAGGTACTTCTGCCGCTGGCCTTCGTCGTCACACCGAATTTACCCGAGGCCGAAGTTCTCTGCGGGCGGCAGGTAAAAAATCTCGATGATATGCACGAGGCAGCCAAACGTATTTATGATTTAGGCCCTGAAAATGTAGTGATCAAAGGGGGGCACTTGGGGGACAGGGCCGTGGACCTGCTTTTTGACGGTGTCTCCTTTGAGACTTTCGATGCCCCGCGACTCAATCAGCGAAATACGCACGGGACCGGGTGTACCTTTTCCGCTGCACTAGCGACGTTGCTTGCCGAAGGTCATCAGATTAGCGAAGCGCTGAAAAAGGCCAAGCAATTCATTACCCGGGCCATTGCGGCCGGTCTGGATATCGGTTCCGGCCACGGCCCGACAAATCCTTATACCCATATCCTGGCCTGGCAGGACCGCGAGTCTGTTTTGGCGGAATTAAACAAAGCGCTTGATTTTCTGATTCACAAACAACTGGGGAGTATAATCCCTGAGGTGAGGTCCAATCTGGGTTATGCGCTTCCCGGAGCGCAGGAATATCAGGAGATAGCCGGTTTCCCGGGCAGGATCAGCCAGATAGGAGATAGGGTGTTCGCATACCGGCCGGCCGAGTTTGGTGCTTCACGGCACATCGCCAGAGTGATACTGGCGGCCATGAAACACAAACCGGAACTTCGTTCAGCTATGAACATCCGCTTCAACCAGGATATCCTTGCTGCCTGCCGAAAACTGGGATTACAGATGGCCTCTTTTGACCGCAGCCGGGAGCCCCAAGATGTCAAAGGACGTGAGGGATCAACACTGGAGTGGGGGACCAGTGCGGCTCTGCAAGGAATGGAAGGATTACCGGATCTGGTTTACGATAAAGGCGAGGTGGGCAAAGAACCCATGATTCGCATCCTGGGCAAAAATCCAATGGAAGTCGTGCAAAAAATATATCGCGTAAAAGAAGCGCTCTCATGAAAAACTCTTCAGCCACCCAGTGCCATCTTGCCGGGATTAAGAATATTGTTGGGATCCAGTAGTCTTTTTATGTCCCGCATAACCGCAAGCGCCACGGGATCGTGTTCCATATTCAAATAAGGCGCCTTGGCCAAACCGATACCGTGCTCGCCGGTAAGGGTTCCGCCCAATTCGCATGTCAGTTTGAAGATATCGTCAACCGCACGGTGTACCCTTTTCACCTGCTCGGGATCGTAGGCATTATACATGATCTTGGGATGGAGGTTTCCGTCGCCGGCGTGTCCGAAGACAACAAAAGGAAGTTGGTAACCGTGAACAATATCTGAGATCCTTTCCAGAAGGTCGGGTAATTTGGAGATCGGTACGGTGACATCCTCTGACAGGTTATTGGTGCCGAGTCTGGCGGCCACACTGCCTGCGGATCTACGCGCTTTCCATAATTCCTCAGCCTCTTCAGTCGTATCCGCCGTCCTTATTTCAGTGGCATTGTTGTTCTTAATGGCTTCGAGCACTTTTTCCATTTGATAGGAGGCCTCGGTGTGGGTGTAGCCGTCGGTCTCCACCAATAAGATGGCACTAATGTCGGGAACGCCCATGTCGGTGTGTTCTCGAAGTACCCTGATGGTGTTTTCATCGAGCAATTCCAGGACGCTGGGAATTATCCCCGACTTCATAATAGCCGTAACCGCCCGGCCTGCCTCTCGGAGGCTGGCAAAATAGGCCAGGCTTGTTTTTACCGCCAAGGGTTTGGGGTTTATTTTGAGAATGATTTCAGTGACGACACCCAGGGTGCCCTCGGATCCTATGAGCAGGCGGCTTAAATCATAACCCGAGGCGGACTTCATGCATTTTGACCCGGTCCGCATGATGCGTCCATCCGGCAGGACCACCTCCAGCCCCATGACATAGTCTTTGGTCACACCGTATTTGGCACCTTTCATCCCACCGGCGTTTGTGGCAACATTGCCGCCAAGGGTGCAGACGCTGCCGCTGGCCGGATCCGGGGGAAAGAAAAAGCCATGGGGTGCAAGTGCCTTTTGCAGATCGGCGTAAACCACGCCTGGCTGAACGACAGCCAAGCGATCGGCGATCCGGATATTCAGGATCTTATTCATCCGGCACATGTCTAAAACGAGGCCGCCAAGCTGCGGAACGGCCGCTCCCGCCAGGCCGGTGCCGGCACCTCGCGGTATGACCGGAAAACGGTGTCTGTTTGCCATGACCAGGATCTGGGACACTTGCTCGGAACTTTCCGGCCATACTGCCGCCACCGGCCGATGTTTATGGGCTGAAGCGTCGTATGAAAAGGAAATCACATCGATTAACGCATCGGTGAAATTAGCCGGCCCCACAATGTCGATCAAAGCCTGTTTGATGGGCTTATCCATTTTGGAATCCTGTTCAGCGCTGTTTTGTTTCTTCGAGGTGGCATTGCATCCCATGCGCCCTCCTATAATTTAAATGCCTATAGCAGTCATTGTCAAATCGTAAAGCAATATACGCCGGAAAACAAATACTGCAAGTTGTAGTCGCACCCTGTGTTAACGATACCCAAATAATTGACACGCAATCTTAATTCGGATATTTTCGGTTTAACTCTTCACAGTTGTTTGATTTATATAATATATAAGCATCGTTTGGGTATGCATCATTCATAAGTGACATAAACTTATCGATAGCCTCCTTCAAGGGCTTTCAGCATACTTCGCCCTATGGGCGGGGTCATCGATTCTGTAAACCGGATTTGGCATTCATAAAATCTATCTAAAGGAGATCGCAATGCGTGTTGCCGTCTTTGGTGCCGGAGGGGTAGGGGGGTATTTTGGCGGGCGTCTTGCCCAGGCAAAAGAAGATGTCATATTTATCGCCCGAGGAGATCATCTGCAATCGATGTTATCCCGGGGCCTGCGGGTGGATAGCACGAAAGGAGATTTTTGGGTGAATCCTGTGCAGGCCACCGACGATCCGGCCCAAGTCGGAACGGCAGATGTGGTATTGGTAGCGGTAAAAGCCTGGCAGGTCCCAAATGCGGCGGAGTCCATGCGACCCATGCTTGGGCCGGAGACGATGGTGCTGCCATTGCAAAACGGACTCGAGGCGCCCGGTCAGCTGGCAGCCGTATTGGGTGGTCAGCATGTTCTAGGCGGTCTATGTGGGCTGTCGACCTTCATTGTGGGACCGGGTCATATTCGCCACACAGCCATAGACCCTTTCGTAAGATTGGGAGAGCTGGATAATCGTCTCAGCGATCGCGTCAAACGCCTGCAGCAAGTATTTATTAAGGCGGAGGTGACCGCCGAAATACCGTCGGATATCCACTTGGCGATGTGGTTGAAATTTTTGTTTATCACTCCATTTAGCGGTGTCGGTGCGATAACCCGCTCACCGCTCGGCGTATGGCGCGGGTTGCCGGAAACACGTCGGATGGCAAAGGAAACACTTCAGGAGATTGTTGCAGTTGGTCGGGCCCGGGGGGTTGCATTTTCCGAAGATGTTTTGTCCCAAACAATGAAAACGTTCGACAGCCTGCCGCCCGACGTCACCGCATCCATGCAGCGTGACATTATGGAGGGTCGCCCCTCGGAACTTGACGCTCAGGTTGGGGTGGTGGTTCGCTTTGGCAAAGAAGAAGGAGTGCCAACTCCGCTGCACAGCTTCATTTACAATTGTTTGTTACCCATGGAGCTGCAGGCACGGGGTCAATTGTCATTTTCAGATGAGCCCTAATTCGTGTCCATTTGCAAGTAGAACCTGATGACACGGCACTAATTAAATCAGGGATGTTTTTTGACGAAATCGCTGCATGGGCCGCGAAAGCGGGCGCAGTCCCCTCAGCGTGTTGCGGGGACTGCAGGCGGGACTGATAATTCATTTTGCTATTACCAGGAGAAGCTCCTTTCATTGGATATTTATGCAATGCAGACACTGCAGCCGGAGGCGCAATGAAGGACTACAAAGCCAGCGAAAAGAATCCATGGCATTACATACCACGTCTTTTGCAAAAAAGGCTCACTTTTTTACAAATATTCGCCAATCTGGCCGGTGCAAGCATTGTGATCTCCTATTTCAATTTTATTGATGAGGTGCGTCCGGTTCATGAGGTTATGAATATATTTGTCGTGGCCTTGATCATGTTCATCGGACTCGTCCTTCTGGCTATTGCGTTGCACCGCAACTGGCAAAAGGACTTGTTTGATTTTATTCGATTAAAAGCCAGCGACCGGGAGGTCCCGCCTGAATTAAACAAGCGGGTCCAGCGCAAGATACTTAATATGCCGTTTAGATCCTCGATGATCAGCCTGCTCAACTGGGTATTGGCCGCTTTGATTATGCCGACTTATATTATTTTAGTCCAGGCCGGGGCGACCCTGCCCGACGGGTTTTTTGAAGCCGCTAGGATGTCTGTCGGCATTCTCCTCTCCGGGATTGTGGTGTGTGCCATAATATTTTTCGCAACCGAGACATTCTGTCGAAGGATATACCCCTATTTTTTCCCCCGTGGCGGGCTGGTCAAGATCCCTGGGGCCTACCGCCTGAAATTGCACTTGCGGATGATCATCACCTTTGTCTTGGCCAGTATTCTGCCGATGATTCTGATGGCCGTATTATCCTATAACAAAGCCAGATTGATGCTGGTGATGAATCCGCAGGATGTCATCCAGAGCCTGTTTTACTTAACCGCATTTTTACTCGCGGTGGCCCTTGCCACGGCCTTTGTCTTATCCCGTTTGTCTTCCCATGGTATCTTAAACCCGGTCAACCAGATGGTGAAGGCCATGCTAAAAGTCGAAAAAGGCGATCTATCCGCAACGGTCCCGGTCTCCAGCAATGACGAGCTGGGTGTTCTGGCTGAAAATTTCAATCGAATGACCGAAGGCCTCAAAGAACGCTATCGCATGCGTCAGTCATTGGATCTGGCGATGCAAGTTCAGCAAAATCTTTTACCAAGAGGCGATCTCAAGCACAGAGGATTCGACATCGCCGGGCAAAGCATTTACTGTGATGAAACCGGCGGTGATTATTATGATTTCATGATCAGCCACAGCGGTGGAAATGAACGTATTGGCGTTGCCATCGGCGATGTATCCGGGCACGGTATTCCCTCCGCTTTGCTGATGGCAACGGTTCGCTCATCGTTAAGACAGCGTTCGTCCTTTGCGGGCAGTGCCGCCAGCATAATCACTGACGTAAACCGCCAACTGGTTTTGGATGTAGAGGATTCGGGACAATTTGTGACCATGTTCTACCTGTCGATCGACCCCGCTCAAAAAAACCTCCATTGGGTTCGGGCAGGTCATGACGGTGCCATATTTTATGACCCCGATAACGACGCTTTCGAAGAACTTGGCGGTTTGGGCATCGCATTGGGGATAGATGAGAACTGGGGATTTGCAGAGTATTCAAAAACAGGACTTCGTCAAGGACAAATTATACTTCTCGGCACGGACGGCGCCTGGGAGGCGCGCAACCCGAATGGCGATATGTATGGAAAGCAACCCATCTACGATATTCTGCGGGTTAACGCATCCCGGGGTGCCAAACAAATTCTCGACGCTATTTTGGCTTCGCTGAAAACATTTCTAGACGGAACCCGGATCGAAGATGATATCACCTTGGTGGTCGTTAAAATAACCAGCTGGATACCGTGAAGATTTTATACACCAAAAGCGTGTATTTTCGATCAAATATATACGAGCAATTGCCCAAACATTTTTGAGCGGTTATTAAAAGGTTTTTTGCCAATAAATCTTAGCGCAGCGCAAGAAAAGCGCTTTGGATCTGTTTGGGCAACAGTCCGTACAGCAGTGACCCTATAGTGCTTTTTATGACGAACCGCAAAGCGATACGATTGGGCGATGCCGTCAGGATTCGCTCAACCCCTGAAACCCGGTCTCTCGGGCTTGCCGGGAAAAAGGGTCGCGTATACGGCCACACCATGCCTTTTGTGACTTGCATAAAGTATATCGGAGAGACGCAACAGGATCTGGCATTCAATGTTTTTTTTGAGGAACTGAAGCAGGCCTTTTGGTTCGCGCCGGAACTTCTGGAGTCAGCCGGCCATATATCTGAAACTGAAGCTCGAGAAGTTTCTAAAAAATGGGGCCGCATCGAGTCCGGTGAATGGAAAAAGGTCAAAAATTCGTCAGCGCCTAAACCGGTCTCACCGGAGCCGCTA
>JASFTQ010000022.1:0-25024 GCA_050053515.1 Desulfobacterales bacterium | reverse complement strand
TTTTCTTTATCTCTTATTGGGTGTTTTCGAACCGAAAAGCCTCATACAATCCCTAATAATATCCGGCAGGTTGATTTTGCGGATAATCCCTGTATTGGTATTTGTTGTATTATTGATGGGCGTAATAAATTACTTTACCAGCCCCAGGGCAATAACAACTTATCTCCGAAAAAAGTCCGGTTACAAGGGATGGCTCTTTACCATTATTGCCGGTGTATTTAGCCATGGCCCGGTTTATGCCTGGTATCCTCTATTAAGAGATCTCTATGAGCAAGGGATGAAAAGCGAATTAATTGCACTTTTTCTCTATTGCCGGGCGATAAAAATTCCGCTATCACCCTTAATGGCGTATTATTTCGGAATATAGTTTACTATATTATTCATTACCTATGTGATCTGTGCCGGTCTAATCGAGGGAAAGATTTTTGAACTCTTTATAAAAGAGCATCATTAAACTGCCAGTGGAATTTGATCAGTAAATCATGTTGCGATCATATGTGGTGGATAACGAATTTTTCGATTTTCAATCTTTTAAGTCGTAAGGCCAAATCTTTGGAAAAGGGAGAAAAAAGATGTTTAAGAAAATATTAGCAGCAACAGAGCTGGTAGAGCTTTGCGATGCGCCGGTATTAGCCGCCGTGCAAGTTGCGAAACGAAATAACTCGAAATTAAATATTCTTCACGTGCTGGAATCAGACACCAGCAAGGATCGGTGTTTTGTCAAACACTTTAGAACAGGAGAAGAAATTTTTTGCAGCACAGAGTATAAGGAAACTGTTAAGAACGAAATACATAAAAGCTGTGCCAAAATTTTGGAATCAAACCTCCATCATGAAATTAAAGTGATACCCGGTTTTCCCTTCGAGGAGATTTTAAGATGGGCAAGGAAGGAAGAGGTGGATTTGGTATTGATGGGCCCCATATACCGGACGGGCCAAAGAAATGGGTGTGATCAGAGTAAGCGCAACAATTGGAAATACGGTACGAGGAGTGATTATGCATGAACACTGGCCGGTTATGATTGTGATGGGTTCCTACACAAAGGAAAAAAACGGAAAGTGGTATGTGGGAAGCGCGGTGGAACGTGTAAGTTGTGGAGCCGGCTGCCCGGTAGTCGTCGTTTCCGATACCAAGGCTTTATTGAAAATGGACGAATAAATTTTCAATGGAAAAATTTTATACATAACAATTAACCGCCGGGTAATGACTTTGAGGCGACTCAATTCAGTAGACCCGATAACTCATTTTAATTAAATAAAAGAGGAAAATTATGAGCCTTCTTACAGCAGAGGATCTATCCAAAACATATGTCAGCGGAGAGGTCAAAGTTAAGGCCCTAAAGGAGTTGAACTTTGAAATTGAACAGGGTTCCTTTGTCTCTTTCGTCGGACCTTCGGGAAGCGGCAAAACTACCCTTTTGAACCTTATTGGCTGTCTGGACAAGCCAACCAAAGGCCAGTTAGTTGTAGCAGGAAAGCGAGTAAATGACTTTAGCCGGAGAGAAGCCGCCGCTTTCCGAGGCCAAATTCTGGGATTTATTTTTCAGGCCTTCAACCTTTTTCCTGTTCTAACGGCTTTTGAAAACATCGAATATCCGCTGGTGATGATCAAAACCGAAAATAAATCAAAACGAAAGGAGAGGGTTTTAAAAGCGCTCGAAGCGGTTCGAATGCTCGAGCAGAAGGATAAATATCCTGGTCAACTCTCCGGGGGTCAAAAGCAAAGAGTTGCTGTGGCCCGAGCCTTGGTGACCCGACCCCAACTTGTATTGGCGGATGAACCCACGGCCAACCTTGACCAGAACACAGCCCTGAACGTCATTCGACTCATGCGCGATATGCGGGACGAATTTGGAACTACATTTATTTTTTCCACCCATGACCCAAGAGTCATGCATGAAGCAGAAACCACTCACACGCTGGTAGATGGCACGCTGATTCGCAGCGAGCAAGCATCGGAGAGGAGGGAAGCCAATGAGTAATACCATCAAAATAGCCATCCGAAATTTGATGCGCTACAAGAGAAGAACACTTTTGACTTCCCTGCTGATCACTGTAGGTGTTGTGACGGTGATCCTGTTTTCAGGTCTTTCAGGCTCATTCAAGGCCATGATGATCGGGCAAATTACGGATTCTAACCTGGCCCAGATGCAAATCCATAAAAAAGGATATGTCTCCTCCATTGATACCATGCCATTAGATTTAAATCTAAATCAGAAAGCCTACAACAAGATTGAAAGTCTCCTCAAAAAACAATCTGAGATTGAGGCATACGCACCACGGATTAAACTGGGAGCGATGCTGAGCAATTTTACGGAAACCACTAATATCCGGCTAAACGCTGTAAATCCGGTAAAAGAGGTCAAAGTTTGTCCGGCCATTGAGGAGCGGATTAAATCGAAAGACGGAGACAAGAGGTCAGTTCTGATAAAAGAGGGAGAAATTATCATCCCGGAAAAACTGGCCAAAGGCATGAATATAAAAGAAGGCGACACCGTGGTGATTGTGGCACACAACAGGGAAGGTTCAGTAAACGGCCTCAATTTTTCAGTGAGAGGCATCATAGAGGATATACTGGGACCTCAGGGAAAAGAAGGGATTATGCACATCAATGATGCCAGAGCCCTGCTTCGCACGGAAGAGCAACAAGTGACAGAGGTCGCGGTGCGTGTCACAAAGTTTAACAGCCTTGACGCTGTTTTTGCAGACTTAAAATCCAAACTGTTTGAATATAAGAATCCTAAGGGAAAGCCCGTATTTGAAATCCACACCTGGGAAAAGCTGTCCCCATTTGTCAATGTAGCAAAAATGATCGACCTTATGACGGTTTCAATGAAACTTATCATGATTGCTATTGTTCTCATCAGCATTCTAAATGTGATGATTATGTCGGTTTATGAGAGGGTGAGAGAGATAGGTACCATGACAGCCCTGGGCACGCTCCCGGGAAGAATTATGGGGTTGTTTGTGGTGGAAGGACTATCCCTTGGATTAATAAGCGCTGTGATAGGAAATGCAATCGGCCTGGCAGGTATTTATTTTTTGAATATCTACCAGATTCGCTTTTCTTTTGGTCGAATGGACAACCTGCTTCTTTCACCTGCGGTGAGCTTCTCCGAGCTGTACTGGGTATCCGGCATTGTGGTTCTGGTCTCGGTTTTGGCCACCCTCCAGCCGGCTTATAAAGCTTCACGGATGGAGCCGGTTGACGCGCTGGGGCATGTGTAGGAACAAAGGCACTGCCACAAGGCAAAAAATTAACAGTTCCCAAGGAAAAACGAATTAGAAAATACTTCAGGAGGAAAAATGAAAAAATTAACTATTGTTTTTGTTTTATTTTTATGCGGTATCGTTTTTGCTCAAGCGCAACAGTCAAATATAATTGCTGTCGCTGCGGTTGACAGAACCGAAAACAGCCAAATAAGCCAAATAGCGGCGCGTGCTCCATATTATTTGATTTTTGATAGATCCGGCAAGCTTATGGAGGTTCTTTCCAATCCGTTTCGTGATGCGACCAGGGGTGCCGGACCAAAGGTGGCAGGGCTTCTTATCGAAAAGAATGTTACCGTTGTGGTTGCAGGGGATTTCGGGCATAAAATGACAATTGCCTTGGATGAAAAAGTCATAAGTCATCTTAAAGCCACCGGCGTTGTGCAAAAGGCTATTCAAGATCTGTTAAAAGTAACCAACTGAGGAGGTAATCCATGAAAAGGCTTGCCATAGCCGGCATACTGGTATTTTGGGTGCTCGCTTTCCCATCCTTTGCCATTGACGGTACAGAGCTGTTGAAAACGATAGACGCTAACCTCAATCCCGAAAGCTTTGAAATGTATCGGAAATTGATCAATGTTGAACCAAACGGCAGAGAAAAAGAGTTCATCTTGTATTCGGTCAAAAAGGGAAAGGACAAGATTGCGTCCGTTTTTTTATCTCCTGCCAGCGAGAAGGGCCGAGCTACCCTTCGGGTGGGGGAAAACATGTGGCTATTCATTCCAAATGTGGGCAAACCCATCCGCATAACCAGCCTACAATCTATAACGGGGGGCATATTCAACAATGCCGACATCATGAGGCTTAACTACACCCAAGAATATAACTGCGAAAAGGTGGAAAAAGTAGAAGGCCTTTACCTTCTTCATCTGAAGGCAAAGACGAGATCTGTTGCATATGACAAGGTTAGAATGTGGGCCGATGACCAAAAGCTGCTCCCCACAAAAATCGAATGTTATGCTGCATCCGGGATACTGCTCAAAACCCTTTATTTCAAAGAGATTAAGGCGTTTGGTGATAAAATTGTTCGACCATCTGTGATCGAAACCGACAGTCCCCTCCACAAGGGATACAAATCAATCATGATCTTTGCCAGGGTCAAGGCCATGAAAATTAATGATGAGGTGTTTACGCTCGCGTTCATGTCCAATCTGGAGTCATTACGGTAAATAGATTATCGGGTGTATGAAATTACTCAAAATATTGCTGTCTTTCTTTGTTCTTATCCCTCAGTTTGTACTCGCCCAGCAAGAGTATCATTTTGACTTGTCTGAAATAGAGGAAACGATAGAGAAAAAACCTTACAGCATTAGTGGTTATCTGGAATTCCGGCCCACTTTTTATGGGTTGGATGATGATGCCGCTTTTTATAAGCTCGAATTTTATGATCGTTCAGATAGAAGCCGGTTGGATGAATATAATTTCAGATTCTTATTGGATGCAAGTTATGAAAAGGGAATCGGTAGATTTTTTCTGAGGACAAATATTGACGCCGTAGAATCTGATATCGAGTCAGAGGTTGATACCGAAATTTTCGAAGGGTTTCTGTCCCTAAATCCTGCCCCGTCTTTTACTGCTGATTTCGGTAAGAAAACATTAAACTGGGGCAAGGGCTATGCTCAAACCTTCGTGGGCTTTGTCCAAAGACCTAAAGATCCCCAGGATCCTAACCTTCCACTTGAAGGATTTGTCATGGCAGCGGCCGATTACATAAAGAGTTTTAACGGACCGCTGCAGACCATAACCCTTACCCCCGTACTCATCCCGGTTTACGAAGATATTAACGAGGATTTCGGAGAGATCAACAATGTAAACTTTGCAGGCAAAGTATATCTGCTCTTCTATGACACCGACGTCGATTTTATGTTTCTGACAAGTGGCAGTAAACCATTCAGATTTGGGGCGGATTTTTCCCGAAACATCACCTCAAATTTCGAAATACATGGTGAATTTGCCCTTATAAATAATTTTGAAAAAAAATTCATTGACGGTGATGGGAATTCATTTGAAAAAACATTTGATGCCAAAAGCTCTCTTTTGGGTATCAGGTACCTCACGCCATTCAACACCATATTTATCAGTGAATATTATCGCAACGGGACCGGGTTCACCACCGATGAAATGGCGGATTTTTTTGCCTTTGTAGATAAAGGACATGAGTTGTTTATCACATCGGGTGATAATACCCTTTTAGATAAAGCCTCGTCTCTGGCTGAAAAAAGCTACGCTAGGCGAAATCCCATGAAGGATTACCTATACTTAAGGATCAGCCAGAAAGAGCCCTTTGATATTGTCTATTTCACGCCATCTATCACGTGGATATATAACCTTGATGATAGAAGTTATTCCCTTTCCCCGGAATTCCTGTATACTGGTATTACAAATTTTGAGTTGCGGCTGAAGGGAAGCTTTCTGGTGGGGGAGCCAAAAACTGAATATGGTGAAAAACGAAACGATTATCGGGTGGAATTAAGGGTGCGGTATTATTTTGATGCAGTGGAATTATACAACAGAATTAAGAGCTAAAGTAAAAGAATCCCCATTTTAAAAATTCTCCGAAGTAAATTTTGAAATTTTTCTAAATTTAATTTGAAAACAAAATTAATCATAACCGAATATCAGGTTAATTATTTAAAATTACAGCATTTATACCTATAACCATGTGATGGCATACTTCATGCAAAAATGAAGAGAGAAGAGAAATTTCGGCTTATTTCTGTTTTAAATCTTAGGAGGTGGAACATGGTAAAAATAGAAAAGATTCTTTTTCCATCTGAATTGAGAGAGTATTCGTTAAAGATTTTGCCGCATGTAATAACGATGTCTGAGAAATTTAACAGTATGATTTATTTGCTGCATGTTATCGAGGATATTTCTAAGTGGGGAGGATTCTATCTACCCCACATTTCCTTAGATTTGTATCAAAAAGAGGCCATGGAAGCCGCTGAAAAGTATATGGACAAGGTTTGCAGGCAGCAGATGCAGGGTTGTCCCAATTTTGAGCGGAGAATAATTTCCGGGGATCCGGCCACCCAAATCTTAAAAACCATCGACACAGAAGACATAGATCTGGTGATCATGGGAACCCATAGCTATAAGGGGTTGGAGCGCGCAATCTTTGGGAGTGTCGCCGAGAAAGTGGTGAAAAAATCGCCGGTCCCGGTATTGATCATTAATCCTTACAAGGTCAAACAATTTAATGAAAAACGTTAACATACCTTACAAAGTGGGAGGTATTTCATGGGTATCACAGAGAATGAAAGGCACGGCGAATCTAATAACAACACTGCCAACACCACTCGGGATCGGGCTCTCCGGGAATCCATGTCATCGATCAAACAGAAATTCTTGGTTATGAGCAGCAAGGGCGGTGTGGGCAAGACCAGCGTCATTGTAAACTTGGCCATGATCCTTTCAAAAAAGGGGGTGCGGGTCGGATTGATGGATTTAAATTTTCAAGGCCCCGACATTCAAAGCATGCTCGGACTCGCGAATGTAGTTAAAGGCGATTCAGATAATCGATTCTTACCGATACATTACTCAGATAACTTGAAAGTGGCCTCCGTTGACGCATTGATTCAGGATATGGACAAAACAGGTATTTGGGAAAAGCCCCTGAAGATATCCGACATCCGAAGGTTTATCTCCGGTGTGAACTGGGGCCAATTGGACTATCTGTTCGTTGATACACCGCCAGGCCCGGGGGAAGCACTGCCCACCGTGCTTCGAGCCATGCCGGATGCCAAAATAATTATTGTAACAGCCCCCAATAAGATAGATGCGGACCGGGCTAAGAAAATGATCAACTTTTTCAGAAACAAAAAGATTCAGATTTTTGGCTGGATTGAAAATATGCGAGGATTTTTATGCCAACATTGCGGCCAGCCCCAGGAGCTATTCGGCACCGGGTCTTCCAGCAGGGCAATCTTTTTGATGAATATCCCATTTTTAGGTCGTATACCCATTGATCCGCATTTGGGAGAGTCTAACGCTGCCGGGCAAATCTTCCTGGAAAAGTACCCGAGCTCTCTAGTTGCGGATGCCTGCGGCCTGATTGCCCAAAAAATTTTAGAAAGCGGGCAGTGATAGGCATATAGGTAGTATTTGTTGGAGGACACCATGGAAAACGCATTCTGGACTGCCTTTGGGGCCAGCTCTCTGGCCGCAATAGTAACCATTATTGGCGTCTATGTTATCCGGCGTTTCGAGCAATGGGGTCGTAGGAATACCATCTATTTTATTTGTTTTGCCGCCGGTGTCCTGATCTCGGTGTCATTCTTGCACATTATCCCGAAAGCCTTTTCAATGAATGCCAATGCCCCGATTTATCTATTCGCCGGCTATATCAGCTTGCATTTATTTAATCGCTTCATCAATGCCTTTGTCTGTGACAAAAGTTCGGATGAGCATTACGGCATCGGCCTGGTGCCCATGCCGGGCATCGGCTTTCACTCATTTATCGACGGATTCATCTATTCCATCACATTCACCGTCAGTATCTTTACCGGGCTGCTGGCAGCCACCGGGATGGTTCTTCATGAATTTCCCGAAGGAATTATCACATATCTGCTGCTGGCGCGAGCCGGCTTTTGAGTGAGGACATCGCTGCTTCTCGCTTTTCTGGCCGCCGCTGTGACCACACCGCTTGGTATGCTGGTGTTATACCCTTACATCAGTAAAATTGACAAACTACTTTTGGGTGCCCTACTGGCATTCTCTGCCGGTGTCCTCGTATACGTGGGGGCCGCCCATTTGCTGCCTCAGGCTGAAACGGAGCATAAGAAATACAGCCTTTTTGCACTGGGCGCCGGTATTTTAGAAGCTTTGGCAATTATCCTTTCGAAGCCTTAGTTCCATTGGTGATGGGTCAGGTGCCTAAAAAATTACCATTATGAAGACACCCAAAGAGACACCTTTTAATACCTACCATGGCCGTTATGAGGCATGGTTCACACGCCACCAGGCAGCCTATCATTCCGAGTTGCTGGCCATCCGCGCCCTGCTGCCCTGGAAAGGTTTGGGATTGGAAATTGGTGTCGGAACCGGACACTTTGCTGCTCCCCCCGGCGTCAAGGTCGGCGTTGACCCGTCTAAAACCATGCTCACCGATGCCATCAAAAGGGGTGTCTCCGGCATCCAAAAAGTTGCCGAAACCTTGCCCTTCAGGGAGGCGGTCTTCGACTACGGTCTCGTCGTCACCACAATCTGCTTTGTGGATGATGCCGGGGCCATGCTGAATGAGGCCCACCGGGTACTGAAACCCGGCGTACCTTTCATCATTGGTTTTGTCGATCGAACAAGTAGGTTCGGGCGGCATTATTTATCACATCAGGCTGAAAACGTTTTTTACCGTGAAGCAAAGTTTTATTCGGCTTTGGAAGTAGAACAGCTGCTTAACGATACGGGATTTGTTAACCAAACCTGGGGACAAACCTTGTCAAAACCGTTAAGCGAGATTCAAGAAATCGAACCACTGCGTGAGGGCCACGGACACGGGGGATTTGTGGTGGTTAGGACAACTAAATTGTAAGCCTTGAAACGCCCTTGCCATGCTCCGCTGCCATATCTTGCACTTGCTATGTAGGCTACTTCTTCCCATCCACCTCCACCCCAAAAGTATTTCTACCACGATAACAAAAAAAGCCAGCCATATACAAATGGCTGACCTCTTTTGAAGTTCTAAGCATAATTGCAACGCGACCACCACCCCCTATCATCAGTCTTTGGATTTTCGGTATAAAGCTTCAAAGCTTCACTCCAGAAACTTCCAAAGGATGCTCTTTCCGGGGATCCAGCTAAAATATTTGCGGCTAAAAGCCGATTACATTGTCAGCCTCTACAATAAGATCGGCTAGTTGTGAAGGCGTACCAAGCTCGCCGCAAGTAAAACTGCACAATGCTTCATGTTCCTCACTTACAAGCCCTCTTCCTATGGCACAAGACACCTCGATGTAAATGGGAATTTCTTTTTTCATCTGCAACAGCCTTACCACGGGGGTATACCCATAACACAGTAATCAATCCATGTTGGTGTGCATCATATACCATCTGAACTGCCTGATATAACATTTCCGACTCATACTCACCCCCAAGATAAACGGTAAACCCCAATGCCAGTATATTCAGTCCACTGTTATCACGAAAATCCACTACCTGTTGAATATCGAGCCATTGGTTGCTGAAAGGATCGGACTGAGATGTTTTGACTAGATTTGTTTTGGAATTCAGCTTTACCAGATAAGGAATATCAGAATAGTGCCCACCATATCTGGCAATCGGGCCGAGTTGGGTCGCCAAAACACCAATCCTTGCCCGACTACCAATCCTGAAGAGATGCTCAGGATCGCCATCATCCCTATGGATTCCTTTTCCGTGAAAATCATCATTCATGTGCTCTACTTTGTGATCACTTGCGGGCCGAGCAAATACAAAACTGTTTTATTCATCTTTTCAACAACGTATTTGGCGATCTCCTTTTTGCTCTCCACCGCGGATTTGCCAATATTTGAAGCTTTTTTACCTCGCTGCAACAATTTCTTGACGCGGGGTACCAAGAGATAACCGTAAAGCCTGGAGGACAACCGGCCTTCTCTGAAGTCATTTTCGTCTATATCCAAAACATCTTCTTCTGTCAGTTCGGCGCCATTTTTTACCGTTTCCTCGCCGATTTTTTGAGTATCCTCCTGCGAAGTATCCGCATTGACCGTCCCAATCACTTTAAACGGAATAGCACAAGCTCTGATATACCGCTCGCCCATCTTGCCGGGTGCGACAAGCAGTGCAATGCTGCCTTTTTTCTTGATGTGGGATAGAACTTCATGCGTTTTTTTTGGGGTGACAGGCTTGGCGCCCAGTTTCAAGGCCCTTTTGTACATCAAACCATCGGTCCCCTTGAGGCCGACGCTGCCGCCCATCCCGGCAACGGGATTCACGATTAAACCTAATTGGTGCTTCATTTTCTTCTCTCTCCGGTATCACGTCGTTACATCTTTCACATCGCATAACCCTCTCCCTGGAATATCAGATTTGCCCCATGGGGCTGAATTATAAAAGGGAAAGGCAAAACGCCCTCTTTGACTTTCATGACTCAATGCCCTTTCGCGCTAAAACACCTTTCTGATAATAATGTCATATTTTCCGCTGAACATAACTTTACGCACGTGTTTTAATGCTCGCTGGGCAGCCATTCTATCTTTCTTGCTTGGTGATTTCAGAAATTGAACGCTAAGGGATGGCAATCAGAAAATTGATTGAAATCCCTTTCCCAGGTTCAAACAGCGGCTTCTCCATACTCTCGAACAGTAATTGCCTCTTGTTCACACACTTCGATACAGCTTTCACAACCAGCGCAGTCCTCCGCATTGACGGGAACTGATTTTTCGTCTTGAAGCTCGTAAACTTCCTCAGGGCAAATATCCACGCATTCGCCACACCCGATGCACTTTTCGTTGTCAACTATAACTTCATACATTTTTCAATCACCTCCTTGTAATTTCTTGTGAAAGCAAAAAATAATCATGGGAAAGAATTCTATGGATACTCTCGTGTAAGGGCTTTTTGGTGTTGATACGGATATGCCTTCCATTCCTGATTTCTGTCAGCGGTTCGTAGCGATCCATGAATTGCTTGAGATGATGGAGTCGGGCATCAGAAACCGAAGCTCCTTTTGCTTCGCGATCCTTAAGGCGTGCGTAAAGTTTATTGATTGGCGCAACACATTCTATAAAAATAATGTTGGCATCCATGTCTCCAGCCAATCGCAGGACCTCTTGACGCTGATGTTGCCGACTGAAGGTTGCATCCAAAATCACCGAGTTGCCCCGCTCGATTTCTGCTTGCGCCGTCAACAACAGTTTACCATAGGCCAATGATGTGGCCTCTTTGGAATAAATACCCTCTTCAAATGGAAGACTCGTTGATTGATTTGGCCGCAAATTAAATAGCTTTTTACGAATGCGATCGGAAGATAACGTTTTTATGTGGAGCCGATGATAGAGTTCTTTGGCAATGGTACTTTTGCCCGTAGCGGGCAAACCGCAAACAATCCAGATGGTCGGTCGGCTAAACCGAATGGCATATTGATAGGCAAGTGCTAAATATCGCTGTGCATCTTTTTGAAGTCGAGTTCTGGCGGAGTCACCGGGATCAAGTTCGTTTAGGTGCATGCAGTTTACTTTGCTTTTAACAAAGGCGCGATAGCACTTGTAAAAGTCAAGCAGGATATAGATATCCTGATCACCGGAACATCGAATATAGATATCAATCAGACCTTGCGATGTGTCCGCAAACCCCTCAAAATCAAGATCCATGGCCAGGAAAGCCAAATCCGATGTTATATCGGCGCAGCGAAAGCGTTCATTAAATTCGATGCAGTCGATGATCTGAATTTCGTTATTAAAATATATGTGTCCTGATCTTAAATCGCCATGGCAGTCACGAATTTTGTTGTGTTTAACACGATCTTTGAACAATTGCTTCCTGCGATACAAAAACAGGCGTGAAGCTGCCCGAATGATTTGAAACATTCGTTCATCAAGTATTTCTCCCGAAAATTTTTCCGTCTGCCTGAAGTTTTCTTCACAATTAAAATGGATCATATCCCATGCGCCGAAGGTATTGATTTTGGCGTCGCCGGCCGCTTTTTGGTAAAATTCGCAGAGACGCTGCGCCAATTGTTTAATCTCCGTTTCGGCTATTTTTCGGTTGCGCAGCAAGCGCAGCATGGAATTTTCATCCGCAAGCTGGCCCATCTTTACCGCATATTCAACCGGCTTGCCCGGACCATCCAAATAGTATTTACCTTTATCGTACGTGATGGCAACGACTCCGAGATAGACATCATGCGACAGGCGCTGATTTAGGATTGTTTCCTGCTGGCAGTAATACTTGCGTTTTTCCAAGGTGGTATAATCCAGAAATTCCAAATCGAGAGACTTTTTGATTTTATACACATATGGGCCTGTCAGAAAAACATGTGAAATGTGGGTTTCCCGGTGCTCGAGTTCAGACACGGCATGCGAATAAATGTCAGGATTTGACATAACCTGAATAATATTTTGTTGATGCTGATTCATTCGAGTACTAAAGCGAAATTATCCCTGAACATCATCCGACTATCTTACGGACTTTGGCGCTTCTGATTGAATTTTCGGAATCTAGAATAAACTATGAACATATCCAGGCATCTTCGGCTTCCCCTTGAGATTCTGGCGGTGCAGCCTGAAAATTTAATTGTGCTTCCAGACAATCGCAATATTCGTCGAAAACAAAATACATGCACTTTTCCGTATAAGGTGATTTTTTATAAAATCTGCACATTTTTTGTTGCGCTATGTTAGACGCCGTGCAGATAGACATCATATCTTTTTTGCAGAAATTGGTTGTCGAATCGTGCATGGAAACCACCACTTTCTTTTCCGTCATTCGATGTATCTCTCATTCTCAGATAATAATTCTTCATTGCATAGAGCATGCCATCGATTCTGAAAGAATCCTGTTTTTCTGAAGTCAACAACGACCCTGGGCATGGCAAAGGATGGCTTGACCGCTACGCTTCTCTGTTCAAAGGGAAGCTATCTGCAATAGATATATTCCTTTCCGAAAAGAACTGCCCTTCACGATGGTAAGCTTCAATTTTTGCGCCAATATTGAGGGTAAACAAAAGCACGCCACCGCATAAAACAGTGAATTTGCAAGCAGCCCCCGGTTTGAAATGCGAGATACCAGGAACTTGAAAATAGAGCTGTCCACGAATCGTTCGAGCTGTGATCGAAAATTAGAAATATTTAGATCCTCTTTTTCGCAAAATTTCAAAATTGGCGGGTATGCACATTTCGGCTAGCTGTCAAGATATCGGTAAGTATCAGAAATTATGATATTTATATCCATTAGCCTTTGTTGGTACATTTTATGCTAATTAAAATTGAGAAAGATTAATTTCGGTAACAGATAAAAATAATAAAAGGAGTCAGAATATGTATGCCTTAATTTATGATGAGTGCGATCCCAATCAGCCGAAAAAGACCGTGTTGTCCGCCCATCGCACACGGGAGACAGCCGAAAAGGCTTTGAAGAAACGCATGCGGAAGCTAGATAAAAGGGTTTGGGAATGCTATGCCAGAATCGTGTGGGTGGATGGTACCGTGCACAGAGGTGATACCATTACACCAGCCGCTTTCTCGACCTGGCGGCCGGGCGAAAAAATCCCAGAAGGTGAATTAACGTCAGACGGGGATTGATAAATACTGCAGCAAAACTGGCTGTCGTTTTGGAAGAGACTCCCCACCCGCGGAAATGAAACCCTAAAACGGTTATGTCAATAGAGGAGGTAAAAATGGCTCAATTTATGGCGTATGATCATGACTCCCATACAGATTGGGGCATCGTAAAATCGCTGGGCCATGAGGTCAAAGCATTTACAGATAGTGGAGAAGCTTTGGATTACGCCCGTGAAAATCAGGTGGACATCGCATTACTCGGCGGCCCGGAAGGATTAGACATGGCAAAGCAATTAAGAGATATCTCGCCTTACTTCAAATTCATTCTATTTTGTGACTCGCCCAAGATGGAAGAAATACGACGAGCCCTGAAATTTGCCCCATGCGCCATTTTATTTAAACCCATCGTGCCGGAAGAATTGGATGCGTGTCTGAAACGGTCCTTATTAAAAGGCAAAAGTACTCTCAAAGGAAGCCTTAGCGTTTAGCGGATCATAGTCTCTAAGGAGGTAATTATGGATGTCAAAGAAGTGGCCGCTTCCAAGGCTGTCATTCAACGGTTTCTCGCCACTGTTTTTGCGGATGAGATTCGCCGGGATCTTTATCGCGCCCTGAAATCCGAATCCTTTTTGCGAAAGCTCAATAAGGTCTCTGATAAACTCTATTCAAAGGAATTAGGGCAAGGAATCATAGCCCTGTTCGAGTTCATGGACACAGCCGGGGTGGAGACCTACCATAAACTTCAATATGAATACGCCGACTTATTTTTAAATGCCGGCAACAATCCGGTGCTGCCCTATGAATCGTTTTATATTGATCGGGAACCGACGACCCACGGTGACCCGCTATTCAGAATGCGAGAAACCCTCAGAAAGCACGGTCTGCATAAGGATCCCAACTATTTTGAACCCGAGGATCACATTGCGGTCGAATTCGATTTCCTGTCGGAAATGAATCGCCGGGCAGCCGCGGGCGACAAATCCGCAGCCCAGGCCAGGGCTGATTTCGGCAAGGAACACATGGCTTGGCGCACAGAGTTTTGTGCGGTACTTCATGCAGCCGACAAGCTGGGCTTTTATCGGGCGTTGGCCGAACTAACGCTGGGATATTTATTTGTGGCCCATCTGGCCTCATTGCCTCCCGAAGCGGTTGCCCCCCAGCAGCCTGCTGCCGATCTAATTGAACTCGCCCGGGTACTGTATGATTTGCCATTGGCCAAAGACTCATTTCTCCTTAAACCCGGAACAACTGATCCAGAACCGGTCAAAGCAATTCCAACGCACTGTTACGCGTGTGGTGCTTTGTGCGGCATGACGGCCAAGGTCAGAGACGGGGTGTTGATGTCCTGCACCGGGCTTCAGGAGGATATCAAAGGGGGCGGTCGAATTTGTCCTAAAGGGGCGGCCAACCGGTCTCATGTTTACTCGGCCTATCGATTAAAAACCCCATTGATCAAAGAAAACGGACGGTTTCGTAAAGCCACCTGGGATGAAGCCTTGGAGCGGGTTGCCGAAGGCTGCAAAGCCGTTGACCCAAGCAAAATCGGCTATATGCGGGGCAACGATTGGGCCAATTGGGTCCACGAGGCCCTGTTCGACCATCTGGGTTGTCCAAAAACCACCCATCGGCCGATGTGTGATAATGCCAACCGCATGGCCAATGAACACAATCTAAATGACAAACGGCCCTGGATAAATTACCAGGAGGCAGACTATATTCTTCATTTCGGGATGAATGAGCTGGCGACCTCCTACGGGCAGCGCAAAACAGCCCATCTCCGGGCAGCACTCGAACGCGGCGCTAAACTGGTTGTTTTTGATCCGCGGCGTTCTGAGACAGCTGCAGAAGCGACCGAATGGATCCCCATCAAACCATCGACTGATGCGGCCGTGGCCCTGGCGATGTGCTATGTTATCATTAAAAACGGGCTGCACGATAAGGAGTTTATTGCCAACTGGACCAGCGGTTTTGAGGCTTTTAAAAAGCGGTTGATGGGTGAGGAAGATGATATGGCCAAAACGCCCCTGTGGGCCAGCAAAATCAGTGGGGTGCCGGCCAGGACCATTGAGCGAATCGCGCTGGAGTTTGCCAAGGCCAAAGCTAAAGGAGCTGCAAGCTGGACCGGCCTTGCCCAGGTGCCCAACGGGATGTATTCGACTGCCGCAGTGCAGGCCCTGAATGCGTTGTGCGGCACCTTTGATGCTCCGGGCGGACCGTCGCTGCCTTTCAAGCGAAAACTGAATTCGGCCTGGGGACAGAATCAGGACAAACCACCCAAGACCGAGGCCCCCAAGCTGGATAAGTTGGGGATGTGGAGTGGCTGGGCTCCGGCATACCTGCTTGAGGATGTCGAGGCCGGCAAGCTCGCAGCAATGATTTGTTATTTTGGCGATCCGGTGCTCAGCTGGGGTAACCAGGCGGCTGTTACCGAAGCCATCCAAAAGATGAAATTCAAAGTCTGCATTGATGCTTTTATGTGCAACACTGCCACCCTGTGTGACGTGGTTTTGCCCGATAGCACCTGGCTTGAACAAAGCCAAATAAAGGCCGATTGGCTGTATGAAGCCCAAATTAGCTACTGGGCGCAAGTCGTCCAACCCTTGTATGACTCCAAACCGATGTACTGGATTACGGTGGCGTTAGCTAAACGGATGGGTCTGGGACATTACTTTCCATGGCATGATATCGAAGAAGCTTTTGCAAACCAGCTCAGAGGGCTGCCCTGTAATCTCACCCAACTTAAGGAAAAAGGTTTTTTTATCACGGATGAGGCTGGGTATTATAAGTACAAAAAGTGGAAGTCAATTAATCCACCCGAGGGCTACGGCTCTTCAGGTATGACAAAAACCGGCAGGTATAACTTTGTCAACCCGGTGGCCGAGGAAAAAGGCATTGATCCCCTGCCGGATCATCATGATGGTCCGACGGATTTGCAACCCGATGCCGCTTATCCATTTTTGTTCGGCAACTTCCGAACCTTCCACCACGAGCACTCTTCCACTTTTAACAATTACCAGCTGATGAAAAAGGTCGGTACCAACCGGTTATGGATCAACAAGATGGACGCTCATGATCTGGGCATTGACAATGGCGATAAAGTTCTTCTGAAATCTCCCTGGGGTGAGACTGAAATGGCGGTGCAACCCACCTGGAACATCATGCCGGGGGTTCTTGCCTCCGGCGGCGGCTTTGGTCACATCCGCGGCCTGGAAAGTGATCCAAAATTTCCACAGTTTGGTGGCAGTAATCCACCCGGTATCCAGAAACCCAACACAACCGAAGATATGGGGGGAACCCCTTTGTTTAAGTACATTAAATGCCGAGTAGAAAAACTCTAGAAGAGTATACTCCTTTAGAACGCCTTAGCGGAATGCATTAGCGGGAGGTTCGGGGCGCTGCAACAAGGGACGTGCCATATGACCGACCACCATAAAAACCAAAATACGATCAAGCAGGTTAAACAAATATATGTTGCCGTCTTTCCCGTCCCGATTGGTGATGATTTTGAGGCAGAAACTGTTTTGGCCGGTTGCCTGACCGATCCCGAAAATCCCTATACGTACTGTGTTCAGGCCACCGTCGAAACTGATTTTGGAGGATTGCCGGCCCTAGTCAAAATGTGCGATGAGATTTTGAGATTACAACCGGAAATAAAATCTTACCGCTTGCTGAAATTTGATCATGCAGGTGTTCACGAGCTCGACCCCAATGATTTTCGTGCGGTTGCACAAGTGACACTTCAACAAGCACCAGGCCATACCTGGGGGGTACATTAAATTTTCTTATCTTTTATAAAAGGTGGAATTATGGGCAAAATCAAAACAAGGTTCAGGTATTGTGATGTGCGGCTTTATCCCTTTTTGTAAAAAGTGCTCGATGGTTTGCCTGAAAAGGTTAAAGCGGGTGTCCTAAATGACCATAGTTTTCAGATCTTAGCTGATGAGGATGTCCTCGACCAATGTAAGTTGCGATATGATTTCGATAATCCGGTGTCAACCTTAGTCTACTTTAACACCAAGCTCCTTCTGGAATCCGAGCACCGGATAATTTATCAAATAGCAAAGCTGATAGCACAGCATGTTTCGTTAAAAGATGGAACCGCTGCCAGTGAGAATGAAATAAATGCCAAACTGGTAGACTGGGGGTTTAAAAAGGAAGTTGATGCGGTACGATATGACAAGGCCATGGCTGAATCTGCCGGATACAAGGCAGGGTATAATTGGGCCAAAACGCAGAACGGCGATTATTTAATGCAGCATTTTGGTTTGTATTTCGATCAATGGAATGAAAAGGGACTCGAATGCCTATCAAAAGAAGCCTTCGATATGCCTTCAAATCTTTCCGAGGCTGACATCGTATCTGATGACAGGGTTAAATTGTATGAGATCGAATCGGATGATCATGGCCGGGACCGCGAGTTGCGGCCTGTTTCCTTAAGAGGGGCCATGCTCGCCGGAATTATGACGGCGGTCAAGGAGTTGAAAATGAGAGAATTGTACGAAGCCAAAAACTGCATCGATCGTCATGCCGGGCATACGGATGTCACCTGATCCGCCATCGCCAACGTTTTGACATGCGGGGCGTAGAGCCGATAGACGCAGAAGATAGTTATCAATGTCAAGATCACATGCGCCACTGAGGATGCTTGAAGAGGACATCGAAATTATGATTGCTTTTGGACCGGTGCCTTCCAGACGATTGGGGCGTAGCCTGGGAATCAATAATATTCCCTATAAGGTCTGCACCTACTCATGCGTATATTGCCAGGTGGGTAAAACGCGTCAGCTGGAACTTGAACGCCGGAACTATTATAAGCCGCAAAAGATTTACGAGGAAGTTTCTAAGAAAATCGATAAAGTATATAAAAAAAATGAACCGATTGATTATCTTACTTTTGTACCCGACGGTGAACCCACCCTGGATGCCAACCTCGGTCGCGAAATCGATTTGTTAAAACCGCTTGGCCTAAAAATAGCGGTCATTACCAATGCCTCCATTATTTCTCGCGAGGATGTTAAAGAGGATCTGGCCCAGGCTGATTTAATTTCCGCAAAGATAGATTCTACAAGGGAAAAGAGTTGGCACAAGATAAATCGGCCTCACCGAAGATTACAATTACGTTCAATTCTAAAGGGTATATCGGATTTTGCCAAAGCCTATAAAGGCAGATTGATAACGGAGAGTATGCTCGTTCAAAAACTCAATGACAATCCGGCAATACTAGTAGAAATCGGAGAAATACTTGCCCGTTTGAATCCTGCTTGTGCGTATCTGGCGATGCCGACGAGACCGCCGGCAGAGTCCTGGGTAAAGGCCCCTGGAGCAAAAACGTTAAATTCGGCCTTTCAAATAATCAAGGAAAAATTTAAAAGCCTCGAGTATTTGATCGTCTCCGAAGGTGATAATTTTTCTTTTACCGGTAATATTGAAAAAGACTTATTAAGCATCACAGCGGTGCATCCCATGAATGAGAGCGCTCTAATCCGTTTACTTGCCGAGAGTGGTAAGAAATGGACGATTATCCAAAACTTGATCGATCGCGGCCAAATTGCCCAGGTAGACTATAAAGGCACAAAGTATTATTTGAGATGCTTCAGATAGGGGACAACATGCTTATCCAACAAACCGATGCTTGCCGCTTATCCGTGCCCGGCGGAAAGTAGAAAATTAGGCAACCGCAGGTCTCTGTCGGGATCTGTCCCCTGGCCTCAACAGGGAAAACGTATCGGCAACAAGGTCAAAGTTGGTCGAAGTTGAAAAATTGAGCGACCGGAAACAATGATAGAGGCACTCAAGAAACTTGCCGGACTCTCGTTTATAATTGCAGGAAGTGTGATGGCCGAAAAATCAGCCTAACGCACATTTATTAGACCATAACCCCACTAGAAAGGAGGATGTTATGAAAGCTTTAAATTGTTGTAAAACCATGGAGGCGGAACTTACTGCCTGGAAGGCCAATGTTTATGATATTGTCCGCAAGATGGAAGAACTGCCCGGTGGTGAAAGAGAAAAGATTCTTTCCAATATCGAGGATCTTCATATGCTCATTGCAGAAATGGATGATCGAATCGACCAGATTCGGAAAAACTGCTCTCCCGAGACCGGAATTGACGATATCAGAACCGATAGGGAAAAATTTGACAAGGCCCTGGGGCGTCTTCGCGTAACCGCGGAGGAAGCAATGCGGGGTTTGGGCGCCGGCAATTTTGGCGGCTAAGCCTGATGAAGGCACTGATTCCCAGCCGGTGATTCGTTCAAGGGCAATGGAGAGACGGCCACTGTCTTCAGACCTGCAGTCTGCACAAGCACTATAGCAAGCCCCAGAAAAAGTATTGGGGTTACAATCAAAAAAGGAATAAACAGGAAATCCTAATCCAGAGGATGTGTTCACATCCTCCGGGAGTTGGAGCAACATATGATAGACAATGTATCTTTTGCCGGCATGGCGATTGTCTCCTGCGGCACCTTGAGTCTCGAGCTGACCTACCTGAAGAGGGAAGGCTTTTTAGACGCAAATCACCTTTATTTTACAACCCCGGGACTCCACGAAGACATTCATGAACTGGAACGCCAACTCATTCAACAGATAAACAAAGCCAAAGAAAAGGTCGAGAAAGTCATTGTCGTTTATGGCGGTAAATTTTGTTACGTGAACGCCGACGACCCCACCCGCACCATGCAGACCATCATAGAAGAACAGGGTTCGAGGGTCACACGGATTCTGGCGACACATTGCATGGACATGCTGGCCAGTGAAGTTGAACGCAATAAAATTGCCGAAGAAGTCGCCGGCGGCGAAAAGGTCTGGTGGATGACCCCCGGCTGGATAAAGTTCCGTCACCAGGTATTCAAAGGATGGGACCAGGGACTGGCCAACGAGAATTTTCCCCGCCACACCGGCGGAGCCATCGTTCTGGATGGCATTGGATTTGTGGATAAATATATGGCTGAAAAACCGGAAGATTTTTTGGAATACTCTGATTGGATGGGAGTTCCTATCCAGCCGTATCCAATTTCACTGGATCGCTTCAAATCCTTACTTTTAGACGCGTTCAACCAGATGAGCGGGAACTGATAAAGGCTTGGAAATGCCGCATAAACCGGTGTCGCGCTTTCTTTCAATAGCTGTTTGCCCTTATTCAAGCCAAAACAAAGGATAATTGCATGAAAAACAGCACCCAAAAACCAAAGACACAAGGGTTGACCGTATTAAAACCGGAGGACAACTTCCGGTTTGCCTGCCATGATGGACTCGAGTGCTTTACCCGGTGCTGTCGCGATATCACTATTTTTCTAACACCCTATGATATCCTGCGGTTGAAAAACGCCCTTGGAATATCGTCAGAAACATTTTTACGGGACTATTCCCTCAGCCTGATCGGAAACGCCGGTCTGCCGGCGGTTTTATTGAAATTACAAGATGATGCCGCACGAAGTTGCCCTTTTGTTACGCCGCAAGGGTGCAAGGTTTATTCGAATCGTCCCTGGTCGTGCCGGATATACCCGCTGCAGCCCGAAAGCACAAAAATAACCGAAAAAGCGGATAAGCAATACTACTCAATCATGGATGTTCCGTTTTGTCTGGGACTTTCCGAAGATAAGGTTTCCACGACGGCACAATGGCAGGAGGAGCAAGGCATCCCCCTTTACCTGGAGATGGAAAAGCTTTTTAAAAGAATCACCATGAATGAGTTTCTTGCCCGAAAGAAGATCGAGAACCAGAAAATTCGGGATATGTATTATCTGGCGTGTTATGACCTGGACCGCTTCAGGCGGTTTGTGTTTGAAAGCACTTTTCTGAAGCGGTTTGAAACTAATCCGGACGAGATAGATATAATAAAAGACGATGATGTGGCGCTGCATGAATTCGCCATGAAATGGCTCGAGTATGGACTAATCGGGCAACACGTACTAAAAGTAAAACCCGATGCGATGGCCTTAAAAAAACAAGGGCTCGGAATTAGATGATGCTCCAAATTTTCAAGACGGCTATTCCATGATATCATCTTTGAGGGCATCCGGTGACCAGACAGGCAGCGGGACGCATTTGCCTGAGTCCGGGTCCAAGCGACAGCGATAGGATGCACGGGTTTGTTGTTCTTGCCATAAGTGCTGCCACCCCTCTATAAAATAAGGGCAGTCGTCATTGAAACAGACATAAAAAAAATCGAAGGGCCAGGTTGAGTTTTCGGGCACTTTCCATTTTTTCATCTGTTTCTTGCAATACGGACATATGGGAATTTCGGCATCTGGCATTTCTGCATAACCTCTAACCGCAAAGCCTTAAAGGACATCGATGAAGAAAGGTTAAAAAATGACCAAAACGATAGAAAATACACATCTACCTAAAGACTATTATACGGCGGCCCTGTTAAATGGCGAATTGGTCATGACCCCCCATTGTGCTTGCGGCAATTTTCTTAACGAGGACTATTTCTGTGAAAAATGCAACCGGCATTGCCACTGTTATCAAATTGTCTGTGAAGATACGGCCACATTGGAGCTGGTGCAACGATACATCCGCGAATCCTCCAAATTTGCTGTATATACTGCAGTTCTTGCAGAGAAAAAATAGTATTTATTATATTTTTCCCTGGGTCAGAGCCCTTTGTAGAGCCCCTGCTTTTGTTTCAAAGGTCACTTGAACCCCCTGCCTGCTCCTCGGCCAAGCGGAATATTATTCTGACAATCACTCTAAAACCCTTTTATCAACAAGAACCCCAAAAATCCTCGGGACAGCGCTCGAATGAAATTTGATCGATATCTCGAAAGTCGGCGGGGTCGAGCTCATGGATTCCTTGATTGTCAAATCACATTTTATCTTTTATCGGAATGCTGACATCACCAAGCAATTTCACTTTGAAAGAAACTGCCCCTTTGCTTTGCCAGATAAAACATCAACCCGTAATGCACCGAAGCCGAAGACGGCAGCCGGATTACATGCCGACGACTTCTTTGATATCCACCAGTTTGAACTTCGGCCGGATGAAAATTTGGAACTCATCCTTTTCTTCATCATACACGGAATTTACAAACACGTCCCCCCATTTTGCTTCATCTGATTTCGGAAAATCCGTGCGATAATAATATCCGGGCCAGCGGGTCTCCTCGCGAAATAACTTGTGACGGGTATGCGCCTCGGCAATCTGAACACGGTGCACGTTCTCCCAGCAACGCATCAGTTCATGGAGGTTACGCGCGGCCAGTTTGGACTGATCCTCCTTGAGAAGCTTCAATAGGTTAAGCGCGATGTTAAGGGTTGTTGCGCTGCATTTATACTGGGAACCCCACCCCGCAACGTATTCATCCATAATCTTGTTGAGGCGGAACATGGCCATTTTGGGTGTAATAAAATTCGGATTGACCTCCTCCACCGGAAGGTCATATCTTTTTTTGATCGAACCGAGGGTCGTATAGCGGGTATTTTCTTCATAGAGTTTGAGCGGCGCCACGATTCCCGCTTTGAGCTTTTCAACCATTTCGGTATCGATCTCAGGCATTTCAGGATTCTCCACACAGAACTTAACCGCTGCCTTAGCTGCAATTCGACCTTCAGTAAAAGATCCGGAAGAGAATTTGTGGCTTGAATTGCCAACCCCGTCACCGGCTGCAAACAGCCCCTTAACCGTTGTCATGCGATTGTAGCCCCAGAAGTATTCATTTTTAGATTCCGCGGTTTGGAGGTCTTCGGGACCGCTGGTCCAAGCCCCGGAAGCGCCGGAATGCGAGCCAATAAAATACGGTTCAGAGGGCATGATTTCCGAAGGTCCTTGTTCTGGAAATACATCCTTTGAAGCCCAGAGGATTGCCTGGCTGATGGTCATATCCAAAAAGTCCTCCCAGGCCTCGGCTTCCAGCTTTTTTAGCTCCCTTTTGTAAGCTTTTTCATCGGGTGCCTCTTCGGCAATTTTTTCAATGGCCTTGTCCGTATGCATCATAATGGGGCCGTCGCCTTTGTCAAACATCTCCATCATCATCAGATGATTCCGCAAGCAGGTAGGAATCGGTTTTACCTTCCCGTAAGGCGGCCAGTTGTGAAGTTCACCGCCTTCGGCTAAGCCTGACCCCATGTAATCATGGCCGGAGGCCGAAGTTGCTTGCGCCTTGAACAGCAGAAACCATGCCCCGACCGGACCATAGCCGTCTTTAAATCGAGTGGGAATAAAGACAACTTCCTGGGAACTCATCTCAGCCCCCGCGGTTGTGGTCAGGTAGGAGCTGGAGCCGGAGTTCCAAGGCGGATACCAGGCTCTGCCCAGTCCCTCACCGGACGAGCGCGGTCTGAAAACGTGAACCGCACCCCCTGCGCTTACGATACAGGCTTTGAATTTAAACACATAAATCTTAGGCTCTCTCACGCTGAAGCCGACGGCTCCGGCCACGCGATTTTTGTCGTTTTTATCCAAGAGGAGTTTAACAATGAACACACGCTCGATAATGTCTTCGATACCAACTGCAGTTTTGCCGGCCTCAGCCACAATGGCCTTATAGGATTCACCGTTGATCATAAGCTGCCAGCGACCTTCGTGGACATAGTTACCCTCTTTATCCTTCCAGATGGGAAGCCCAAAGCCTTCAAACATATGAACCGTGCTGTTGACATGCCTGGAAATATCCATGACCAGGTCGTCTCGGGCAAGTCCCATCAGGTCCTGCCGCACATAGCTCAGATAATCAACAGGCGTATTTTCACCCTGGTACTGATTTATAGCTGAAAGCCCCATGGCCACCGCACCGCTGCGTTCCATGGCCGCCTTGTCAACGACAGTAACCTTAATATTGTTTTCCTTTGCCCAGTGGGCCGCCTCCACACACGCACCGGAGCCGGCCATGCCGGGACCGATAATCAAGAGATCTGTTGTCACTTCGACTGTCTCAAACTCTTGCATCACGCTTCACCTCCTTTATCTGACAGGGCCCACAGTTTATCTGCTTTCAAAGAAGCGGGCTCCGTAAACAGCATTTGATCATCCAGGGTTCCCGGCCCCACGCCAAAACCGCCATCCGGGGAAACACTCCCCTCCGGGATGCTGCGGATAGGAAATTTAAACCGTTTTATGGTACCGCCTCTGAACTTGACGGTCCACATAATATCCTCACTGCCTCGCATCGGCACCACACTGGCACCCAGCGGGGTAAAGTCCGCATATCCCCTGACCTCAATAGCTTGCGTCGGACAAATTTTTACGCAGTTATAACACTCCCAGCACATATCCGGTTCCGAGTTATAGGCCTTCATCCTCTCTGTATCGAGTACCATCAGGTCGTTGGGGCAGATGTACTCACAGGCGGTTTTATCTCCGCCTTTACATCCGTCGCATTTTTCATCAATAACAAAGCTGGGCATTGCTTTCCTCCTTTTTGGTTAGATTCGCTTTTGTCTATGCCCTTCAATAGTGGATTTGAAAGTGCACATTGCATGGCATACAAACAGGGTTTACGAGATAAAAAATCATAGTAAAAAAATTTTAGCCATACGGTCATAATGATTTTAAGCTTATACTTTTCACCTCCTTTCAATGCGGATTATAAGTTTTA
>JASFTQ010000021.1:0-26946 GCA_050053515.1 Desulfobacterales bacterium | reverse complement strand
GTTTGCCTGCAATTTCAGCGCTGCTGAAATTGCAGGCAAACTGAACATGTCGCCTTCAACCGTTAGCAAGTATATCTGCCGGGGACAATCGGGTGAAATGTCCAAAAAGCTTGAAAGAGATCTATTCGATTGGTCGATTGGCGAAGTGGTTGCGCTGATCGAATATGTTGCAGGCGCATTTCGAACTGACAAATCCGTATTTATTAAATCTGACCATTAAAAATCCGGCCTGGTCTCAAATGTCAATTTACCACGAGCGTCCCCTATTATGATAAGAACCCTGGTTTCATGTTCCGGGATCGGCCACCAGATAACGGAAAGAAACATGTTAATCCAACAGGATCATGCAATACCACGCAGGGTGGAGTTTCCCTTCTTTGTCAAACTCTACCTTGAATCCCAGGGGCTCCAGTGTTTTTGCGATATCCACACCGTAGGCATCCATGGCCGGTCGGGCCTTATGGGGGTACAGACAGGGGTCAGGGAATGCACATTCCTCGCACTGGACACACAGGGCCATGGCAAAGGCAAACTGTGAACCATGGGTTAACATGGCCTCTTTTTCAATTACCAGGGAGACCTCTTGCCCGGCTTTGGGGTCATCGGTTTTGATGATAAGGGCCTTTTCATATCTTTCAAAGGCCGCCATGAATTCTTTCTGAGAGATGTCCAGATTGGGCGGACAGGTCCAGAAATTCCCCCACCGGTTGCAGCCAAAACGGCATTTCAGGTGGGAACGGGGATCGAAAATGATCTGATGGGTATCGATCAACTTGGCTTCCCGCGCTCCCAGAGCGACGCTTTTATCAATCAATGCTTCGTATCTATCGTTCATACTCGCCCCTCATCGGTAAGGTTTCGGTACCTGGCACGTTTCCCGAATTACGCCACCTTCATTTTATACCATCAATCGCCCTTAAATTGTAAGTCTTTCGTTCATGCCCAAAAAACAAGCGGACACCCATGATCTTACGGGTTTCGTGAGGCTTTCCAATGGATTTAATTTAACAGAAACTCCAGCACGATGTCATTAAATAATCGGGGGGCTTCCTGGGGGACGCTATGGCCTGCGTCCGATACTTCTTTGTGGAAGGCATGAATTTTTTCGGCCAGTGCCCGCGCACTTTTTCTGCTGACCAAAGGGTCCTTTGAACCTGAAATGACAAGGGCAGGGGGGCTATGTTCTTTTACCAGCCGGACTGCTGGCGGATACTGGCGCAAAGCTTTAAGATGTGCCGTCAACGCCTCTTTTTGATTGCGCGCTGCAATGGCCTTGACAATCTCGGACAGAATCCCTTTATTCCGGACCAGGTATTTCTCGGCAAAAACGGTTGGCAGAGCGGCCCAAGCCATGGCCTCAAGGCCACCCAGCCTCAATGTTTCCAGCCAGCAACGGACAACAACCCTGGATTGTTTCGAGGGTTTTGCGCCGAGGCTGCACAATATGAGCCGCTTTACCCGTTGCCGATTTCGGGCGGCAAACGCCAAAGCGACATGGGCACCGTGGCTCAATCCCACAAGATTGGCTTCCCCCACAGCCAGATGATCAAGCAGAGCCGCTAAATCAGCTGTATGGGATTCGAGCGAGAGGCTTTGCTGGCCGAGATCACTTCGGCCTTGGGCTCTGGCGTCATACAGCAACAGCCTGAAATGATCGATGAAAATTTTGCGATGCGCCTCCCAGTATATCGCGGTTTGGGCGGTGCCGTTTAAAAAAACCATTGTGGGCTTGGAGCTAGAGAAATCATAGGTTTTGTAATAAACTTTGCAACCGTCGCTGGTGATGAAGTACGGCATCGGGTCCTTTGATGTTGGATAACACTATTATTTTTAAATACCCCGGTTAAATGAGTTTCACCCTTGAGAATCTAATCTTAGCCCGGGGCTAAAAATGCCTCTGTGTCGCAGCTCCTCTTAGCTTATCAATACCTCAATAACGGGTTAAAAAATCTAGCCATTTAACAGGGCGCCGGCAGACAGACAGCTGGCCGACCTGGCCGGTTATCAGTGGTCATCGCTTCGCCCAAAAATATTTTCGTGTAACAATTTATCTTCTGCCCGGGTCCCTCTGGAATCACAATGTTATTTCTTGCCATACAAATCCCGCCGAGGCGGGATTGCAAGTGCACCGCTGAAAGCACTGAAGTGCTTTTGCCTTTCCCCGCCTTTTAAGGCGGGGTTAAGAAAAGCTATCTGAAACAGCTATCTTCCTTTCCGGGCTGCGAAGCACTGCCGAACGGCAGAAACCCCGCCCCTTGGGGCGGGGAGCTTCACTTCGAGAATTGCTCTAAAGTGACGGCAGCCATCAAGAGGTGGCGGCTTGGAAGAGTTCATGGGCCTGATAGGAGCTTCGAACAAACGGGCTGCTGGCCACTTCGCTAAAACCAATTTTATAAGCGGTTTTTCGCCAGTTTTTAAATTCTTCGGGCGGCAGATAACGGGCTACCGGCAAGTGCCGGCGGCTCGGCTGTAAGTATTGACCTAACGTCAGGATGCGACAACCGGCCTCTACGAGGTCGCAAAGCGTTTGATGGATTTCATCGGAAGTTTCACCCAAACCAAGCATCAGGCCCGATTTGGTGGGAATGGCGGCTCCAAAGGTGTGCACGCTTTTCAAAAGCGCAAGGGATCGTTTATATACTGCATTCGGGCGCACGGTTGGATACAGTCGCGGCACGGTTTCCAAATTATGGTTTAACACATCCGGTCGAGCCTCCAGCACGGTTGTGAGTGCTTCTGTGTTGCCTTGAAAATCCGGTATCAGGACTTCTACCTTGGTGTTCGGCATGCGTTTTCTAACCTCCCCGATCGTGCGGGCAAAAAAATCAGCGCCACCGTCCGGCAGATCGTCCCGTGTCACCGAAGTGACGACCACATATTGCAGCCCCAACGCCTGAGCCGCTCCGGCGACCCGGGCGGGTTCTTGGGGGTCAGGAGGCTCCAAGGGCCCATGGGTCACGGCACAAAATCGGCAGTTACGTGTGCACCGGTTTCCAAGGATCAAAAAAGTGGCCGTGTGTTTTGAAAAGCATTCCCAAATGTTGGGGCACTTGGCCTCCTGGCATACGGTATGGAGTCGATCTTGGTTGATGAGCACCCTGACCTTCTCAAACTCGGGCCCGGCGGGAAGCCGCTTTTTAAGCCAGTGAGGCTTCGGGATCCGCCTTTGTGGTTGATTTCTCATTTGGTGGTCCAACGCTGTAATCATAATATTCGAAAACGTTAATTCCGTTGGGGCGTTTACCCCGCGCACTGCTTGGCAAGCCTGGTCATTGTCCGGGTTATCGTGTCGAGATCTGTCGCCACCAGTTCCACTTCAAACACCTTTTTAAAACGGTTTAAAAAAACCTGCCGGGCTTCCTGCATGTTAATGTCCCGCTTGGATTCTTTCTGTAAAGACGTCATAGCGACATTCTCCAAGCCGCAGGGGTGAATCCAGCTAAAGGGCTCCAGTGATAAATTAATGTTTAAGGCTAAACCGTGAAAACTGACACCCCTACGGACAGCGATACCGATGCTGCCCATTTTGTTACAGCCAACCCAAATGCCTCTGTTCAATCGGCTGCGGTGGGTGTCAACACCAAATTCCAGCGCCGTTTGGATCATCACTTCTTCAAGGCTTTCGACATAGAAATTGACATCCAACCGTATGGCTTCCAGGTCAGCGATGGGATACGCAATTAACTGGCCGGGACCGTGGTAGGTGATATCCCCGCCTCGTTCTACCTGGATAACGGGGATGCCGCAGTGATCAAGGAATTTTCTGGAAACAATCAGATTTTCGAGCCCGCCCCTGCGACCGAGGGTAAAAACCGCCGGATGTTCGACTAAAAGGAGAATATCCGTGTCAAGGACACGGGTTTTGCGGGCTGCAACAAGGTCGTGTTGCAATTCAAGCGTCTTTTTGTAGTCGAAAGTACCCAGATCCAAACATAACCAGGTTGCACGTTGCACGTTGCGGGTTGCGCATTGTTTATCTTGAACATGAGTCTTCATAAACGTTATTGCCCAAAGCGCTTGGTAATTAATCGGGCTGTTTAACCATTAAAGGGGTCGGGGTATTTTTTACGGCAAGATGCCGGGTTGTTGCCTGCCAGGCCTGGCAGGCAACGTCCTGGCATCTTACGGCCGACGATTTAACCCGTTCACTCAAACAAGAAGCGACACCGTGTTTTGCCTTTCTCGGCGGCAACAGCTCTCTGACTATTGGAAGCACCGGGGCGACCATCTTGCCGTGGCGTCAAAAGCACGTTTGTGCTTCAAGCGTTGCACTTGCAACCGGGTGTGAAACACCCGGTTTGTATGGCAAGAATAGACACCCCGGCCTCTGAACTATTTATACGTTAATAACTGAAGTCGCCTTTTTCAACACAACTCGCAACCCGTATCGCGTCTTATCCCGTCAAACATGGCTTCCGTGCAGCTGCAGTTTCATCCAGCCTTTTGACCTTGGGTCGATGGGGCGCGTCCCTGAGAACCTGCAGATTGTCCTTTGCTTCCCGCGCAATATTTTTTAAGGCGTCGATGAATCGATCGATATCCTCTTTCGATTCCGTTTCGGTGGGTTCGATCATGATCGCCCCCGGGACGACCAGCGGGAAATATACCGTTGGCGGATGAAAGCCATAATCCATCAGGCGTTTGGCCATTTCTAATGTCGTGATCCTGTTTTCAGCCTGATTTTTGTCCGTAAACACGCATTCGTGCATACAGGGTCCATCATAGGGTAAATGAAAGACACCCTTTAATTTTTCCTTGATATAGTTGGCGTTTAAGACGGCCAACTGGCTTGCTTTTTTAAGGCCGTCCGCACCCATGCTCATGATATAGCTGTAAGCCTTGACCATGACACCGAAATGGCCGTGAAAAGTGTCCAACTTGCCGATCGATTCAGGAAATTTTTCCGATAACCCGTATTGGCCGTTTTCCTCGACAATGCGAGGGATGGGCAGAAAAGGTTCCAAAACCTTGTTGACACAGACCGGACCGGATCCCGGACCACCACCGCCATGGGGAGTGGAGAAGGTTTTATGTAGATTCAAATGCAAAACATCTATGCCGATTTCATGCATATCCACGATACCCATTACAGCGTTCATGTTTGCACCATCACAGTAGATCAATCCGTCTTTGGCATGCACGATTTCGGCGATTTCCTCTATGTTTTCTTCAAACAAACCGAGGGTGTTGGGGTTGGTAACCATAATACCGGCGGTGTCCGCATCCATCACCGCTGCGATGGTATCTGGGGATAAGACGCCCTTCTCGTTTGATTTTACCGGTACCGGGCGATATCCGCACAGCGCCGCACTTGCCGGATTTGTTCCGTGGGCCGTGTCCGGTATAATGATTTTTGAGCGTTGTGAGCCTTTGCTTTTATGGTATGCATGAATCAGAAGCATACCGGCCAACTCGCCGTGGGCGCCGGCCGCCGGTTGCAAAGATACGGCCGCCATGCCGGTAATTTCAGCCAGATAGCGCTCGAGCCTGAACATCAGTTCAAGCACACCCTGGCACAACGTCTGTGGCAATAAAGGGTGGGCCCTGGAAAAGCCCGGCAGCGCCGCCTGTCTTTCGTTGGTCTTGGGATTGTATTTCATGGTGCAGGAACCTAAAGGGTACATGCCGGTATCCACGCCGAAATTCCAGGTGGACAGCCGGGTGTAATGGCGCACCACATCGACTTCACTCAAATCCGGTATATCCGGGCCAGCGCCGGTCAAAGCCGGATCCAATGGGCTGGATGCCACATCCCGACGGGGAAGGGAAAAACCGGATCTGCCTTTTCTTCCTTTTTCCCATAACAGCGGTTCATTTAAAATCAATCCTCTTGTTCCTAATGTATCGGTCATACTTGCACCTCCTTGACCAGTTCATCCATATCCTCTTTGGCCATCGTTTCGGTGGCGCACAAAAGATAGTGGTCTGTGAGTTCGGGATAGTAAGTTTCGATGGGCAATCCGGCGATAATCTTTTTATCGAAAAGACGGTTGTATCTGTCGCTGAAGCCGTCCGGAAATTTTACAACGAATTCATTAAACGTAGGGCCGGTAAAAGGCGTGGTGAAACCCGCATGTTTAAGTTCATTTTTCAAATATTCGGCTTTGTCATGATTCAGCCGAGAAAGCTCTCGAAAACCGGTTCCCCCTAAAGAGGCCATGTAAACTGCCGCTGTTAAAGCGCAGTGACTGTTGTTGGTACAGATATTGGAAGTCGCTTTTTCACGTCGTATATGCTGCTCGCGGGTGGCCAAGGTCAGGACGAATCCGTTTTTTCCTTCCCTGTCTTTTGTGCGGCCGACCAGACGCCCGGGTAAATTTCGCATATATTTTTGGAGGCTGCCGAGCATCCCCAAACCCGGTCCGCCGAAAGATCTTGGTAAGCCCAGACTTTGACCTTCGCCGCATACGATATCAGCGCCCTGACTGCCCGGCGAATTCAGCAAACCGTATGCCAGCGCCTCTGTGAAAGAAACGATCAACAGAGATTCGTGGGCATGCCTTTTTTCATCGGCTGCTTTGAGATCTTCGATGCAACCAAAAAAGTTCGGAGACTGAAGTGCAACCGCCGCCAATCCATCCAAGCCATCAAGATGTGCAAGATCGGTTCTGCCATTGTCAAGATAGGGCAGTTCGATGACGTCATAACCGGTAGGATCAAAATAGGTCTGCACAACCCGGCGATACAGGGGGTGTATCAGATTTGAAATGGCAACCTTTTTTTTACCGGTAATTCTGATCGCCATTAACAGGGATTCGGCCAGTGCCGTAGAACCATCGTAATGGGATGCGGTAACCACATCCATTCCCATCAGGCGTGATGCCAGAGTTTGATATTCGTAAATGGCCTGCAGCGTCCCCTGACTCATCTCGGGTTGATACGGGGTATAAGAAGTTACGAATTCAGATCGACCCAGGAGGTAGGTTGTGGAAGCCGGGATATAGTGCTCATAACTGCCTGCTCCCATAAATATTTTATATTCCGGCGAAACCGCCGTTTTTGCCGCCAGCGCATCCATATGGGTGTTCAATTCCCATTCTGTCAGTGGTTCCGGCAGGTTAAGCCCCAGCCTGCAACAGCAACTTTTGGGAATCGCGGCAAAAAGATCATCCAGGGTATTGACGCCGACCGCTTGAAGCATGGCATCGATTTCTTCTTTCGTATGGGGCAAATAACGCATAACTACAATCCTTTCAGCATTTCAATGTATGCATCCCGGTCCATCAAGACATTGAATTCAGATGATTGACCGGGCTTGACCAAAATCATCCATCCTTCTTCATAGGGACTGTTGTTCACCGACTCCGGCGCATCTTCGAGGTTCTTGTTAATCTCAACAACTTCGCCGCCGACCGGCATATACAGCTCGGATACCGCCTTGACCGACTCCACCGTTCCGAATTCCTCGCCTTTTGAAAATTTATCCCCCACTTGGGGCAGATCTACGTAGACAATGTCGCCCAGCTGATCCTGGGCATAGTCATCAATGCCGATCCGGATATTGTCTCCTTCAGACCGGGCCCACTCGTGATCTTCTGCGTAACGTAACTCCTCTGGTAAGACTAATTCACCGATTTCTTTCATTGTTTTTCCTCCTCGACATTTGGATGTTATGTTCAACGGGCTGTTGCCCAAAGGTTTTTGAGCGGTCATTAAAAGCCTTGCAGACAGAAGTGTCTTTGGAACTTTTTAATACTACAGTATATAGGGCAATTTCAAGTTGTAGGATTTGTAGACCACGAAAGTCTCCACCGACTGAACTCCGTCGATGCGGGCTACTTCTTCGGTGTAAAATTCCAGCAACCCGAAACCCCCCTTTAAAAGTACGATCAGCATGAGGTCAAAGCGCCCGGTGACAACACTGACGGAAACCACGCCTTTTAACTTACTGAATTCGAGACCCTTTTCCACCAAATTCATGGTTGTCAATTTCACGCCGACCATTACCACCCGATGCCCGGCAATTGCCTCCGGGTCCACCAGGCCCGAAATTTCGATAACACCCGCATCAAGTAATTTGTTGACGCGGGCCCGAACCGTATTCTCGGTTATGCCCAGTTGTGCGGCTATTTTCTTGTAAGATTTTCTGCCATTGCGAAGCTGTTTGATAATGTCGATATTGGTGGGGTCGATCTTCATGCGCTTACCCGATCGGTTTCTACCAAAAGCTGTATACTTCGGCTGACGCGTACCTACTGCAAAATAGAGATTATACGCAGGATAAAATTAGCTATAATTTGTGATCTTGTCAATATTCAGAAAAAATTTTTATTGATTCATCAATTTTTTAGGGCAATTTTTATATAAACAAATTATCTTAGCGAGGGCTTCAATGGTGTATATCTTGGAACAGAGGCTTCAAAGGAAGATGCGCAATCATCGCCCCTTGTCTTGAAAATGGCCGCTGACCATCAATTGACCATCCTGCCTGCACCTCGGGCAATCGGAATATTATTTTGACAATCACTCTATTACAACAGGCCGTTGACTATTGTTTTAGGAGTTGATTAAGCCCGATCGCTGTGTTAAAGATTTAAGCTTAATTTCCTACAAGATTTGGATGTTGTTATTTTCTCTCCAGCACGGTCCCCTAAAGCCAGTTTAGAAGGAGGAAGAAATGGGGAAAGGATTGTCGGGCATTGTTGTCGTTTCTTTTCTTGTTATCGGATTGGCGTTTACGGCCTGTGGCCCCGAGGTGGCAAAGACCATTAAGATTGGCATCAATGCACCACTCTCCGGTGATATCATCGAGGTGGGTGAGGAAACGAAGTTTGCAGCTCAAATGTGGCTGAGAGATATTACGGCCGCCGGTGGCCTTGAAATTGGGGGAAAGAAGTATCAGATCGAGTTGGTCATCGAAGACAATGAGTCCAAAGCCGAGTCGGCGGTTAAGGCCAATACCAAAATGATCACCGAAGACGAAGTATTGGTGATCGTTGGCCCCCAGTCTTCAAATCAGGCAGTACCCGCCGGCGAGGTGGCCAATAACTACAAAACACCGATGATCAGCCCGTGGTCAACCAATCCGATGACCACCAAGGACCGTCCTTATGTATTCCGTGGCTGCTTTCTGAACCCATTGCAAGGGACTGTGGTGGCCAATTTTGTCAAGGAGGAGTTTGGCTATCAGAAGGCAGCGGTATTATACGACATGGAAAATGATTATTCCAAGGAAATTGCTGAGTTCTTCAAAGCTGCCTGGGAGGATCTCAATGGCTCCGACGCCGTGGTGGCCTTTGAAAGCTTTAAAACTACGGAAGCCGACTTTCGTTCACAGTTGACCAAGATTCTTAATTCCGGTGCCGAGCTGCTCTTTACTCCTCAGTACTATAATGAGGTGGCGTTAATCGTCCGGCAAGCTCACCAGTTGGGATGGGATAAACCGATCCTGGGCAGTGACCGCTGGGGCTATGCAGAGACCGTCAGTCGTTGCGGTGAAGACTGCTATGGTCTGTTTTTCAGCACCCATTACGCCGCCGCCGGCGCGACCGGTGCCACCAAGACCTTTATCGATCGATACCGCAAGGAGCACGGCTATGTGCCGCATGATGTCGCTGCCTTGACCTGGGACTCCATGCACGTCGTCCAGGAGGCTATTCAGTCTTGTGGAAAGATCACCGGGGATCTGAAGGAAGACCGCCAATGTGTCCGGGATGCCATGGCGCAAATCAAGGAATTCGAAGGCATCACCGGCAAAATGACCTTCAGCGAGGAGGGCGATCCCGTCAAATGTGCCGTTATTGCCAAGATCAGTGACCGGGGTGAATTTGAATTCTATAAATCTGTCTGTCCCCAATTAATCCGCCCTGAAAAATAACGGATTTCAGGTGTGGATTTGTAAATATTTTCTTTAAAATTGAAGAGCCGGCTTTACCGGATGGGTTGGGCGGATTGATTAGTTATGCTGCCGCTGTGGCTGTGCGCTTGACAGCCTTTTGCTCTTTGATAGCTTGTAATCGAGTTACTTTGAGCACCTTCCAGGCAATAGTTGCTCCCAATCACCATTTGAAGTTAGATGCATTTTTGAGGCTGCTTCTAGTCTGTAATTGTTTTCCTTAGATCCGGCACCGTTCCGGGTTTGCCCCGCTCCATATAACGGCTTTCCCCCTCGCGGCGAGTCACGTTTTCATAGACGCCGTCGTCGCGTCGCACCAGTTTGGTAAAACCGAGATCGCGCAGTTCACTGTTACTTTTCGGTGTGCTGATATTTGTCAGCGACAAGCATCTTTTTACTGAACCGCCACAAACAGGACAGTCCGTCAGCGGAGCATCCTGAATCGATTGCTTGAATTCAAAGACTTTGCCCCGGGCACACGGTTTGCCCGTATGCTCATACTCGTAGATCGGCATGGTTATATACCACTTAATTTATGAGGATTGTTGACTGACAAGATTACCGTGCATCACCGTTGATTTCTTGCCATTAAAGCCGGGTGCTACCTGCAAGTGCACCGTTGTAAGCACTCAAGTGCTTGTGCCTTTTCGGCAGCAATTCAAGCCATCCGCCCCGCGGGTGTTCGTTGACTTCAATTAATGTTACCTAAAATTGCATTAGAAGTAAAGCTTTAAGCAATGCCATTGGAACCCCTTGTCTGTTTTGCAGGCCGGCCTTGCAAGTGGATGTGGGTGCTTGAAATAATGGTGTAAGAGAGTCTGATTATTGGAAGCCATGTCAAGCCGGTATCCCAGTATTCGCATATTCCGGCATCTTGCCGTGAAAAAAACACCCCGACCCCTGATATATATCCTCAGTTATCGGGCACCCCCTTGTAGCGGCTTTAGTACATGTCCTCATCCATTTCCGGGGTTTCGGCTGCTTTCTTCTTTTCAGGTTTTTCAGTTACCAGAGCCTCGGTGGTTATCATTAATCCGGCTACCGACACTGCATTTTGCAAGGCAAACCGCACCACCTTGGCCGGATCGATGACACCGGCCGCAAGCAAGTTTTCATACGCTCCGGTTTCGGCGTTGAACCCAAAATCATCCTGCCCTTCGAGCACCTTGTTTAGGACCACCGTGCCTTCAAAACCGGCATTCTCCGCAATTTGCCGTAAAGGTTCGGCTAGCGCTTTTCTGAGAATTTTAATACCGCTTTTCTCGTCTCCGCGAGCCTCGACCGCCTCCAGCGCTTTAATGCAGCGAACAAGGGCAACGCCGCCACCGGGTACGATACCTTCCTCGACGGCAGCGCGGGTGGCGTTCAGGGCATCTTCGACCCGGGCTTTCTTCTCTTTCATTTCGGTTTCGGTGGCAGCACCGATGTTGATGACCGCCACGCCGCCAACCAGTTTAGCCAGGCGCTCCTGCAGTTTTTCCCGGTCATAGTCGGAAGTGGTTTCCTCTATTTGAGCGCGGATCTGCCGCATACGGCCCTCGATATCCTGTCGGCTCCCGGCGCCGTCAACAATGGTTGTGTTGTCTTTATCGATTTTTACCGTCTTACATTGGCCGAGATCAGCCGCTGTGACATTGTCCAGTTTAATGCCCATGTCCTCTGAAATCACCTGCCCGCCGGTTAACACGGCTATGTCACCGAGCATGGCCTTCCGGCGATCGCCAAAACCCGGTGCTTTTACAGCCGCCACCTGCAATGTGCCACGCAGCTTGTTGACGATCAGTGTGGCCAAAGCTTCGCCCTCCACATCTTCGGCGATAATCAGCAGCGGTTTGCTTCTTTTGGCGATGTCTTCCAATAAAGGAACCAGGTCCTGCATGTTGCTGATCTTTTTTTCGTGCAACAATACAAAAGGTTCTTCCAAAACGGTTTCCATTTTCTCGGGGTTGGTCACAAAATAGGGCGACAGGTATCCGCGGTCAAATTGCATGCCCTCGACAACCTCCAGAGAGGTTTCCATGGCTTTGGCCTCTTCCACTGTGATTACCCCTTCCTTACCGACCTTTTCCATGGCTTCCGATATGAGTTTGCCGATCATCTCGTCGTTATTGGCGGATATCGTCCCCACTTGCATAATTTCGGTTTTATCTTTGGTTGGCTTGGAAAATGCCCGGAGTTCCTTCACTAAGGCGACGGCACCCTTATCGATACCGCGTTTCAGTGACATTGGATTTGCACCGGCGGCCACAAGTTTTTGGCCTTCACTGTAAATGGATTGGGCCAGAACTGTGGCTGTGGTGGTGCCGTCACCGGCCACATCGCTGGTTTTGCTGGCCACTTCTTTGACCATCTGGGCCCCCATGTTTTCGAATTTTTCTTTCAGCTCGATTTCCTTGGCGACAGTCACCCCGTCTTTTGTAACCGTCGGTGAGCCGAATGTTTTCTCCAGGACAACATTTCTGCCCTTCGGGCCGAGGGTAACTTTTACGGCATCAGCTAGCGTATTTACCCCCTTGAGCAGGTGTTCCCTGGCCCGGCTGCTGTAAGAAATCATTTTTGCAGGCATGGTCCGTCTCCTCCTTTTGTTAATTTTCTTGATATTTACAGGCACAATATCATTGCGGTCTCAGAACGATCTGATTTCTTGCCGCATAAACACGATATAGGATACCGCAAAACAAATGACGGTAATCGCCAGCAAGGAGATGATGTAAGGTGCAACCACAAACATGCTTTGGCTTAACGGCAAGGGTCCTGAAAATCGGGCCATCGACAGCCTTTCGATAAATCCCATTTGGACAAAAGACCGGTTGGTTTTTCGCATAGGATCAATAATGGTGGCGGCTGAATCAGAATAGAGTTCCATCGGTGAAGCAAGGGAGATTGCTTTGGTTATCTTGGCCCGGCTTATCATTGCATCCGGATTATTTTCGCTGGCATCCGGCGTCAGCGCACCGGCCATAACACTAGCCCCCAGAGAAACAAAAAAGGAAAAAAAGATCCAAACCGAGAGGGCTGCCAGGGCAGAGGTGGCTATGTTGCGCAAAAGAATCGAGAATAGAATCGCAACCCCCAGCCAAAAGGAGATGTATACAATGCTGATAATCAGATAAATGAGGATGCGCCACAACTCCTCGATACCCGGCACAACCCCGACCTGGCTGAGCCCCAACCCGGTAATGACCATCACAATCGAAACCATCATGATGGCAATGGTGACCACTCCGGCTAAAAATTTTCCGTTGATGACGTCATCCCGATAAATGGGTTGGGACAATAATTTACTGAGCGTACCGTCGCTTCTTTCTCGGTTTATGGTGTCAAATCCGAGGATCAGACCGATCAATGGGCCGAAAAAGGCCACAAATTGAACCAGAGAGAACAAAGCGCCCCTCGAGGTGAAAAGCATGAGAAACACGAAGCGGGGTTTTGCCACGCCCTCCAATTCCTGTCTGAGATTTATGCCGGCCATATACACCGTGATGAGGCTGACCATGGCAATTAAGGCAAACAGGATCATGAAGCGATAGCTGCTGAAATGATCTGCCAGTTCTTTTTTTAAAATTGTTTTGACTGCATGCACGGCTAAATCTCCTGAAAATATTTCATATATATTTCTTCGAGGGTATACTTTTCCTGACCCACACCGAGTTTTTCCTTGGCCAGCTGTTCCATAGGTCCCTGCGAAACCATCTTGCCCTTGATCATAATGCCGACCCGGTGGCATATTTTTTGAACCTGATGCAGCATGTGGGAAGACAGCAGGACGGTCATACTTTTTTCATGACACAATTGTTCGATCAATTCTATCATGCGGTTGGTTGCATCCGGATCCAAACCCAGCGTGGGTTCATCTAAAAAGGCAATTTTCGGATCTTTGATCAAGAGTTCAGCGATACCCAATCGCTGCCGCATTCCCCGTGAATAGGCGCTTATTTTTTTTTGCGCCTCCGCGTTGAGACCGACGGTTTGCAAAGCGGCATCAATGCGCTCGGCAGCGACTTCTGCAGGCAGGGCGTTTAGATCCGCGACGAACTTTAGCATTTGCCTGGCATTCAAATCCCCGTAAAACCCCATATTTTCTTGAAGATAACCGATCATTCTTTTAACCTTGACCGGATCTCTGGTGGGATCGAGATCGAGCACGCGAACGTTGCCGCTGGTAGGCTCCGTTAATCCCAACAGCATCAGGAGAGTGGTGGTTTTTCCGGCACCGTTGGGGCCTAAGAATCCGAAAATCTCGCCTTCCGCAACCTTAAAGGTTAGGTCATCCACCGCTGTCTGCCCATCGTAGGTTTTCGTCAACGCCTCTGTTTCGATAACGACTTTAGCATTCATTTTAGCGCCTTCCCAGCCATTTGAACAAGCCGGTCAATCCGGCTATGACAAAAATAATAATCCCGATGCCGATCCAACCCCAGGCGGATGAAGCCTTTACGGTCACACGATATTCCATGTTTTTGGATATCTTTTGGCCATCGATTTTAAAACTTACCGAATAATCACCCACCAGGGCCTCCTCATAAGGCGTAATAATTGCCTCGATTTGGGCTAGATCCCCCGGTTCAACGGCGGCTATTTTTTCGGGCTTTAACTCGACTTTCCAATTCTCCGGTTTGAATGATAGGAATCCGACATCACTCAGAGTGGCCGTACCGGTGTTTTTCACGTAGAAGGACATATTGGCAGGTTTTCCCTGTCTGGCATCCAGCGACAACAGCCCATCCGGTGTTCCGACCTCCATGGCATATTTGCCGGTAAGAATGACGGTGAATTGAGCATCGGCTTTGGCATTACTCGAGCTGACCCTCATCATGACCGGATACTCGCCGGCTTGGGCAATAGCCGACGGTTTGACCTCCAAAGCGATTGTCTGGCTCTGGTTGGCCTTTAGACGAAGACTCGATATGTACTTTTGTTCATATGCCGGCTTAAAATTGACTTCCCAGCCATCGGGAGCCTGGGCGAATAAGTCAAAGACAGCGTCTTGATCCAACTGGCTGTCGACTTCAACCGAGAATTCAAACTTGGCATCCGAGGGTCCCTGCAATACCGGATAGGATGTCGTCAGCTTGACTCCCTTTTCTTTATCGGCGGCCTCCTCGGCTTCGGTCACGGTGACAGTAATGTTCTGGGTCATCTTGAATCTGCCGTCCTGGGTCTGGGCCTCTACACGAAACTCGTACGTGCCGGGCGGGACATCTTTGTCGGGCTCGGCTTCAAACGTAAGGGTTTTATCATCGTCAGACGGTATGTGCGCACCTGTTACCGCATAGCGGTAGGTCTTAATTTTTGCATTCCAATTTTCCGGTTTTTCGGCAATCCGGACTTCGACATTCTCATCTGTGCGCCCCCGGTTGTGAAAGATGATATCCATCTTGACATCTTCCTCAGGGGCAACCAGCACCCCGGGAAATTCTGCGGCCATTGTGATCATTCGCTGCGGCTTGTTTTCTTTTTCTTGGGCATGGGCCAAAATGGAACCCTGTGGAATTGCGGCGACCAGCAATATCAAAATAAGAGTCAGTGAACAGCGTTGGTCAGGTTTCGTTCTAATCATGGCAGTACCTCCCAGCTATGATTCAATCAAAACGATAAGGGTTAATTTTGCGGGATTCTAAGAAATTGTTGAGAAGTTCAAAAAAGTCGGCTAAATAACATTTATCCCGGGACAGTCCAAATCTTTCCGGATCCGCGGTTGTCGGATAAACACCATGGGGGTATTTGTGTCTCTTCAAGACCATCGGCTATAGCAAATTCTAATAATTTCATAGTCTTGAGTTAATGGATGAATTGTTAGAAAGATTTTAATCACAAATGACTAGCTGTCAAGTGCTGAATCTGAATTTAATCTCTGGGAAATGAAATGTTGAACCAACCCGGCCGATATCTCTTGACTCACCGGTTCCCGTAGTTACTTTTAGAGATAATTATTCAACTGATTGATATAAATAGGTTTTAACGATAAACGACCGGCAATCGTCGGCCAGGACAATTTACCCATTTCAACCGAAGGGAGGAATACCGTGATGGGAGCAAATTATGTGATTGGATTTAAAAGGAATGTATCACAACTCACCGCATGTTTAATTGCCGGATTCCTCTTTGCTTGCGCTATCTGCCTGGTTGATCCTGCGCAGGCCGCAATGACCGACACCCGCCTGGTTCCCCTTAATTTCAGCGAACTGTCCGAAATGGCCAGTCCTGCTGTCGTCAATATCCGGACGGTAAAAACAACAAAGGGGGCAGGGCCCGTATTTCGCCATTTTCAACGCAGCCCCTGGGGCAAGGATCATCCGTTCAATGATTTTTTCGAGAAATTTTTTGGCGAGGATTTCCAACGGGAATTTAAACAGCGCAGCCTGGGATCAGGATTTATCATCGACAAGGACGGCTATATCGTGACCAACAACCATGTCATCGAGGACGCCGACCAGATAATGGTCAAACTCAAGAATGGTAGAGAATTTGAGGCCGAGATCGTCGGGCGTGATGCCAACACGGATATTGCTTTGATCAAGCTAAAATCGTCTGCGCAACTGCCCTTTGTCGAGCTGGGTGATTCTGATGCCCTCGAAGTCGGCGAATGGGTGGTGGCCATCGGGAACCCCTTCGGCCTCGAACATACCGTAACTGCCGGTATTGTCAGTGCCAAGGGACGGGTGATCGGCTCCGGCCCTTATGATGATTTTATTCAGACCGATGCATCCATCAACCCCGGTAACAGCGGCGGACCGCTTCTCGACCTGGAAGGAAAAGTCGTGGGAATCAACACCGCGATTATTGCAACCGGACAGGGCATCGGATTTGCCATACCCATGAATCTTGCCAAGGGGATCATTGAACAGCTCAGAAACCGGGGTGAGGTAACCCGCGGCTGGCTGGGGGTGGCGATCCAGGACCTCAATGAAGAACTGGCGGAATATTATGGCGTCAAAGGTCAAAAGGGTGTTTTGATTACAGAGGTTTTCCCCGGTGACCCAGCCGACAAGGCGGGTATCAAAACCAAAGACATTGTTATCGAAGTAAACGGCGAGAAGGTCACCACCAGCCGGGAGCTTAGTCGAACGATTGCAGATATCGGCGTTGGGGAAAAGGCAAAAATATTGATTCTGCGCGACGGCCAAAAAAAGACCTTCAGGGTAAAGATAGCCAAACGGGAGGAGTCAAAAATTCTATCCCGCACCACTCCCCGGCAACAGGAAGATGAACTCGGCATTCGGGTCACCAATTTAACATCTGAGATGGCCCGTCGCTTCAATATACCCGTTGCCGGCGGAGTTATTGTGGTTGATGTCGAATCCGGCAGCAAGGGATCCGAAGCCGGAATTCGGGTTGGTGATATGATCAAAGAGATAAACCATGAAGCTATCGAGTCAGTCGATGATTACATCACGGTGCTGGGTCGGATTGAAACAGGAGAAACAATTAATTTCTTCATTCAGCGAATGAATGCCGGATTTCTGGTTGTCAAGTTGACAAAATAATCAGGGAAAGGAGAGCCCATGACCCGGGTGGGTATCGTTGGAGCGACAGGGTATACTGGAGCTGAACTGGTGCGCATATTGGCCGGACACCCCGCAATCCAATTGACGATGCTGACCTCTCGTAATTATGCCGGTGAAAAATTCGCGCAGGTCTATCCGGCAATGGCGGGAGTGGTGGATCTGGTGTGCGAGTCCTTTGATCTGGATCGGCTCTGTGATCGGGTTGACATTGTTTTCACGGCGCTGCCCCACAAACTGCCCATGGAAATCGTACCGGCCCTCATCCGGCGACAAAAACGCGTGATCGATCTATCCGCGGATTTCAGGTTTAAGAACGTTTCAACTTATGAGGCGCATTACCAGCAGCACACCGCAGACCGTTTGCTTGTACAGGCCGTATACGGCCTTTGTGAAATTTATTCCGAAAAGATCAAAAATGCAACGCTGGTCGGCAATCCCGGGTGTTACCCGACCAGTGTGCTTCTACCGCTGATACCCTTGGTAAAGAACAACTATCTGGATCTTGACACGATTATAGCCGATTCAAAATCAGGGGTCAGCGGGGCCGGCCGTTCTCCTTCGTTGACGACGCTTTTTTGTGAGGTCCACGAATCTTTCAAGGCCTATAAGATTGCAGAGCACCGGCACAATCCGGAGATGGAAGAAGTATTAAGCCGAGAAGCCGGCAGACCTGTCAATTTAACATTTGTTCCCCATTTGGTTCCCGTGTCACGCGGCATGCTGACCACGATCTATGCCCGTTGCGCTAAAAAGGCGAGTGAAAGAGATCTGTTGGATTGTCTTGCGTCTTTTTATTCCCGGAGCCATTTTGTGCGGTTATCCCCTCAGGGCCGCTTTCCGGATACGCTTCACGTTCGCGGATCCAATTATTGCGACATTGGCCTTAAACTCGATAAACACGCCAACCGTTTAATCCTCATTGCTGCCATTGATAATTTGGTCAAAGGCGCTGCAGGACAGGCTGTTCAGAATATGAACATCATGCTCGGCATTGATGAAACCACCGGGCTGTCCAATATACCCTACCCGCTATAGCGATTCAAAAGACAACCTTTCGGACGAGGGCACAATGAAGTGAATCGGGCAGGGGGGTAAATTTTTGTAGACAAAAATTTACCCCCTGCCCGGGCCTCGTGTTGTCGGCATGTTATTTTGAGAGTCGCTCTATAATTGCTCCTTTAAACAACAAGCCAGGCGGCTGGTCCAAGCCTTGGCGGGCCGGCCGGCAAGAAAAAAAACAGGCCCTCTGCGTGCTCGGCGCCCCACGCCCGCCATGTGAGCAATGCGAGGCGGGCGGGCCTGCAGTGAATATCAAATCCTCTCAGATCACCAATCCAGCAACCGGCATTCACCATTTAAAATCCGGCAACCAGCCCATGAGTCTTCTTGACATTGATCGGTTATTGCTTTAGAAACGTCAGGATTATGAAAATAGACAAAACTGACTAAAGGAGGTTGAATATGACGGCAAAGTTAATCAAGGGGACGGAGATTCGTGAGGAAATTCTGGAAGAAATTACGGCTGAAGTGGCTGAAATCAAAGAAAAGCATGGCGTTGTTCCCGGTCTGGTTACCATTTTAGTCGGAGAAAATCCCGCCTCGATATCTTATGTGACATTGAAGATTAAAACGGCCCACCGGGTGGGTTTTAAGGAGATTCAGGACAGCCAGCCGGAAACATTGTCCGAGGAAAAGCTTCTGAAGCTCATTGATCAATACAACAATGACGCTTCGATTCATGGTATTCTGGTGCAGCTTCCGCTTCCCGAGCATATCGACGAGAAAAAGATCTTAAATTCCATTGATCCGGATAAAGATGTCGATGGATTTCATCCGGTGAATGTCGGCCGGTTAATGATTGGTGGCGGTGAGGTCAAATTTCCGCCATGCACCCCGGCCGGCATACAGGAGATGATCGTCCGATCCGGAGTGGAAACCAGCGGCGCCGAGCTGGTCGTTGTGGGGCGGTCAAACATTGTCGGTAAACCGATAGCAAATATGATGCTTCAAAAAGGTCCGGGTGCCAATTCAACCGTGACGATTGTGCACACGCGCACCAGGGATCTTGCGGCGCATTGCCAACGCGCCGATATCCTGATTGTTGCAGCCGGCGTACCCGGACTGGTTAAGCCGGAATGGATAAAACCGGGTTCCTGTGTGATCGATGTCGGCGTAAATCGGGTCGGAGAGAAAACCAGCGAAAAAACCGGAAAGAAAATTGCAATTTTGAAGGGAGATGTCGATTTTGATGCTGCCAAGGAAATTGCCGGATGGATTACACCGGTGCCGGGTGGTGTGGGCCCCATGACCATAACAATGCTTATGAAGAACACCCTCAAATCGCTTAAGTTTAAGCTGGGCATTGCTTGATTCTCTGTGCGATTGGGTTTAGGCGGGTGGCGTTAAGATTTCCCTTAAATATTGGACATTTCTCTTGACAATGGGAGCCTGGTAAAATATAATAAACTAACATAAATCCCATTCGAAAAAGCAAAGCCACCGAAAGGCGGTGACGCAAAGCCATGGGTCTAAAGCCGAAAGGCCAGGATAGCCAGGTTGCCGAAGGTTTGACCGGAAAGCGCTTTTGGGCAGGGTCCGCCAGAGGCGCTTTTTTAAGATTTTTATCTATAACGCCTTAAGGATCGAGGGAAAATCTAATAAAAATCATAATTTTGAAGATTCGCAGTCTTGACATGCCTTGTAAGTCATGATAATTAACGCGGCTAGTTAATTTTCAAAATTGCTTTGCGGAAATCTAAATCGCCTGTTATTTAGGTTTTCGATCAATTAGCCGATAAAAGATATCAGAACTGCAACGCAAATTTTTCTTAGGATCTGACACCATGCGAAAAAAAATCTCCTTTGTGGTTTTGAGCAATTCTGGTTCTTCGATCAAACAATTCACCATTTCGGCCACCTTTCTGCGACTTTTCTTGTGCGCCTTCCTCATCAGCCTCGGTATTTTCACATACGATTACTATACGATCAAAACGGCAGGGATCGATAGCATTGATCGAGATGTCCGGATTGCCAGCCAACGGGACGAGATTACCAACCAACGCAAGCAGATTCAGGAGTTTGCCGAAGAGATCTCAACCCTGAAGTCGATGCTGGTGGACTTGAACAATTTTGAGAAAAAAATTCGAATCATAGCGAACATTGAAAAACCTGAGGACGCGGACAGCCTTTTTGGTGTGGGTGGGTCGATCCCGGAAGACCTCGACACGAAGATTCCGCTCACCCAAAAGCATAACAGTCTGCTGCGCGGCATGCATGAACAGGTCGAGGAGTTGGGCCTGGCCACCATAAACCAGCAACAAAGCTTCGAAACCCTGTTCCGCTATCTCAAGGATCAGCAAAATCTCTTGGCGTCAACGCCTGCCGTCCGTCCCGCGCCGGGTTGGACGACTTCAAGATTTGGATACCGTACCTCCCCGTTTACCGGTCGTCGAGAGTTTCACAAAGGATATGATATTGCCAATCGGCAGGGAACGCCGGTTATTGCCACCGCAGACGGCGTCGTTTCATTTGCCGGTTCCCGGGGTTTTCTGGGTAATTTGGTTACTGTCGACCACGGTCATGGTATGGTCACCCGCTATGGGCATTGCCACAAGGCACTGGTGAAACGCGGGGATACCGTAAAAAGAGGGGATACCATCGCTTTGATGGGCAACACCGGCCGAAGTACCGGCCCCCATCTTCACTATGAAGTCCATCTGAATGGAATTCCGGTAAATCCCGAAAAATATATCCTGAACTAATTACCTCCCTCTCCACTTCAGGCCCTTGAACGCATCATCCCGGAGTGTACCGGTGCGCCTTGTCTGGTATGTCTGTATTAATTCGTTTAATTTTCTTTATTGCAGAATCCCAAAAGAACGTTTTGCATGCGGGATTGAAATTCCCGTTATCGTAAATAATTTATTAGTTGAGCCATGAATTCAATATGGTATAATCATTTAAATAAGAGTCGCCCTCCATCAGAAAAATGGTGCAACCTATGATCGTCAGCTTTTTAACGAAAGTAATCGGCAGCAAAAACGAACGGGAATTAAAAAAGCTTCAGCCGCTTGTTGAACGGATCAACGCCTTGGAGCCTGATGTTCAAGCCATGAGCGACGAACGGCTCAGGGCGCAGACAAAATTATTCCGTGAACGCCTTCAAAACGATGAGCCTTTAGACGATTTGCTCCCTGAGGCGTTTGCCACCGTCCGCGAAGCCTCGGTTCGCACGCTTAATATGCGTCATTTCGATGTCCAGCTGATTGGCGGAATCGTCTTGCACCAGGGAAAAATTGCCGAAATGAAAACCGGTGAAGGGAAAACCCTGGCAGCTACAATGCCGGCCTATCTGAATGCGCTCAGCGGCAAAGGGGTGCATATTGTCACGGTCAATGATTATCTGGCAAAGCGTGACACGGAATGGATGGGCCATATTTATCAATTTTTAGGGCTTTCGGTGGGCACGATTATCCACGGCCTGGACGATACTGAACGTAAGGCCGCCTATCAGACGGACATAACTTACGGCACAAATAACGAGTTCGGTTTTGATTATTTAAGGGATAACATGAAGTTTGACCGAGAATCGCTGGTCCAACAGGAGCTTAATTTCGCCATCGTGGACGAAGTGGACAGCATTTTGATTGACGAAGCCAGAACGCCGTTGATCATTTCCGGCCCGGCCGAAAAATCCACCCATCTTTACTACCAGGTTAATAACATTATTCCGCGATTGGTCAAGGACAGGGATTATACGATCGATGAAAAGGCCCGCACGGCAATTATGACTGAGGAAGGCGTGGCCGCGGCCGAAAGAATACTCAAGGTGGACAACCTGTATGACCCCAGGTACATCGAACTGCTGCATCACATCAATCAGGCCCTCAAGGCTCACACGCTTTTTAAAAGTGATGTCGATTATATCGTTAAAAATGGAGAGGTCATCATTGTCGACGAGTTTACCGGACGGCTCATGCCGGGGCGTCGGTACAGTGAAGGGCTGCACCAGGCACTGGAGGCCAAGGAAAACGTAAAGATCGAAAATGAAAACCAGACGCTTGCCACGGTGACTTTCCAAAATTATTTCAGAATGTATGACAAACTGGCCGGTATGACCGGTACGGCCGACACCGAAGCCACCGAGTTTAAAAAGATTTACGATCTGGACGTGGTGGTTATCCCTACCAATATGCCCATGATTCGAATCGATTATCCGGATGTCATCTATAAAACACGCAAAGAAAAGTTTGAAGCCGTAATGGATGAGATCACCGAGCTGCATGAAAGGGGCCAACCGGTTCTGGTGGGGACCATCTCGGTTGATATATCCGAGTCTCTCAGCAAAAAATTGAAAAAAAGAGGGATTCCCCATTCGGTTCTCAATGCCAAAAACCATGAAAAAGAAGCCGAAATCATTACCATGGCCGGCCAGGAAAAAGCGGTGACGATTTCAACCAACATGGCCGGTAGAGGGACCGATATCGTGCTTGGCGAAGGTGTTACTGATTTAGGCGGTTTGCATATCCTTGGAACTGAGCGACATGAAAGCCGGCGCATTGACAACCAGCTCCGGGGTCGGTCGGGTAGACAGGGGGATCCGGGAACCTCGCGGTTTTATCTGGCCCTGGAGGATGACCTGCTGCGCATATTCGGCGGTCAGCGGATAACCGGTATAATGGAAAAGCTCGGCATGCAGGAGGGCGAACCCGTCGAACACAATCTGATTAGCAGGGCCATTGAAAATGCCCAATCCAAGGTTGAGGGTCATAATTTCGATATCCGAAAACAGCTGCTTGAATATGACGATGTCATGAATCAGCAGCGGGAGGTTATTTACCGGCAGCGACGTGAAGCCTTGAGCGGCAAGAGCCTCAAGCCCGTCATTGAAGAATTGATCGGTGAAAAAGCCGAGGAGATTGCCGTGTCTTTTGCGGACCAAAAAGCCCACCCTGAGGAATGGGACTTCAAGGGGCTGAATGAAGCGGTATACAAGCAATTCAATTTCCGTTTAAACCCCCTTGATCCGGACACCCTGGATGGTTTGACCCCGGAAGGCCTGGCCCAACACATTTTTGAGTCCGCCACCCAGGTATATAACCAAAGAGAGGCTGCCGTCGGCGCTGAAGAGTTCAGGCAATTGGAGCGTGTCGTTATGTTGCAGACCGTTGACAACCTCTGGAAAGATCATCTGCTGTCCATGGACCATCTCAAAGAAGGCATCGGTCTGCGTGGCTATGCCCAACAGAATCCGTTGCTCGTATATAAAAAAGAAGGCTATGAGATGTTTCAGGATATGATCTACAGAATAAAAGAGGAAACCCTGGGAATTCTCTTCAGAATACAAATCGCCGAGTCTGAAAAGCTGGATGACTTCAGGCAGCCGAAAGAGCAAAAACTCGTTTTTTCCGGCGGAGAGGGGGCAGCGCCGGCCAAGAAAAAACCGGTCAAACGGAGCCGGAAAAAAATCGGCAGAAATGCCCCCTGCCCTTGCGGCAGCGGCAAGAAATACAAGAAGTGCTGTGGCAGATAATGCCAGGCTGCAGCGCAGCCTGGCTGCCATCGCGAGACGCTCAGGCCCGCCCGGCGATCGCCTGCGGCGAAGCCAATGGCGGACGGGCGAGGCGGGCGGGCTATTGGCCTTAGCCCACCTGCGGCGGATAAAATGGGGTTTTAAAAACGCTTCAGGTCACCGGTGGAGATTTCCTGGCAGACCTCTTTACAAATAATCGTATTGATGCTTATATTCAACTCTAACATACATTTTCAGGTATCCTCTAAGAAGGCAAATGTAGCTGAATTCAATCTCTGGAGTTTGTTGAAATGAGTGAGTATAACCCTGAAGCAGAGGGTGAAATCATTTCAGAGACGGACAAAGAGGTTACCGAACCGCCCATGTACAAGGTGCTGTTGATCAATGATGATTACACCACCATGGAGTTTGTGGTGGAAATCCTTGTGCATGTTTTTCATAAATCAATCGAGGAAGCCACCCAGATTATGCTCAATGTTCACCGGGCAGGATTCGGGCTATGCGGTGTTTACCCATACGAAGTGGCTGAAACCAAAGTGGACACCGTACACGCATTAGCCAAGGAAGCCGGGTTTCCACTTAAATGTACGATGGAGAAAGAATAGACCATGATCAGCAAAGAGCTAAGCGTAACCTTAGGACTGGCGGTGAGAGAGGCCAAAAAGAGGCGCCATGAATATGTTTGCATAGAGCACATTCTGTATGCCATTCTTTACGACACTACCGGCATTGAAATTGTCGAAGCCTGCGGCGGCAACATTGAAAACCTCACCAAAGCGCTTGAGGAGTTTTTCGAACATAATCTCGAAAGGGTACCGGAAGGGACCGAATATGTCCTCCAGCAGACCATCGCTTTTCAGCGGGTCATCCAAAGGGCAGTGAACCATGTGCGGTCTGCCGAAAAACAGGAGGTCGAAGTCAGCGACATTCTGGCTTCCATTTTCATGGAAAAGGATTCCCATGCTGTCTATTTTCTGCACGAGGAAGGGATTACCCGCCTGGATGTTCTCGATTACATTTCCCATGAGGTCTCCCGCAACCAGTTTGAAGAAAGCCCCGGCGGTCTGGTAAAGACCAAAAAAGACGGGAAAAAGAAGACCGATTTGCTCGAGGCCTTTACCTTGGACCTCGTTCAACGGGCTGCCGAGGGAAAGCTGGACCCCCTGATTGGTCGGGAACTCGAAATTGAGCGCACCATGCAGGTGCTGTGTCGCAGACGCAAGAACAATCCGGTCTTTGTGGGGGATCCCGGTGTGGGCAAGACAGCCATGGCCGAAGGATTGGCCCAAAAAATAAGTGCCGGGGATGTGCCGGATTTACTCAAAGATATTCGGATTTTCTCGCTGGATCTCGGTGGCATGCTGGCAGGCACCAAGTTCCGCGGAGACTTCGAAGCGCGTTTGAAGGGAGTTATTGCCGCGCTTAAAAAGTTGCCCAAGGCAATTCTGTTCATCGATGAAATCCACACCATTGTCGGCGCCGGTGCAACCAGCAGCGGGTCGATGGACGCTTCCAATATTCTGAAACCGGTTCTGGCAACCGGAGATATTCGCTGTATCGGTTCGACCACATATGAGGAGTATAAGAATCATTTTGAAAAAGACAGAGCACTGTCACGCCGCTTTGAAAAGATTGAAATCCACGAACCACCGATATCGGAGTCGATCCAGATTTTAAAAGGTCTGCGATCCCGCTATGAAGAGCACCACGGCATTGTCTATAGCGATTCAGCCCTGAAAGCAGCAACGGAGCTGTCGTCCAAGTTTCTCAACGATCGATATTTGCCGGACAAGGCCATCGACGTTATTGATGAGGCCGGTGCTTATGTGAGGCTTTCGGGCTCGCCCCGCCGCAAGAAGATACATCCGTCTGATATTGAAAAGATCGTGGCTAAGATGGCTCGCATACCGGCCCGCAGCATATCGACATCCGATCGAAGCAAACTGGAGAATCTCGATGTGCGTCTGAAAGAAGTGGTTTTCGGGCAGGATCCGGCCATCAGCGGTCTGGTCACCGCCATCAAACGCTCACGCGCCGGCCTCGGAACTCCGGGCAAACCCATCGGTTCTTTTCTTTTCACCGGCCCCACCGGTGTCGGCAAAACCGAGGTGTCCCGGCAATTGGCATTGATTCTCGGAGTGGAGTTTATCCGATTTGACATGAGTGAGTATATGGAAAAGCACGCTGTGGCCCGCCTTATCGGGGCACCCCCGGGATACATCGGTTTTGATCAGGGGGGGCTGCTCACCGATGGTGTCCGCAAACACCCATACAGCGTGCTGCTGTTGGACGAGATCGAGAAAGCCCATCCGGATCTGTTCAATATCCTATTGCAGGTAATGGATCACGCTACCCTGACGGATAACAACGGCAGAAAAGCCGACTTCAGAAATGTCATTGTAATCATGACTTCCAATGCCGGCAGCCGGGAGATGAGTGCTGCTTCAATCGGTTTCGGGGACCTCGACAAGGATTCGGAATCCAAGGGCAAGAAGGCGGTTGAAAAATTTTTCAGCCCGGAATTTAGAAATCGCCTGGACGCCATCATTTCCTTTCAGGCACTGGATCTTGCAATCATGGAAAAAATCGTAGACAAATTCATGAAAGAGCTCAACGAGCAGCTGGTCGTCAAAAGGGTTACCGTAAACATCACCCCGGCGGTACGGACCTGGCTTGCGAAAGAGGGCCATGATCCCAAATACGGCGCCAGGCCGCTCAGCCGGGTGATCCAAAAGGATATCAAAGACCGCCTTTCCGATGAAATCCTTTTCGGTCGTCTCAGCAAAGGTGGCGAAGTTTTCATTGACATGCAAGACAACGAGTTAACCTTCAACCCCAAAAATTAGACCTGTCCCTGTCTACAAGTATGTTTAATTTTTAGCAACCCCGTACCCCGTTTGGGCAGCGGGGTTTGTTGTACTATAGGCCCAAGGCGTGCGAAAATGCAAGCGCATCACCGGCCGTTGTTTGACCGGTTCGCTTCCCTGCAAGCCCCGCCTTTTAAGGCGGGGTTAAGGGAAGCTATCTGAAACAGATATCTTCCTTTCCGGGAAGCCCCGCCCCGTGGGGCG
>JASFTQ010000020.1:0-27217 GCA_050053515.1 Desulfobacterales bacterium | reverse complement strand
TATACACCAATGGAATTTAGGATAGCAAGCCGGGATATACCCAGTGACTATTGGGCATGCTCGAATCGAAAATCACAGCATTGACTAAACGAGTCTCTTTTCAGAACAGGTCAGATACTGGATGCTGGATAAAATAAGGATAATTACCATTTAAAACCAGTATCGAGAAACCAGCAACCAGCTTCTCCTCCTTACGGGCAGTAAAATATGTTAGCAATGACTCTTGCCGCAAAAAAATAAAAAAATTCCAATTTGGTTACTAGCACCTTACAGATTCACCGCAGGACCATAAATCAGCGTCAATTTTCTCCTTAAGTAACTCTGGGGGTTACAATTCTATCGTTTCTGCCATAAAAACAGCGTCCACATATCCGGCCTGGTTGTCTTTTTTGGTGATCGAAAGCCGGTTTATGCGAACCATGTTGCTGGATGTTTCAATCACATAGAGAAATGCCGTCAAGCGCTCCAAGGTAACGGCCTGAAGCTTGGTTTCAACCACGGATGTCTTATACGGGCTGTTTTCTTGGGCAGATACGGTGGGTTTCATGTATGCGATGTTATCCTTTATCCCGGTCTGACCTGCGAGCTGATCGAGAAAGGAAAAGAGGGTAAAACCTTTTTGTCGGGCAAAGATGCTTTTTGTGGCCGTGTCGGCTCGGGCCTCCAGGATTTCATATTCGCTTTTAAGGGCCAAAATTTCCTGATAGGCTTTGGTCTGTGCCTGAATCCCCCGGATGAGTCGTTCCCTGTGGGACAAGAGGGGAGCGATAATGAATTGAGTGATCACAAAAATCCCGAGCAAGGCCGATCCTATCCAGATGGCGTATTTTTCACGTTTGGATAGTTTTTTTGCCATAGCGCGTGACTCCTTCACAATTCGAGTTTCAGTTTGAAACGGATGCGCTTGCCCGATTTATCCTTGTTGGTGGAGACAATCGTCACTTCTTGAAATATGTCCCCCTGCCCCAGCTGGCCCTTCATTGCATCGACCGAATTAAATGTGTCGGTATCCCCTGTAATTAAAACATTTTCCTCCCCGATTACCAGCCTGGCAAATTCGACATCGATGTTTGGGGTAATACGCGCGCTGATCTCATTTAATATATCGATCATCCGGACACTGCTGGTATCTTTACCCGGAGATAATGAGGTTTTGCGGACCTCTTCGATTTTTACACGCATCTGCTGCACCGGATCCACGACCCGTTTGACATCCGGGAAGGTGGATTTGAAAACACCGTTGATCTGTGATGTGAGGGCGTTCAATTTTTGCCGTTTGGCATAAAAGTCAAACCCGACATTGACCATCGCCAACAGCAACACCGTTGCCGCGAGAATGCCTGTTCGGATCAGATTTTTTTTATACTCGGCCCATCGCTTCGCCACAGCGAATGGTCCTTTGCGGAAATTCAGTCCTCCGATACCGGTTATTTCAATCAGTGCCAAGGCCAAGGCATTGTCCATTTTCGCAGGATTCCAGGAAGGCAGCGGATGATTGTCAATTTTGAGCGTGATATCACGGGCAAGATCCGGCCGCTGGGTGGGGATGTCCAGTTCCTGGGCGACTTTTTTTTCAAGTCCGGTTTCATTCAGACTGCTGCCGGTCAGGAATATTTTATCGGGTGTGAACGTCAGCCCGGAGGTGTCCTCAAAGGCGTGAATAGTTCGCTGAATATTTTTGCAGACTGTCTCATGCCGTGATGGATCATCAATGCCGAGGGGAAATGATCGAATCAGGCAAATTTGTCCGGATCTAAAAGCCGATAGCGTGCTTTTCTCGCCGTCCAAATCCAGAAACAACGTGTTTTCGGGAAGATCTGCCAGGTTGGTGAGGCAAAGGGCAATGGGATAGCCACCGGCGGTTACTTTTTCAGGTTCAATCTCAAAGGAGGCCAACAAATCCAGGTATCTTTTGAGTGAGTTGATATCGATTGCCGCTGTGAAAAGATTGGTCTTTTCTTCAGAGACGGCTGTATTCAATACCTGAAAATCGATGATAAGATCTTCCACCGCATGCGGCAGGGTCGGTTCCAGTTCAAAAGGCAGTATCTGTTTAATTTTCTTGGGTTGCTTGAAAGGTACCGCAATATTCCTGAAAGATATCTGATCGGCCGGAAACGATGCAATGCAGACAGCCTCGGTGATATCCATGTTTTCAAGGAGCACTTCCAGTGCGGCAGCGACATTTTTTTCCATCTCGTCCCGATTTGAAATGGGCACATAGGTAAATGCCTCGATGCGATTTCCCTTCAGGCTGCTGTTGATCAGAACTGCTGAAATCTCGCTTTTTCTTATGTCCAGTCCCAGAATGTTTTTGCTCATGGTGTAATTGATCTTCAGGTTCTGAGCCTTTATTTTGATGTTTCAGCCAAACTGTTTCGATTCGTTAAAAATTTCGTTATTTTATACCATTATTCTGGCTCCCAACTCAAGACCCTGCAGAAAAATTTGCCTGTTTCCGGTTCAAGCAACCGTTGCACCACCGCAGTGGCACGCGTTTGCATGTCACGAAGTGTCGCGGTGGTTTCAATTCTGAAAATATCGCTTTTGGTGGTGATAAGATCCTTATCGATTTCGATATCACCGGCTCCGGGAACCTGTTTGTACCACGTATCACCGGAAAGCGCATGGGTGTAAACCGGCCCTGATTTTTCCACACGATAGTCGAATATTGCCTGGGCCAGTTCCTGATGTTCCTCCGGTAAAAGTGCTTTTAAAACCGGCAGATCAGCGGTATTAATATTGATTTTACCGCTGAAGTTTATGGTATTGCCCCCTGCATCAGTCATACCGTTGACGGTCACGTAATCGGATACCCCTGCGATGTCTGCTGTTCCCGCGTACACTTCGGGGGTGACTCCCCTGACCAGCAGTAGCTCACTGAGGTGGGTCATCAGTCCGTTCTTACATGGATAGGGGGGCTCGAGGTCTTCATAATATTCCGATTCCGCGCCGTTTAGACCGGTAATAGCATCATCGTCGCCCGAGTCCAGCCAGTCTTTCAGAGAATTGATGATGGTCGTGGCCGGATCAATATCTTCGGACGTTTCACTAAATGATAGCGCAAGCCTTAAAAAACGGTCCATCAATAACTTTTGGGGTTGATTAAAATTTTGAACATCCGGGTGCAATACCAGGGCATTAATCTGGATGCGACTGCGTTCGTCGCTAATTTTTAAAGTCAGGTTTCCCTCTTCAAAGGCCAGGCTATCCAAGAGCGCTTCGATTTTTTCCGGATCGGCCCAATCTTCTTGGATCGAATCTATTTCCGAGTTCTCTTTATCTTCAACCAGTATGGCCAGCGCGAGGTTCACCGCAGAGACGGTCATTTGAGACAGGGTGATGCGGTCACGCGTCGTTGCTGCGGACAACACCGCCGATCGTGCCTGCCGATTAAGCTCCAATGTCGTAACGACCAGCAGTGCAATGATCGTAAGTGTGATCAAAAGTGCGACACCGCGTTTATTTTTTATCCGGTTGGGTAACATTTCAGCGTATTATTCGATTTTTTCGCGATAATAGGGTAACTTTATCAAGGTTTCAAATACTTGAAATCGCTCGTCATGGCCGATGGCCAATTTTACGGCGATTGCCCGGGGAGTCGAATACTCAAAATCTTCTGACTCCGAATCCCAGGCCTCATATTCGTCCCCCTCGGATCCATAATATTTGAAAGACAAACTTTTTAAATTTTCGCAAAGAACCGGATCATTTTCCTTTTCTTCAGAGGGTCCGTAAAGGACGAGATTGTCTGACCGCCTCAAGGTATATTTGCCACCCCCTGTTGAGCGGACATAGTAGATGATTTCGGCAATTCCCGCTTGCTTTTTTGCCGTCATGGGGAGGTGAGCCATTGACGCGAACCGCAATCTCGCAAAAGGGTTATTCCCCGTGTAAATCGTCTCCCCCACGATACGATGAGGATCCTGCTCATCGGCATTTTCCGGCGGAGCGTATGCCGGCGGCTGGGATAGATACAACGCTTGCAAATCCAGCATTATGCGGTTTAAACAGTCTTTGGCCATTTCATAGGCCATCATGTCATTCTTGATTGCGGCAGCCTTGCTGAAAACAGCGTTGTAGGATCCGAAAATTGTTGTGGCGATAATCGTGAATATAAAAATGGTGACCAGCATTTCCAGTAAGGTAAATCCCCTTTGGGGGTGATAATCTCCGCTGGATGGACAAAAACGTTTTAATGACTGCTCAACATGATTTGGACAACGGCCCGCTGTCATTTGATCCCTCGAATATATGCAGGTTAGATTTGGTTGCAGCATACGGTTTTTTATCTGCTTGCGCTTTAATTCCCTGTCCGGCTTCGGCTTATTGCGGGCAGCTTCATTGCCGGATGTATCGATAGGTTCTCAATTGATAAACAAGCTCGTCCCGATTGAACGAAACGGTAATATCAATTCTTTTTAAATCCTCGGCAGCGGTGTTCGGCTCTGTCGCCTCGGCATCATTGACGGAAATCTTCCACTGATAACCGATGTACTCATCTCCGAAATCTCCGGCACCGTCGGTGACATCGGAAGATGTATCCAACTCGATTTCAGTCAACTGACGCTGGGCCAGCAGGGGTGCCGTGGTGTAAAAGCGGGTGGACAGATTCATCAGCAGCGTTTGGGAATGCATCCGATAAACAGCGACGAGCACAATCGAAATTATCGATAAGCATATGACGACTTCCAGGAGTGTAAACCCGGCCGGGCAACCGCGGCGGAAATATCTTTGAACCTCGCTTCGGGGCAGCATCGAAAGAGACCTTTCACATCTGGGATTCCTGAAGACCGACATATTCCTCGAATAACTTTACGGTGGATAAAAAAGGTTCAATTCTAAATGAAAGCTGCTCTTCGCCGCTCTCGAGATGAATTACGGCCTGGTCGGAGTAACCTTTTGGATAAAAAAAGATTTCTGTCTGGCCGAATGATACAATTTTATTATCTGGGTACTCAACGTCTCTAATTCTGATATTCGGCGGAAGTTTAAATCCCTGCTTTTCAGCGGCTTGGCGCTCATCTTGCGACATGCCATCATAGGATATCCAAAACCGTCTGCCACTTAAATCGATATTCAGGCTGTAGCGCTTTTGCTCGCGGGCAGCACGATCTTTCAATACCTGGACCTTTGCGATTATCCAGCGTGAGGTTTTTTTGGTCTCGTCGGTGAAAAGCGTGCTGGGAATACGAGGGATGGTAATAAGAAGCGTGAGACTGATGAGTGCCAGAACGGTTATAATCTCAATAAGGGTAAAACCAGTGTTTCCTCTGAAATTTACCATTATAATCGGTAACTACTCGACTTCCCAGCTGTTGATGTCTTTGTTGGCATCTTCACCCCCCGGGACGCCATCAGCGCCGTAGCAAGCAATATCATAATCGTCGTGGACGCCGGGTGCCAAATAAACATATTCATTTCCCCAGGGGTCCTTGGGAACCTTGCCTTTCTCGAGATACCCGCCCTTGCGCCAATTTTTGGGGATATCACCCGATTGCGGTTGCTCAACAAGCGCCTGAAGGCCCTGCTCTGTCGTGGGGTAGACCCCGTTGTCCAGCTTGTATAATTTCAAGGCCGTTTCCAGCCCTTCGATCTGAACCCGCGCCATTTTGATTCTGGCATCATCGGTGCGACCCATCAGCTTAGGAGCAATGTACATGGCGAGTATGCCCAGTATGACGATAACGACCATTAGTTCCAAAAAGGAAAACCCCCGGCGGTTGCCAATGGGCCGTTTCATTTTTATGGTCATTTTCCCTCCCCGCATATTTATTAAACACCACCTATTTTGGAGCTCGCTGAGCATTTCCCAGCGCCCCCCCAAAAGACTCCCCCGACGCCTCACCGCTTTCCAACTATTTCAGCGAATCAGTTGGCTCATTTCGAATATCGGCATGCAGATAGAAAGCACGATGAAGCCGACGATAACACCCATCAGCAGGATTAGAATCGGGCCCAGCAAGGACGTCATGCTCATTATACTCGATTCAGCTTCTTTTTCAAACACATCCGCCATTTTATTCAACATGTTCTCCAGTTCACCGCTTTGCTCACCCACCTGAATCATTTGAATGGATAATTGAGGGAAACTCTCAGCGTTTGAAAGCGCCACTGCCAATCCCTGGCCTTGGCCTACTTCCTTTGCCGCCGCTTCGACAGCCCTGGAAATGAGTAGATTTCCGGCGATATTTTTTGCAATGTCAAGGGATGGGAGCATTGAGACGCCATTTTTTAAAAGCGAACCCAGTGTTCCCGAGAAACGTGCCACAGCCAGTTTTTTTATCAAGGGTCCAAAAACCGGAAGTCTGAGTTTTGTCCTGTCCAGCAAATAATGTCCCCTGGCTGTTTTTTTAAAGTTCCGGAATCCGAATACCAGGGCAGCCAAAACGATTAATAACAACCACCAGTACGATTTCACCAGATTGCTAAAAGTGATCAGAAACAGCGTCGGAGCGGGCAGAACCTGGTTCATGTCTGCGAAAATAGCGGTGATGCTGGGTACAATAAATACCAGCAAAAGAATGAGAACAATCGTGCCGATCAGCGACATGAGGATTGGATAGGCCATGGCCGATCGTATCCGGCTTCTTAATTCCTGTTGTTTCTCCAGGATATCGGCCAGTTGCGATAAAACAATGTCCAGGGTCCCGGAACTTTCGCCGGCACGTATCATGTTGATGTACAATGGAGAAAACGTTTCTGAATACAATGACAAGGCGCCGGCAAAGCTGCCGCCCTCGACGATGGAATCCTTGATTCGGGCCAAAACCTTGCTAAAAGCAACTGATTTCGTCTGGGGTATCAGGGCGTCAATGGCTGAAACCAGCGGAAAGCCGGCGCCCACCAGAGTGGCCAGTTGCCGGGTCATCATGGCAACATCTCGATGACGGACACGCACAAACAGGCTTGGAAAAGAAAATCCCCGAGACTCTTTTTGAGCCGAGATATCTTCAACTTCTCTTATCGACACGGGATAATTGTTCGAGGCCCGCAGTTTTTGCCGGGCGGCAATCGCACTGTCCGCATCAATTATTCCAGAGACATTCTTCCCCTTTTGGTCTAAAGCTGAATATTCAAAAACCGGCATAATGAAATGTGACAAACAAGTCCAAATGTTATATTGTTAGGTTAATTCAGGGGTCGGGGTATTTTTTTCACGGCAAGATGCCGGGTTGTTGCCTGCCAGGCCTGACAGCGGCAACTGCCTTGCATTTTACGGCCGGCCATTTAAAACGCTCACCCCAACAGGAACCGACGCCGTGTTGCGCCTTTCTCGGCGGCAATCGCCCTCTGCCCCTTGGAAGCACCGCGGCGACCATCTTGCCGTGAAAAAAACACCCCGGCCCCTCGGGTTAAATATAATCAACTGTATACTTATCCTATTATAATTATTCTTATATTTCAACTTCATTCTCGGTGCGGTTGCCGGCTAAGATCTGAAGCTCCCCCGCGTGTAAGGGTCATGGCCACATCGGTCAATCGTGCGGGTATCATTCAACGTGAGGGCAATTATCCGCCGCCAAAGGGGGAGTCGGAAATCCTCGGACTCGAGGTGGCCGGTGTCAGTGATGCGGTAGGTTCTGAATTCTCGATCATATCGGTGCTGCATACCTGGAACGCAATATGAAAACCCTTGCATATGAAGGCAGACTCGTTATAATCGGTGTCATCAGTGGCACCACGGCCAAGTTGAATTTAGCCCACATGATGGTCAAGCGCCGGTCGCTCATCGGATCGGTGATTCGATCGCGTTCGCTGCAAGAAAAGGGGGAAATCACTGCCAAACCAGAAAGGTAAGGTATGCATTTGGCTCCAGAAGTCATAAAAGTAGAGCAAGTTGCCGATATCATCCATAAACGGTTGTCACGTCAAGAAACGGCAACCTGTTACATCGGATCGAATGCTGCCACGCCGACAGCTTCCATCGAGGCGCTGAGTGAATCCCTTCGTTCCGGCAAGCCGAAATTACCGTTTATGAAAATGGTTCATTTACTGTTACAGGGGCCGGTTCCTTACGTGGCCGAGGGACTGCAGGACCGCGTGATGACCTACTCGATATTTTCTACCGGTGATGTCAGAAAAGCAGCCAACGAAGGCCGGGCCTATTATTTACCGTGTACCCTGGCCAATCTGGATAGCTTAATTGGCAAGAAGCGGGCTTTTGAGCCGGATGTTGTCATCATGAAGGTCAGCCAAAACGAATTGACCGGGGAGTACAGTTTGGGGCTATCCGTGGAGGCACTGCATACAGCCATTGATCATGCAGAAATCGTCATCGCCGAATTGGATCCGAGTATGCCCTTCACCCAGGGACAAAGTGTAATAGACGCCCAATCGATCGACTATATTGTTCATGAGAATGTCAAACCCGTCTATGAATTTTCAGCCCCTGACTTCGAAAACTTGTCCGCAGAAGAACAGAGAATCGGTGAGCTCGTTGCTGAAAATTACATAAAAAACGGGATAACCCTGCAGGCCGGCATCGGCAAGATTCCGGATGCCGTGGTCGCAACCATTAAAAACGCCGACTATAAGGATCTTGGCATTCAAACGGAGCTTTATGGTGACGGGCTGATGCTGCTGGAAAAGCTGGGGATTGTGACCAACCGCAAAAAGAAGGTTAACTTAGGCTATAGTACCACCAGCCTGATAATGGGCTCCAGGGATTTGTACGATTTTGTCCATATGCGAGCCGGCGTGCAAATGCGGCCGTCCTCATATACAAATTCAGCTGCAACCATTCGCCAGAACAGCCCCTTTATTTCGATAAACACCGCCATCGGTGTCGATCTTTTCGGCAATGTTTGGGCAGATTTTATCGACCCGCAGCGCTATTACAGCGGTGTTGGCGGACAGCCGGATTTCATCCGAGCCGTTAATGATCAAGTGCACGGCACCCCGATTATTGCCATGAAAAGCCTTACCGACAAAGGAAAATCCAAAATTGTAAAAATGCACCCCCCCGGGATCAGTCTTACCGCCTCGGCCTATGACGGCGTCGTTATCGTCACGGAGTATGGGATTGCGGATCTGCGCGGTTTGACTACCGGAGAGAAGGCTTACGCAATAGCCAGTATCGCTCACCCACGCTTCCGGGATGAGTATCTGCATCATATTTATGAGGATCCGATGTTTACCAAACCTGGGCGGCCGGACGACAATCAGACTCGCCGCGGTGTGATTCTGTATAACGGCAGCATAAGCCTGGAAGAGCTATAATGATCACCGAAGACATTGACACCATGTACCGCGGTCGAGAAAAGGGCGAAAAACCCGGCGGGGTAACCCCCGGCAATCTCATTGAAGATGAAACCGAGGAAAAGGCCGCCGATGATGATAGATACATCCTGTGCCGTCAATGCGGCCAGGTTATTACCCACCGTGCTGAGCGCATTGAAATGGCGGGCTCTCATCGACACACCTTTGCCAATCCCCATGGAATTGTTTACGAAATAGGGTGCTTTCGATCCGCTCGCGGCTGCGGTTATACAGGACCGACGACAGATGAATTCAGCTGGTTCAAGGGTTTTTACTGGAGAATTGCCGTGTGTCGAAGCTGTTTGACCCATCTGGGTTGGCTGTTTACTTCCACGGGTAATGTTCAGTTTAACGGATTGATACTGGATCGTCTTATCGAATCCGAATGATGAATGGGGGGGTACCGTGGGTGAAATAAAGAGCACGCTGGACATCGTGATGGAAAAAACCAAACACCTCACTCTCAGCGAGCAAGAAAAACAGGATCAAAAGAAAAAAGAGGCCAGGCAGAACCTCTCGGGATTGCTTCAGAAATATCAGGACACGCTCATAGATTTCGAAAGTTTGAAAGATAAGTTAGATGAATTACAGAAATCCTCTAGTTTTATCGATACCCATATTGTGATCCGTGAGGTATTGGACCGCATTGATCTGGATCAGGACAACACCTCACTCATAAACATTTTAGACACAATCGGTCATGGCGATACCGGCCGCCTCAAAACGGTGTTATCCGATTACCGGGACACCGTTGGCAGAGAGGGCGATAAACGGTCGGATCAGGCCAAAGAAAAACTCGCCAGCGGATATCGTATTTCGGGTACGGCCGTCTTGCCGAATATTGCTGGTGACGATAAATGGCAGGCTTATCTTTTGCGTATCCGCACCGACTTTCTGCAGCGTTTCAATCGTGAGAAAGCTGCGCTGGCAAAGGAATAATAGCAGAACGCTTCCGGGAAGCCCCGCCCCTTGGGGCGGGGAGTTTCACAAACGTCCGGAATCTACAGGTAGTTGAACCAGACCTGTTCGAGATGGTCAAAATTCATTTTTACCTCGTTCTTGCCGGATACGGTGGCGCCGTGACCGGGCAAAACCCATTCGGTATCCAAATCCGCAAGCTTTACGATGCTTTCCTTTAGCAAAGTGCCGTCGCCGCCCGGAAGATCCGTGCGACCCACACCGGTTTTAAAGATTAAATCACCGGTAAAAAGCGCTTTGTGCTTGGACCAGTATATGGAAATCCCCCCCGGTGAATGGCCGGGTGTGTGAAAGATGGTAAGATCAATGCCGTTGACCGAAAGGTCGCCTTCCCTGAGAAAAAAGTCGGGTGAGAAATCAGCCAGATCGATGCCCATGGCCGAGATGTGATTTTCCATGTTTTTGAGATGTTGCCACTCCTTCTCGTGCATGGTTGTAAGCGCCGGTAAGGTATTAAACAGTTGAACGGCCTCCATATGGTCCGGATGAGCGTGGGTGCAGACGATTAGACCAATGTCCTCCAATTGCGTATCCAGTTTTTCAAGTCCTTTTCGGACATGGTCAAAATGCTGGATGTGTCCCGGATCGATGAGAATCCGGGTGGGGCCGTCGATTAAGTAGGTATTGCAGTTATTGGCGACCATTGATTCCCACACAAAGGCGTGTATATTTTTGATGATTTGCATGAAAAACTGCCCTTTCGCTAAACAGTTATGGTTCCCGCTATAAGTGCGTCGACCGTACCATCAATTGGAATGCCGGGACGAAAATATTGGATATGTAAGGATAATTACCAATGTCTGATTTTATAATCAAGCGTCTTGTTTCCGCTGAAAGTTATAATTCATTATATACTTTGGTCCTCATCCAGCCGCCTCGGTTTTATCCATTAAGGAAAGGAGAATTACCATGAGTGATCCGTGGGAAAACGATCTGTCTTGTGCCGAAAAGTGTTCGAACTGTGATACCCAGTTGTCTCAGCGGGATCAACGAATACTGTCCGTATATACCCATGAGCCGATATGCATGAACTGCAAGCGGGAGGAAGAAAAACGGCCTGATTACGAGGATGTTTCAAAAGGTATGATTGTCCAATGCATCAAAGAAACCGGTAAACCTTACGGAGACCCGGGTGGCTATTGCTTTTATCATTTCTGCCCCTACAAGTGCTGATGAATGTTGCGCCGGATTGCCAACCGTCTCTTTAAGGAGACCGTGTCGTAATTGTCACCCCCGGCCGGGATATATGGAATTCAACCCCGGGAGGCTTTTTTATACAGCGGAGAAATGTCACGTAAAGTTGTCACCACATTTTTTAAGGATGTAAGAAAGGTCATAATATCTTCTTTTTTGTTTTCGATACCCCATGATATCACCAATGTGCCCTGGGCGTCGGCATGGCTGAGGCCGATCGATATCAAAACATGGGAGGCTCTCAGAGAGCCGGTGGCACAGGCGGACCGCGTGGATACGGCGATATCATCGTCGTCCAACATCAGCATAACACTTTCGCCTTCGATATATTTGATGGATATCGACAGCAGGTTGGGGAGGCTGTGTTCGGGATGGGTATTAATGATATACTCGTCAATGTAATTGGGCAACTCCTCTAGGAGCGTTTCTTTTAATCTCAGGGTGTGGGCCGTTCTCGCATCCATATCTCGTCTGGCCGATTCAGCAGCTACCCCCATGCCGATAATACCGATTAAATTTTCCGTTCCGCCGCGTTTGTTGTTTTCTTGAATGCCGCCGTCCAACAAGGGAAAAACGCGCGTACCGCGACGAATATATAACCCCCCGACCCCGGTTGGGCCGTAATAAGGGTTGGCGGCAAAACTAAGCAAATCGACCTGCAGCGCCTGGACGTCAATGGGCACGACCCCCGCCGAGTCGACGGCATCTACGTGGAAAATCACTTTTTTTTCTTTTGTAATTTTTCCGATTTCCGAGATGGGCTGGATCGTTCCGGTTTCGTTATTGCTATGCATAATCGAGACCAGAATGGTATCATCGGTAATGGCGTCTGCCACATCCTGCGGATTCACCCGGCCAAACTCATCCACCGAAATTGAAGTGACCTTGTAGCCCAATGATTTCAGGCGTCGAATACTGCGAATGACGGCATTGTGTTCTATATTGGAGGTCACGATGTGCTTGCCTTTTTCGGCATTGGCCATGGCCACACCTTTAACGGCGTGATTCACCGATTCGGTGCCGCCGGAGGTAAAAACAACTTCTTTGGGTGCTGCGCAATTGATCAGCTTTGCTACCGATTCCCGAGCGCTGTCCAGAACTTCAGCGGCCTGTTCGCCTTTTTTATGCTGGCTGGACGGATTGGCATAATCCTTCTGGATGGCTTCAATCATAGCAGTTTTGACTTCCGGCAGCAGGGGATTTGATGAGATATGATCTAAATTAATTATCGTCATTTCTAATGCTCTTCTTCAAGGTTGGATTGGCATGCGTCACAAAAGGTTGTCCCCTCTTGGATTTCGATATCGCAATAGGGACAGTAGCATTTATCCCCGTGAGAGTGCTCATGTTTGTCAACGCGCTTGGGGGCAGGCCGTGCCTTTCCCATCTTCTTGTCTTCGTAATCTTTTATGGCCATCTGGAGCGCATCGGCACCCAAGTTGGAGCAATGGAGTTTGTTCTTGGGCAAACCCTCCAGGGCTTGTGCCACATCTTTGTTCGTGATTCGCTTGGCCTCTTCAATGGTCTTGCCCTTGGCAATTTCCGTCAGCATGCTGGACACCGCTATAGCCGAGCCGCAGCCGAAGGTCTGAAATTTTATATCTTCAATACTTTCGTTTTCGACTTTTAGATAAATCGTCATCATATCGCCGCAGAGGGGATTGCCGACCTCACCGATGCCATCGGGCTCCTCGATGACACCGACATTTCTGGGATTGCGGAAATGGTCCATAACCGTTTTATTGTACATTTTGCCTCCTAAACGAATGAAAAAGTGTTTGGCAAATACTAATCACCTTTTCTGTAATGTAAAGATTGGGAATTCAAAGGCTCTTGGTTGTCCTTTTTTGTTAAATCGAAGTGTTCTATACTTTATGGATCAAAAAAAATAAAGGGCCAATTCGCCGACTCTTTTGTTGAGGGGGTTATATATTACTCTCGTGATGGCATACCGGCAAAATGTTCCAATAAAGTCTTTCAGGTGCCAATAATCATGAGATCCAGAGGTTCTGTGACCCCTTCGACCCTTCGCCGGGTCAGTTTTTGCCGTTCCGCCGGTGGTTGATAGTTTTGTGCAATTGCTTCCTGATATGCCTTTGCCGTGCACAGCGCGCGGGCACCCTCTTTTTTGGTGTGCTTTTCTAATTTGGCGGACAGGTTCACCGCCTCTCCGATAACGGTATACTCCAAACGGCTGGCGTCTCCCACTGCCCCGAAGATAATGCGTCCCGTCGTCACAGCGGCCCCGACACGGGGAAGCAGTTTTTCTTGCGCCAGGTATTCTGCCTGCCATGCTTGAGTCACCGCCATTATTTCGTCCAACGCTCTTAGCGCATCTGCAGCATAAGTGTTTGTGGCGACAACCGCGCCAAACGTTGCCATAATGCCGTCTCCCATGAATGGCATTTGTTCCAAAATCGATGCAAATCCATTTATGTTCAAAAGGCATCTATGAGGGAAGACAAACTGAAGTGACAGCTGGCGGATTGATCCCAAGTTTAAGGGACTTCCAGGCGAGGAGAGCAATATGCTACGCAAAATGATTATAAATTGTAAAAATTTCGTGGCATTGCCGACAATCGCATAAAATCATGGACGTCCCCCATTTTTTCTCTAAATTATGAACTGCGGGTATTCAGAGAACTGGACTTAGGCGCTTTTAATTCGGAAGATACCGCTTTGCGGCCGCCATGGTTCACCACCTTCGGGCCGGGTGATTTCATAGCACTCGACCCAGTCGCCGATCTTGCCTTTTTTCCAACCCGGGACACTCAACCCGACCTGTTGACCGGGTTTAGCGATATTGACGGCATTTTTTTCAATCTGCAGAGATCTTATTTTTCCAAAATACGCCGGTCCCATAACGGTGATGACACGAAAATCTTTTCCAATTTCCAGGGTGCCTTCCAACACTTCACAACCGAGTATGATGCCCTTGCGGCCGCCTTTAAATGTCGCTATTATCTTGGCTTTACCGGTAATTTTTTCTTCGGGTTCTATGGCAACCAGGTTGTTGGCGATCTTTTTTACATCTTCGGTCAGTCGATAGATCGTATTGTACAACCGGATTTCAACCCCGTAATTCATAATTTCAGACTGCAGCCTGGGCATAACTTCCACGTTGAACCCGATAAGCAGTTTGCTTCCGGTCTGGGCCATAAGAATATCTGATTTTGATATGTGACCGACACCTGCCTGGATGACTTCTATATTTGCCTGCGGCGTCGCTATGGCCTCAAGGCTGGCACTGACCGCTTCGACCGTACCGGCAACATCACCTTTTACGACAACCTCCAGGATCTCCCTGTCTTTTTGGCCCTGCCGATTCCCCCCGGTCCCGTCACGCCTGCCCGGTTCCCCGGGCTTTTTATGCCTCGAATGCTTACTGGGAGTCATTTTTTCTCCATTGAGTTGTTTCAGGGGGCGGGGCATTTTTTGCTCGCCAAGATGCCGGGTTATCGTCTGCCATTTCTAGTAGCGGCAACGACTTTACATGTTGCGCCCTGCTGATCACACCCGTCGCTGTTCCGATAGCCGTCACAGCAGTTTGTCTTTCCGAGCGGCAGCAACTCCCGGCCGGTTAAAATCACCGCGGCGATCAGCTTGGCGCGCAAAAAATGCCCCGTCCCCTCAATTATTTTACTTCACTTGCGATCCAATCCAGAAACTCTTTATTTCCGCCGGAAACCGGTATACACAGGATGCAGGGGCAGTCATAGCTATGCAGGGCTTTTACTTTTTCCGTCAACTCCGGTACGCGGTCTTCAGTGGTTTTGGCGATCAGGATGACTTCGTCATCATCCTGGATTTTGCCCTGCCACATGTACATTGAATTCATGTTGTCGATAATATTGACGCAAGCCGCCAGTTTCGCTTCTACCAGTTGCCTGCCTATTTTTCTGGCTTCCTCCCTGTCGCCCGCAGTCATGTAAATCAAATTTACTCTCATTTTTCTGCTCCACTAAAATAATCCCTGTCTTTAAAAAATTCAATGGTTGCCCGGATTTTGGCCGTTGGTTATGTTATGCCAGTTTTCGGGCGGCCTCTTGCACAAGTCTGCCGATGGCCATCTGCTGGGGACATCTCTTTTCGGCCGTGGAATAGTCCGCCGTTCTTATTCGCCTGCGGATATCTGCCGGGAGGTTTCGGAAACTCGCCCGAGCCCTTTCGTCATCAGCGTAACTGCGGCTGTACATCAAAAACCGCATAATATCGCCGATGGGGACAGAATCTGTAAGTGCTGATTCGCAGATATGGGTGCAGCCGGTACAATAATCTGCGCAGGTTTCATCAGCGTATTGCCTCAACAATCTCTTATCAAGGGCGGAAAGTTTGGTGGTGTTCAATGCCGCAGCGGTATTTGTCATAAGAAGTGTCAGGTTTGTCATCTCGGAACAGATGGAGGTGATTTGCCGGTTCTCCCAGACTGCTTTGATTTTGGCCTGTCCGTCGGTGAATCCTTTTTTCAAGAATCGGCCGGCAAGCCTGAGTTCGTTTTCGGTGTTGGTCTTAACCGATCCGCCCCCCTGGGTTTTCATGGCAGTCAACCCGATTCCGGCATTTACGCAGGCATCCACGGCAGATCGCATGCGATCAGTATGCATCAGCCGGTAATTATAGGTCATCATGATACCGTCTACCCAGCCGAGTTTAGAAGCGCCCAATAGGCATTCTTGCATATTATAGTGAGTACTGAAACCGAACAAGCGAATCTTTCCGGCTGACTTGGCTTTTTCAGCCCAGCGCTTGGTTTCGTCATCCATTTCATCAATGCCGCTGATACCGTGCACAAAGAAAAGATCGATATAGTCGGTTTTCATCCTTTCCAGTGACTTATTAAGATGACCGGTCATCCCTTTAACCGTCCAGGCACCGGATTTAGTGACTAAAAATATTTTTCTTCGATCTGCGGGATATTTTTCGAAATATTTCCCAAAACCCTTTTCACTTCGACCCCCGCCATAAGAGTTAGCGGTATCCCAGTAAGTAACACCCCACCGTACCGCCTGTTTGAGAAGCAGCAGATTGCTTGGAACATCAAAAATGCCTCCTAAAGAGAGAATGGAGACTTTCTCTCCTGTATTTCCGAAAGTCCGTTTGGGTACCATTTTTTGAACTGACGCTTCCCAAGGTGGGTTCCGGGAACCATTTGCTCTGGATATAAACGGGGCAACCAAAGTTCCTAGGCCGGCTCCTCCGGCTGTTTTGATAAAATTTCTCCGTGAACACAGTTTGTTATTTTTTTCCATTTTATTAAATCCCTCCATATCCTAAGTATTTCAAGGGTCGGGGTATTTTTTTCACGGCAAGATGCCGGGTTGCTGCCTGCCAAGCCGGACAGCGGCAACTGCCTTGCATTTTACTGCCAGCTATTTAAAACTCTCACGCCGACAATAACCGACGCCGTGTTTTGCCTTTCCCGGCGGCAATAGCCCTCTGCCTATTGGAAACACCGGGGCGATCATCTTGCCGTGAAAAAAACACCCCGATCCATTAAATATTTAACAGAAGCGTATGTTTTGGGTCGCGTGATTCGTTTTCCGCCGTGACCCGGATGGCCCGTTTTCCTTGAACGGGACATTCATGTTCACAGATACCGCAACCGATGCACCGTTCGGGGTAAACGAACGGCTGTTGCAGCCTGATCTGAATTGAAACCTTGCTGCCCTCGTCTGGTGGCCGGTCCCAAGGTGTCTTTTGAGAGATCGTCACGCTTTGGGACGTATTTTTTACGATTAAACGCGGTTGTTGATCGGGCTGAGCATCTGTCAGACAATAGTAATCGCCGGTAGCCCATCGATCGGCCTGAAGGGCTGGTTTATCGAATTCGATAAAACGAGAATCTGCCCATTTCACAATGAGAGAGGTCTCCAGAGGGATCTTATTGAATTGCCGGCGGGTGTAAATGGCCTTGGGGCTTACCGGACAATTTTCCTGACAAACAATACAAGGTTTGTCCATGGCCCAGGGCAGGCAGCGCCCGCGATCGATAAAAGCGGTTCCTATTTTGATCGGACCCTGGCTTGTAAATTGATTTCGCCCCAAGCGCTCGTCCAGGCTCAAGGGTCGAATGGCGCCGGTGGGACACAGGTTCCCACAGGCAATGCACTTGTGCTGACAACCGCTGGTACCGATTCGGAAATTGAGAACGGGGGTCCACAGACCTTCCAGACCCCCGACCAGTCCGGCCGGATGGATGACATTGGTCGGACAGATCCGCATACATTGGCCGCATTTGATACAGCGTGACAGAAATTCTTTCTCGGCCAGGCTCCCGGGGGGACGCACGAGGCCCGGAACCCAGTTGGCGCTGAGGTTGCCGTTTAGGCGCAACATGGGTACCGCCGCGGCACCGCAGAGAAATGAAAATACAAATTCTCTTTTGGTCAGGTCCGGCGAGAGCGTCTCACCGGCCGTTGAGGGGGCTGTACGATAGCTGATTTGGTTATGATGGCAATCTGCCAGGCAGTTCATGCACAGAATACATTCATTGATTTTTATTTGGTCCGACGGTGAACAGGCACCTTCACAATTTTTTTCACAAAGGTGGCAATCCTTGCACAGCGCCTCGGTTTTACCGATCCGCCACAGCGCAAAACGATTTAAGATACCCAATAATGCCCCCAGCGGACAGATATACCTGCAGTAAAAGCGAGGGGATTTGTAGTTCAACAATAACGCGCTTAAAAAGATAATCCCAATAAGCCAGGCCCCTTCATAATATCGCGGGCTTGTAAATAGTTTTGCGACCGAGCCGTCGACGAGGGGCAAGAGGATGAGGTTGATCGAGCGATACACCAAAGATATGGGATCAAGCAGTCCGATCTGCAGAGAGGCCGACAACAGCCGCGCATCCTGGAAAAAATAGCCAAGCATCACCCAGATACCGATCCCACATGCCAAGTATAAGAACAGTATTTTAGGATCAATCGGTGTTTTTACGATGGTGACGATAGTTGCCGCTGCCAAAGCCCCAAGAATGAGCAGCCAGAAGACCCCGGGTTGGCTGGATGGCATATGCATCAGGAATACAACCAGATCGGCGATCGCAACGGACAACAGAAAAATCAGGATTAAATATTTTAGGTTCTGCCACCTGCTGTAACGGTTGAGTTTGGCTCTCTGCAGTATGGAGTGACGCCGTTTGGCCAGATATCCAAAAAACTGGTGGATTGAACCAAAAGGACAGATCCAGCCGCAAAAGAACCTGCCCACAATGATTGTCAGCACGATGGTGGCCAGTCCCCACAGCAACCCTTTGTACACGGTATGCGTCGTCAACAACGTCCCTAGCCCCACCAACGGATCGAGTTCGAGGAGCCAGTTAACCGGCCAACCGCGCAGCTGCCACCATTTCGTGCCAAGGGTGGCAACCACACAAAACCAAATAAATACAAGCAAAAAAGATATCTGACTAATCCGTCTGGCAGTTATTATCCTCATAATGTCACTTCAACCGGATTCAGGGATCGATAATCTGCGGTTCCCACCCCATCTGCCGCTGCTTTGGCAATGAAGGTTAAATCGCTGAGATCTCTCCCCAGCAATGTGGCGCCATAGGCATCGGCGGCGACCTGATCGGTGCCGGCAATCATCGTATTTGTTTCTTTCAGATCCGAAAGCGATCCGCCGGTGGGACCATTGGTCAGCATTGTTGTCGTGCCGTCCAGGATGACCAGCGACGGGGTGACCATTATAGCCAAATCTCTGATAATATTATGTATATCTTGATGAAAGATGTTCCGCCGGCCCCCCAGCAGCCCGTACCAATTTTTCATGATCATGGATGCCCCGCTGCGGTGGTGGTCTTTTATCGGCGCCATTCCGATAACCTTGGTGATGTCTTTAAACGGTTTGCTTAGTACCGGCCAGTTACGGATCAGTTTGGCACCGGGAACAGTCATGGGATTGAAAAGATACTCCCGGGGCAGTACGATCTTGGCACCCGCTTTGCCGGCTGCTTCGGCAATTCCGGTCAGGGCGAAACAACTCGCCGGGTCGTTGATCGGATTGTCGGTTACCACCACCTCATCAGCACCCGCCCTGAGGCATAAGCGGCTTATTTCGGCGACCAGTTCGGGGTGGGTTGTGGCCGACAACATGGGGGGCGACGCGAAGGCGGCATTTACTTTAAGCAGCACACGATCCCCGGTTTTGACATAGGTCTCTATGCCGCCAATCGATTTTAGGGCCAGCTGAAGCGTCTTTGCCCGGTCGGGTCCCCGGGCGATACCCAGTCTGCCGCCGGTATCCGGGACCGCGAAATTAAGCCGCCCGGTATGCGGGGATATTTTTGCGGCACCGCCTGGATCCGCTGAATCATAAAACCGGTGGCCGATCAGGCAGGCCGCCGCAACCGACAAGCCGGCCTTTGCCGAGCGGGTTAAAAATTGCCGTCGATTCAATCTTTTTCCGAATGGATCAATGTTCATGGGTATATTTCTAAGGTTTTGAAACCGCTTCTATCCTTTCCTTCAGTTTAAGGGCCAGGTCGATGGCCTGAGCGATCTCAGCGGCTTCCCGCACACCGGCCACATAAGGCCCCTGGGAGAATATAACCTCATACGTGTCAAGTATCATGACAATCCTGGCGTTTTCGATTGATGCGTTGGTACCCCGATTTTCACCACCGAATGCCATAAGAAATTGGTGATAGTTTGAAGCCAGCTGTTGGGCCTGTGCGGCCGTTTGGCGCTGAGAAATAAAAGCGGACAGTTCGGCGTCGCCGATTTTATACCCGGCCGTATAAACGCGATCGAATCCCTCATACCCGAAAGCATCCGTTGGAATCAGCATAATATTGTTTTTTTCCAGCCCCTTCGTGGGGAAAAGTTCTCGTTCAGCCATTGATTTTGTTTCCACTTTGATATTTTGTATGAAAGCCTCAGCGAAATGCTGCATCCCCCGTGTGTTTTCTTCGGAGGGCCGAGCTCCGATAATTTCCACATAATAGGGACCATGGATCCAGTAGAGCGCATTTGGGGTACGGTAGGAGAATTTCCCGAGGCCGGCAGGCTCTGCGTCCTCTCGTTGCTGGGCGCTGAAGACCGAAAAGGCGTTTTCAGAACTTCCCATATCATAGATAAACACCTCCATCCAGTCATCTGAAGTCCCATCGATTATGAAGCGCTGACTCTCAAGCCGTTTGAAGCCTGCGGAGAGATACAAACCGGCTTTACCATTTATTTTATCCGACAAATTCAAAGGTTCGAACACCTCCGGTGCTGACAGAGGAGTTAAGCTGAGGGGCAGGCGTGCCAGGAGTTTGGATTGTTGACTATTTGATGCTGCACGGTATGAAATTGCCTGCTCGCCGCGCAGTATGGCTCGAGAATATCGAAACTGCTGGAAGAAGATGGCCGTGGCGATGCCGATCAGAATGAACATTATGGAAAGGCTGATGGCACTTTCCAGCCTGCCGGCTTTATATCTTTTTTGCTTCACGAGAGCCTCAACGTCGTTTCAATTACAAATGTCGGCCTGAGCACCGGTGAGAACCATAGCCGCTTGATCTAAAGCCTGCATTTTCAATACCGGCGACCCTCTCCCATCCATGCGGAAAGTGTCACTGCCCGGCCATCTTTCTACTTTTTTATCCGATGGGTTGGATATTGCCGTTTTTTCACTCCGGATAAGGCCGTTTGGAGGACATTTACAGTGGCCGCGTAAATGTCCGGGTCATTGCTTTCGCGCGGGCCAGCAACATTCAACACTTCAATGTTACACCTGATAATCCAGTCTTTGATCATTCGGGCGGCCCGTAAATCAGATCGAAGGTTCAAGTCTACGTGAAGACAGGGACGTTTATATTTTTCTGCCACGATTCGAGTGAATTCCGATCCGCCGGAAAGTTTACCGTGGGAAAAAATCAATGTTGCCCCGGAGGCGATAACGTTTTTGACGGTTCGTTTGGCATAATTGCCGTCCGGCATTTCCTGCAAGCGGTATTTATTCGGTAAATAGCCCTTTTCGGTCCTGCGCCCTTTGGGTATCCACCCCCCGTGGGGAATACCCATTTTTATGGCGACATCTAAAGCTGCCCGATCCGCTCCGGTTTGCCCGCCGGATATAATTTTTTTAAGCATATTAGGGTCTCATCTAGAAGCCGCCGGCCGGTTTGCCTTCCTGCCAGCTCCGCCGCTTTAAGAGCGGGAAGCTTCACCGCAAAAAATTGGCCGGCAGTGGGTGTCACCCGGCCTTATCATAGAGGCTTGCTCCGAGTTTACTCAGGGAAGTCCATGGCATTGGCTTTATTCGGTTTTGATAATCACGATTTCATTAAAATTCAACCACCAGTTTTTAAAATCTGCATGAGTTGAATTTTAGGGTTGAAATTTTTTTAATTATAAAGCATTAATACCCCTTTGCTTTATATGTGGTTATGATCACCAGGACGTTTGAGCTGTGACCGGTTTGCTGGCCTACAGGCCCGCCTTTTAGGGCGAGGGTAAGGGAAGCTTCACTTTAAAACAGCGGCGATATTTAGCGATCATTTGTGAGGGGGATCAGCATGTACAAAATAGGAATCGGAATTTTGTGTTTGGTTTTGGCTGTAATTACGGGAATGGCATTAACGGTTTATGGACAGGAAGCCGAAGATGCCATGTGTGTTCCGATGGGTCAAATATTACTGGAGCCCCCCGATGGGGTAGCGGCTCAAAAACCCTCGGTACCCTTTCCTCACGCCAGACATTTTGTTTCGGAATGCCGAGAATGCCATCATAAATGGACCGGCCAGGAAAATATACAAAATTGCACCACATCGCAATGCCATAATTTGATTGAACCGCCGGAAAAGACCCAAAAGTACCTATCCTATTCAGATGTATCGATTAAGTACTACAAATATGCTTACCATCAAATGTGCATCGGCTGCCACAAAGAGATAAAAATGGCAAACAAGGCTCTGGAGATGTCTTATAAGGTCGTGAAAGAAAGTCTCCCGGAACCCGGTCCAACGGGTTGCAAAGAGTGCCACAGCGGAGAGGAATAGACAGCAACTCGAACTGCACGCGCAAAGAATGCGGTATGGCGTTGTCTTGACCATTTTGCAAAAGGTATTATCCTTAACCCAAGTAGTTAGCTCAACTGCTTATGCTTCATTCTTATCAACCTCCTTAACAGGGTGGTCGTTTGACCACCCTTTGTTTTCTTTGGTCATTTAATGAACGACAAAAGACATTCGTTGCTTTGTCCCAATTGCCGAAAACTCATCAGCGTCGACGAGTCCCGATGCCCTTATTGCGGCACCCGCAACCCCGGATCCTGGTGGAAGAATAACCTGTGGACCCGGAGCTCTTACAACCCTAAACAATTCATAAAGACAGTCATAATTGTCAATGCCGGTATGTACATTATCTCCCTATTACTGAATCCCTTTGCATCCAGTCTTTCATTGAACCCTTTGACATTCCTGTCCCCTGACAGCCGAAGCCTGTTGCTTTTGGGTGCAACCGGGACATTACCAATCAACCTTTATCACCGCTGGTGGTCGCTGATCTCAGCCACTTGGCTACACGGCGGCATCCTCCACATATTTTTCAACATGTTAGCACTCAGGCAGCTGGCCATGCTTGTTATTCGGGAATACGGCATTTTTCGTATGGTAATTATCTACACCCTAGGCGGTCTTATCGGCTTTCTGGTCTCCTATTTTGCGGGTGTGACCCTGACGATCGGGGCATCTGCTGCGGTGTGTGCCCTTATCGGTGCTTTGCTTTATTACGGCAAAAGCAGGGGAGGGGTCTATGGCCACACGATTTACCGGCAGATCGGCGGCTGGGCGATTGCGATCTTTCTGTTTGGCTTTTTAGTGCCCGGTATAAACAATTGGGGACATGGCGGGGGTATCGTCGCCGGGGCTTTGCTTGGATACCTGTTGGGCTATGCAGAAAAAGCCAGGGAGAACATCGTTCACAAAACTATCGCAGCCGTTTGTGTGGTCGTGACACTGGTGACTCTCGGGTGGGCGGTCGTATCCGGTCTCCTCTATCGTGTCATGAGCTGACCGGTTGGCTTCACAATTTGCGTTTCCGTGATAAACTTGATAAATAGATATCGAAGCGCTTCAAGCAAGGGGCTGCAAAGGTGCGAGGCTTTCCCGATCCCTGAGTAATTTAGGCGACAATTGGGAAAAGGCCTTTGGAAAGGAACGAATCGTGGCAGAAGAAGTAAAAATTCAAGGGCAGAAAAATTTACAAAATACCATGTCCGAGGAAGGTGAATTTTCCTCTGCAACTTGCTGAGATACCCAATCATCTGCAGGTGCCGATGAAAAAAGCGATATTTTGCCGATGCAACCGCAGCCGGCCGAAGAAATTGTTTGTTGCGGACCGTCTCCGGGACCGGCGAGCGACCCTTGCGAACGCCCCGGGTACAAGCTATGCCGCTTTGTCGAAAATTTTGTGCAAACACCGGTGGGACCGATACCCCGAGTAAAGACGGATCCGGCAGTGGTTGATATTTTGGGGACCATCAAAACGCGCTTGAACATTTCCAGAATGAACTACAAGGTCGCCCCCGGTCTTTACTGCGCGGGAAATCCTGATCCAAATTCCCCTGTGTTGGTTACCGCCAATTACAAACTGACCTTTGATGTGCTCCGCAAACAGCTATCAGGTCTCGATGTTTGGGTTTTGGTGCTGGATACCCGGGGCATCAATGTATGGTGTGCGGCCGGAAAAAGAACGTTTTCAACTGAGGAGGTCGTGCGACGCGTCCGGCAATCGAAGCTGGATCGGGTCGTGGCCCATCGAAAATTGATATTGCCGCAGCTTTCTGCCACCGGAGTTGCCGCGCATCAGGTTAAAAAAGGCTGCGGATTCGAAGTCGTGTGGGGGCCCATACGTGCCGGAGACATCAGGTATTTTCTTGAAAATGGAATGAAAGCCGAAGCCGAAATGCGACGGGTGACATTCTCGCTCCCGGAAAGGGTGGTTCTCATACCGGTGGAGCTCGCCCAGGTGCTGAAACTAACAGGGGGGTTGATGATCGCCGCTTTTTTGCTTTCGGGCATCGGATCGGATATATTTTCCATCAAGGCGGCCTGGTTAAAAGGCCTCATGCTGTATGCCGCCTGCTTGGTGGGAATCATTAGTGGCGCGATTATATCCCCCACCTTATTACCCTGGATTCCTGTGCGCAGCTTTGCTTTAAAGGGCACGATTATGGGTTTGATCACCGGTACGGGGGTCATTGTGATCTTTTGGAATCAGGTGGACAAATGGGGAGCCGTCGGGCTGTTGTTCTCCGCGGTGGTCATAAGTTCCTATTTGGCAATGAATTTCACAGGATCAACCCCTTTTACTTCGATGTCCGGTGTGGAAAAAGAAATGCGAAAAGCCATTCCGCTGCAGATCGCTGCCGGACTTCTGGCAGTCACGGCGTGGGTCGGATCGGCCTTTGCTTGATGCCTTTTAGAATGGGTCTCTGCATGAATCACCGGTCCCGCCCGGGCAGGACCGGTGATTCATGCCGCTATTTTCGGGGTTTGGGGGCAAACACTCCCCGATCACAAAAGAGTTGAGGAAAAAATAAATGGAAGGATTTAGATATTTGGCCGGTGTTTCGACCTTGACCTTAGATGAGCCGGCCTGCGTGGGTTGCGGCATGTGTGAAATTGTGTGTCCCCATCGGGTGATGGTTGTGGAGAATCACAAGGCCAGGATTGTGGACTTCAATGGTTGTATGGAATGCGGCGCATGCGCAACCAACTGCCCGTCAAACGCCATCACCGTCACCCCGGGTGTGGGTTGTGCGGCCGCCATTATAAACACCTGGCTAAAGAAGGACAAAAAGGCTTCTTCCTGCAGCGAGGTGAAATGCTGCTGAAGACATACAAGAGTGATTGTCAAAATAATATTCCAATTGGCCGAAGTGCAGACAGGGGGTAAATTTTTATCGCCAAGCTGAATACCCCGGTGGTTTTATGCGACAAAGGGTTGTTGTTGCCGGGATGGGCAAACGGCGGTGAGTCTTTGGGTTAACCACCATATTTAAACGGGCAGGGGTGTAATTGATAGTAACTGGCTATTTCCGGGCCAAGGGGGCGGCGATCGTGAATCTTGACGACCGGTTGGCTTCCCTGCAAGCCCCGCCGTTTAAGCCGGGGGGAAGGGAAGCCCCGCCCTTTAGGCGGGAAGCTTCACAAAAATTTACCCCCTGCCGGCACCTCTTCATTCTGCGTTATTTCGGAACGTTATATTGACATCCGCTATATTTGAAGTGATTCCAACCCGAGGGTATGATCGGTCGGGTGTTGCCATTTGTTTCGATCAACACCATTGAACCTGTATCGGTTATTTCTCCGATGACAAAAAGCGGCTGATTAAACTTCCGTTCATAATCCCGCAAAAGACGGGCTGTATCTTTTGGGGCTGCCGTAATAAGCAAGGTGTAGTCTTCTCCCCCCGCAAGAGCAAATTCGATGGGGTCAAAATCAAAGTCACGGCAAAATTGTTTTAGATTTTTCGAAACAGGGATCTTATCGGCATAAACCTTGGCGCCGACCTTGCTTTGCTTTACAACATGGGCCAGATCGGAGCTGAGTCCGTCACTGACGTCAATGGCGGCATGCACCATTTTTGTAGAGGCCAAAAATCGCCCCTCCCGCAGGTATGGTTTTGGCAGAATATGGGATTCGAAGAGTTGTTTGTATTCTTTCGAACGGGTTTCGATGCGATTGAGGATAAGGTATGATCCGGCCCGGCTGTCGCCTAAAAAACCGGTGGTTAGAATCACATCTCCGGGCCGTGCTTTGTCCCGCAGCAGGATTTCGCCCTTGGGCACTTTTCCGGTCACGACAATATTGATGATGAGATCAGCATTGGAGCCCGTGGTGTCGCCCCCAAGAATATTGACATCAAATTCTGCTGCCAGGCGTTTCATTCCCCGATAAAGGTCATCCAGGTATTCGATCCGGCAGTCTTTCGGAATGGCGATGCTGACAAATACCTCCCGGGCGGTGCCCCCCATGGCCGCGATATCGCTCAGGTTGACGGCCAATGATTTGTAGCCAAGGTTATGGCCTGAAGTCGTGTCTCTTAAAAAATGTATCCTTTCAATCAGTAAATCGGTAGTCACCAGGGTGATTTGCTTGGCGTCGGTGGTAAATGCCGCAGCGTCATCGCCGATGGCCTTGACGACGTTATCCGGGCGGATCAGACACCCCTGATTGATCATTTCGATGAATCCAAATTCACCGATATCCTTTAATTTCATTTGGTTATTAGCCCTGCTCACAGGCCCAAGCTTTCGTTGATCAATACGACCCGAACCCGCCCTTTGGGAAACGATTTTTCAGTGATCGTCCAGGTATTGCAGATACGGTCGGTGCTGCTGCACTCTTCACAGTACGCGGTTTTGATGCAAGGGGTTTTTTTGTCCAATCGCATGGCGTTGGTGGGCGCTGCGTAATTTTTAATGCGAAAAATGGCTTCTTTTAAATCGCACACGATTTTATTGCGACCCACCAGCACGACGACGTTTCTAGGACCAAATGTAAGGCCGCAGACCCGGTTGCCGGTCATATCGAGGTTGACCAGTTGACCGGATTCAGTGACGGCGTTGGTTCCGGTGATAAAAAGATCCACCAGCAGGGATTGTCGCCGGCGCTCGTGGGCTTGTTCCGGGGAAAGCGTTTTATCCTGGGTGTCCAGCACCTCCATGTCCTTGCTCCCTTTCAGGGCTTTGTGAAGACCTGTAGCAATGAATGTCATGGAGCCGCCCCAGGAAATGCTTTCGGGTTTGAGGGTGCCGATAATATTTTTCAGTACAATATCTTTAG
>JASFTQ010000019.1:0-27496 GCA_050053515.1 Desulfobacterales bacterium | reverse complement strand
CCGGGAATCGCGACCTGACTTCGATCAATGATAAGCTCCTCCCCGATATGATTGCCGCCTTTGAAATTGATCACAATTTTTTCAGGGGTAATGGTGGCAGCAACTTCGTCGTTCGACCGGTTGCCAAAAAATAGTTTACGGCCGCTAATATTGCGGGCCCTCAATCGGATGCGAGGGTCTGAGCCATTCAAAATGGCGGTATCGTTCTCATCTTGGTTTTCAAATATACGAAATTTAGATCGAAAATAGTCAGTGAAATCTGCGTAACGGTCCAAATGATCTTCGGCGATATTGAGCAACACCGCGATTCTGGGGTGAAACGTTTCAATGGTGTCCAGCTGGAAACTGCTTACTTCAGCCACGATGATTTGCGCTTTCTCTTCGTTATCAACATAGCCGATCAAGGGTCGGCCGATGTTTCCCCCTGCGAACACGCTGAGGCCTGATTGTTCGAGCATATCTCCCAGCAAACGCGTTGTGGTCGTTTTACCGTTGGTGCCGGTCACGGCAATAAGCGGCTCCTGAATAAATCTGGAGGCCATCTCCATCTCACCCATCACCCGGATGCCGTTTTCTTTGGCCTGCAAAACCGGTGCGATGGTATGGGGAACCCCCGGACTGATGATAACCAGATCGGCGCCATTGAACGTTTCGACGCGATGCCGGCCCAACTCCATTGTAATCCCCATTTCTCTTGCCTGTCGTGGGTAATCACCGAGCTCACCTTCGGAGGCCATGTCGGTGACCGTCACCCCCGCGCCTCTTTTTATCAAAAACCGCGCCGTTGCAATGCCCGTTCGGCCGAGACCGACCACCAGCACTTTTTTTTCGTTTAATTCCATATCCGAAAAAGTTCGAAGTTCAAGGTTTAAAGTATTCCAGACCCACGGAACACTGAACGTTCGACCCCGACCCCCATTCATCGGAGCTTCAGGGTGCTCATCGATAACAGCGCCAGCGCAATGGCAATGATCCAGAAGCGAACGATCACCTTGGGTTCGGCCCATCCTTTTAATTCGAAATGATGGTGCAGCGGTGCCATTCGAAATATCCTTCGTCCTTTGCTAACTTTAAAGAAGCCCACCTGAAAAATCACCGAAAGCGCTTCGATAACAAAAAGCCCACCTACAATCACCAGCAAAATTTCCTGTTTGGTGATAACCGCTATTGTGCCCAGTGCCCCTCCCAGCGGGAGGGATCCGACATCGCCCATGAAGAGCTGGGCCGGATAGGCGTTGAACCATAAAAATCCGAGGCCTGCTCCGGCCAATGCGCCGCAAAAAACGGTTGTTTCTCCGCTGGAGGCAACATAATTGATCTGGAGATAGTCGGCGAATTTTACATGTCCGGCGACGTAGGCAAAAATCATGTAGGTAACCGCCGCAATGATCACCGGCCCGATAGCAAGGCCGTCCAAACCGTCAGTGAGGTTGACTGCATTGGACGTCCCCACGATTACCAACAGGGCAAATATCACGTAACCCCAACCAAGATCCGGTGAAATATTTTTAAAAAACGGAACCGTCACCTGCGTATTAAACTCCGACCGTGAACAGACCAGTATTCCGGCAATTATGGCGATGGATGTTTGCAACAAGAGCTTGCCCTTGACTGTCAGTCCTTTGTTCCGTTTTTTTACCTGCATCAAATAATCATCGATAAAGCCGATTATGGCGTAGCTTGCCGTAACCAGAAGCAGAATCCAGACATAAAAATTGGTTAAATTCGCCCAAAGCAGCGTAGCCATGATAACTGAAAAAGTGATAAGGGTCCCCCCCATCGTTGGCGTGCCCGCTTTTTTGTGATGTGCCCGGGGTCCGTCTTCTTGAATGTATTGACCCACCTGCATTTTGCTGAGTTTTCGTATGAACCAGGGCCCGAGGATAAAACAGATTAAAAAAGCCGTCAGGCTGGCATAGATCGTGCGGAACGTGATGTAACGAAACACGTTAAACGCCGAAATCGTTGTGTGCAGCGGGTATAATAGATGGTAAAGCATAATCTCAAGTTTTAAGTTTTAGGCTTTAGGTTAGCGCAAAAGATCTAATTATTTTGCTTAAAACCTAAAACCTAAAACAATTTTTATTCCTCAGCCCATTGTCTGAGGCCCTGAACGATATCTTCCATTTTCATCCCCCTGGAACCTTTGATGAGAACCCAATCGCCGCGTTCCAGCCAGTGAGTCAGATCCTCGAGTATTTCTTTTTTGGTGCCGGTAAAAATATTTTCAACCGCCATGTTTTCACTGCGAGCTCCGGCTGCCACCGTATCGGCAAAGGCACCGGTTGCGTACAACCGCGCAATCCCCGATCCGACCGCCACAGCACCGATTCTGTAGTGCATAGATTCAGCTTGGTCACCGAGTTCAAGCATGTCCCCAATAACAAAAACTCCCCGGCTGCCCTTCTTTGCTTCTTTGAGCGTCTCAAGGGCTGCTTCCATTGAAACGGGATTGGCATTATATGTATCGTCGATGATATGGATGCCCTTGGGGGTTTTTAAAATGTTCATGCGCCCCCAAACGGGTTGAAAACTCTCAAGGCCGGTTTTGATTTTTTCAGCGTTTATGCCGAGCTGATACCCGACGGCAGCGGCCGCCAATGCGTTTGATACCATGAAAACTCCCGGCACTTTGAGATCGATAGAAATTTGGGCCTCGGGCATCGCCAGGGTAAACGCCGTCCCCAAAACGCTTTTTTTGACATCTTTGGCCCGAATTCGGGCCTGTTCCGATGTTCCGAAAAAAAGGACATCCAGCCCCGTTTTGGGGGCCAAACTCCTGACCCGCTGGTCATCTGCATTCAATATGGCCATGCCATCCGGTTTGATCCTGGTGATGAGCTCCCCTTTTGCATGCATGACACCATCTATGGAACCGACCCCTTCCAGGTGGACCGGGCCAATATTGGTGATCACCCCGATGTCCGGGCGACAGATTTCAGCCAGGCGGTCTATCTCTCCGGGGGCATTCATACCCAATTCGACCACAGCCCATTGCTGCGTCCGATTAAGCTCAAAGAGGGTCAAGGGCACACCGATTTCATTGTTGAAATTTTTGCTGCTTGAAATCGTACTGAAACGCCGGGATACGACTGCAGCCGTCATTTCCCGCGTGGTGGTCTTGCCGTTTGAACCGGTGATGGCCACCACCGAAACGCCGGTTCGGTTACGGTGAAAAGCCGCCAGGTCACCGAGAGCCCGGGTCGTATCCTCAACCGCCAGACATACGATTCCTTTTTTTTGCCAGGCCTGATATGGCAGCTGGTTTTTTTTATGCTTGCATACCACAAGGCCCGCAATACTTTTGGCGATCACAGTCTCAATAAAATTGTGACCGTCATGAACTTCTCCTTCAATCGCAACAAACAATTCTCCGGCGCGGATGGTGCGAGAATCGATGCCGACATTGGTAAAAGTTTGCCCGATATCCCCGCTGATAAGTTCACCGCCGGTTGTCGTTATGATATCGGCGGTTGTCCATGGGATTCGATCGTTCATGAGCGTTTGCATGCCCTTTGTTACTTAAAACCACCGGGGTAATCAGCTTGTCGACAAAAATTTATCTCCTGCCCGGACCCCGTGCAATAGGCTTATTATTTGGAGGATCACTTTAAATATGTTGTTCGGCCAGTGCTTTTTCGGCCTCCCTTCGATCATCAAAGGACACGGTTTTATCCCCGATGATCTGATACGTTTCATGCCCCTTGCCCGCAATCAACACGGTATCGCCCGGACGGGCGGCGGCGATAGCGAGCCGGATAGCCTTTCTGCGATCGGGCTCAACCGCATACCCTTTATCCTTACAAGCCTTCAACAGGGTGGCCGGTGTATACTCGCGATGGCATACGTTGCGGCTGCCCTGAAGGATTTGTCTGATGATCCTCAGGGGTTCTTCGGATCGCGGGTTATCTGATGTTATTATGGACACATCGCAAAGTTTACATGCTATTTCCCCCATTTGCGGTCGCTTTTCTTTGTCCCGGTCACCACCGCAGCCGAATACACAAATAATCTTTTTTCTTGATACGGCCCGCAGCGCGGAAAGCACATTTTTCAGCGCATCCGGTGTGTGAGCATAATCGACATATATCAAATAGCCATTTTGGTTTTGGATGCGCTCAAGGCGACCCGGAACAAAGGTTGTTTGTTCGATGCCGGCCTTGATATCCGACAGGGCCAAATTGAGTGCGGCCCCCACACCGGTGGCACTCAAAATGTTATACACATTGTGTTTTCCCACCAAAGGGGAGTTAAAATCAAAAGTTCCTGCGGGGGTCTTAATCCGCCCTGTGATACCGTATGGATCGGTTTCAAAATGCCGGGGCCATATCATGTTATCGGAAGTTAAACCGGTGGAGATGCAGCCATAGGGCAGTACATCCAGCAACTCCCGGCCTTTGGGTTCGTCCCCGTTGATGATCGCCATCGTGTGATCTTTTTTAGGCCCCCGGGCCAGATATTCCGTAAACAGTTTTTTTTTGCAGGCCCAATAATTATTCATATCTCTGTGGTAGTCCAGATGATCTTGGCTGAGATTTGTAAAAACGCCGACATCCACCCAGCATCTCTCAACCCGGTAAAGGTCGAGTGCATGGGAGGATACCTCTAGTACAACATGGCTGATTCCGTTTTGCCGCATTTCCGCCAGGATCCGCTGGAGGTCCAGAGACTCCGGAGTGGTCACCGGGCTATCAAAAAGTTTTCCGGCATAGCGATAATTAACCGTTCCAATCACGCCGACCCGGAAGCCGGCTTGGGTCAGGACATTTTCCACCACATAGGCGGTGGTGGTTTTACCGTTTGTGCCCGTAATACCGACTATAAATAAATGCTGTGAAGGGTTGTCATAAAACTGCGCCGAAAGAGCAGCCAGGGCCTTGCGGGTATTGTCGACCTCAATGGTGACCGTTTTTTTTCGCATGGATTTCTGAACGATGACAGCTGCGGCACCCTTTTGTATGGCGTCATCAATATAATCATGACCATCGGCAGCAAACCCCGCAATAGCCACGAAGATACCGCCGGGCTCGACATCCTGGGCACGGTAATGGATAGCCGCAATTTCGGGGTCTTCGACCAACTGGCGGTTTTGAAAATCTCCGTTGACGCCCCTTATTTTCTTGGGTTTGATCGATTTGAGTAATATAGAAAGTTTCACCCGCTGGCCTCGTTTTAGCGTGATGCCGTCAGTCTGTCTAGATCTTTGCTGGGCGGAATATTCAAATAATTGAGTACTTCGTGAGCGATTTTTTTAAAAGCCGGTGCCGCAACAATCCCGCCGTAGTATTTTCCCTGGGGTTCATCGATAACCACTAAAACCGCTATTTCCGGATTTTCGGCAGGCGTGAACCCGATAAACGATGCCATATATTTCCCCTCGGCATACATACCCTCTTCGTTAATTTTCTGGGTTGTGCCGGTCTTGCCGCAAACCGAATATCCATCCAGGGCGGCCTTGACGCCGGTGCCGCCCTCCGCAATAACCGTCTGCATCATATTGCTCGCGATACGTGCCGTCTCGGCTGAAATGACCCGCCTGACTTTGCGGGGCACGAAACGGTGGACGCTTTTGCCGTTTTGATCCGTTATCTCTTTTACAAGATAAGGCCGCATGAGGATTCCATCGTTGGCAATGGCCGCAACGGCAGAGATCAGCTGAATAGCAGATACGGCAATGCCGTGGCCGAAGGATATTGCGCCGGTGTCTAATTTGGACCATTTTTTGAAATGGGTCAAATTGCCCGGGGATTCCCCGGGGCAGTCGATACGCGTTTTTTCCCCAAAACCAAAATTCCGCAAGGTGTTGTGCAAAAGTTCAGGTCCGATCATCTCGCTGACTTTAACCGCTCCGATATTGCTGGAATATTTAATGATATGTTGCAAAGACAACCAGCCATGGGCGCCAAGATCATGCACGACATTGCGTCCTATCCGGTAGGCGCCGTTTTCACAGAAAAATATCGAATTCGGTGATGCCCCGCCGGATTCTATCGCGGCTGTGGCGCTGAAAATTTTCATGGTCGAACCGGGCTCGAAAGGATCGGTTATGGCCCGGTTTCGCCAGCGTTCACGGCTATAGCCCGCAAATGCGTTGGGATTGAAAAAAGGATAATGTGCCAGTGCCAGCACCGCACCGGTTTTTGGGACCAAGACAATCGCAATGCCGGATTTTGCTGAAAATTCTGTCACCGTTTCCAACAAGGCTTTTTCGGATATATATTGAATGTTGCGGTCAATCGTCAAAGTTATATTATGACCGCTGTTTTTCGGCAGATTGCTGACCGACGATATAAAGCCGTTGCCGAGGGCGTCCCTTGTCACGGTGAAATTGCTTTCGGCACCTTTCAGATAGCGATCGTAGTTGAATTCGATTCCTTCCAAACCATCACCATCGATGCCCGTAAATCCCAGGATCTGGGCGGCAATGCTTTTGTTGGGATAAAACCGGTTGTATTCCGGAAGAAAGCCGATTCCCATCAGTTGTAAGTTCTTCACCGCCTGGGTTTCCCGGGGGGTGGCTTGCCGTTTGATCCAAACAAAGGGTTTTTGGCTTGTCAATTTTCGGTACACTTTTTCTTTTTTAATATTCAAGACTTTTGCCAGGGCTTTGGCTGCCGACACGGAATCCACCATTTGCGAGGGATAAGCAGCGATGGAAGTCACTTTGATACTGACCGCCATTTCCATCATGTTATGGTCATAGATCGTACCCCGTTTGCCGGAAAACGGGGATATTCTTTGGTACTGCTCGGCTGCCATTTGTGCCAGCCAGGCACCGCGATATATTTGCAAATACGTAGCTTTGGCACCGATGACGATAAAACATGACGTAAACAACACGGCCACTAGTGTCACCCGAAGATTTAAATATTTCCGCGTTGGTATACTCATGGAATAATGACAACCTGCTCGGATGTCGGCATGGTTAAACCGAGCCGGCTTGTGGCGATGTTAGCAATTCGATGTGGTGATTTCAGCCGGGCAAGTTCGATTTTTAAGTTGTTTTGCATGGTAATTCGCCTGCGATGTGTCTCCGTTAATTCAGATATGGCATATCTCAGTTGCACACTTTGGACCCTGCACCAGGTATACAGCAACAGCTCCGCTAGAAAGATCACCATAATTGCCATCCAGATCCCGATCATTTTCAAATTGCGAGATTTTTTGCGGACACTTTTCATAGACCCCGCCAACATTACAACTTCTCTACAGCTCTGAGTTTTGCACTCCTTGCCTTGGGGTTGATTTCAATTTCTTTTTTTTGAGGTCTCACCACGGACTTGGTTAATATCCGCGCCGACGGTTTGTGGCCACAGACGCACGCCGGAATACCCGTTGGGCAAATGCACCCCTTGGCCCATAGTTTCATGTGTTTTTTAACGATTCGATCTTCAAGGGAGTGAAACGACAAAACACAAAGTCGCCCACCGGGATTCAGGTAATCCGTTGCGGATGCCATAAATGACGCCAGGTTCTCCAGTTCCTGGTTCACCACGATTCTCAGTGCCATAAAGACACGGGTGGCGGGATGAATCCTTTGCCTGAATGCTTGTCTGGGAACCGCTTCGCACACGATATTTACCAGCTGGTGGCTGGACCGGATTTTTTCAAGTCTTCTTTTTTGAACGATTTTTCGAGCGATGCGTTGTGACCAGCGTTCCCCCCCGTAATCTTTGAGAATGTTTTTAAGGTTTTCTTCACCTGCCGAGTTTATTATATCTGACGCCTGCAGTCGGGCGTCCGTATTCATCCGCATATCAAGGGGTTCATCCCTGGTAAAACTGAAACCTCGGCCGCTTGATTCGAGCTGATACGAAGAAAGACCCAAATCAAGAAGGAGGCCGTCGGCCGCTTGAATATGATATCTTGAGAGAATGGCCGGTAGGTTTATAAAATTATCGTGAACAAGGCGGACGTTTGCCCCATATGATTTCAGAGATTTTTCGGCATTGCGAATCGCATCGGTATCCTGATCTATGCCGATGAGAATTCCGTCCGGGAGAATATTGTCACATATGGCCATGGCATGACCCGCGCCTCCAAGAGTGCAATCAATATAAATTTTTCCAGGCCTGCAATTCAAGAAGTAAACCACTTCGGTCGGCATGACAGGGATGTGAAAATATGGCATTGAATTAAAGGCCTAATTTTGTGATTTCGGTTCTGACCTCCTCCTTTTGCATGTCTTTTTCGAGGGCCGCGTTTTCCTGTTCCCAATTTTCTCTGGACCAGACTTCAAAGTGATCAAGCACGCCGACCAGAACAATCTCCTTGTTGATCCCGGCATATAGCCTCAAAGGTGCGGGTATGAGGATACGATCCTGTTTGTCACATATGCATTCGGCTGCGCCGCCGATAAAAACCCGTCTGAACCGACGCATCGTATCGCTCTTCTCGACAAGCGATAAAATCTTGTTTTCAATTTTACGCCAGGCCTCAAAGGGATAGGCAACCAAACCCTTGTCCATTCTGGAAAGCATAACACCGGATTGGTCACCATCCTTTATGATTTCACGGAATCGCGCCGGTACGATGATGCGTCCTTTTATATCGATCGTATGAAATGAGCTTCCACGAAACAGCATAGGTTTACCATTAATACCCACTTTTATCCACGATCTATATATCAAAATACATTTTTCAATAACTGTCAAGAAAAAACATTTAATTGTGTATTATTTTTTATAATAATTTATAAATGTTAAATACACAAGCGTAAAAAAAATATTTGTGGAGCAATGTGGAGCTTTATGGTAATATCCGGTTGACAGTTCACCAGCGGTAAAAAACCGAGAAACCAACCGCCTCCACCGGTGACGCAATCGAATTTAACCATTTGATATTACACTAATAATTTCTGATAACGGCTTGTTCTTTTTTCGAAGTCATGCTATACTATTTATAAAAATCAACAGCTTGCAGAGATTTGCATATAAGGCGACTGCCCTGAGATGTTGAAACAGACATGCTTGGAACTTGGATTTCGCCACGGCCATCAGAACTGGCAATCCGTTAAACCAGCCAGGTTAGCAAAACGCTAGCTTTGCTTTTTTTAATCGATTAATTATATAATTATTTCAATAATTTATACCGAAATCTCGGTGTAATTCACGCAGCGGAGCTGTATACACCAAACCCCTTGCGAGATTTTTCTAAACTTCTACCGTCGGTACACTGACCCAGCGACAGGTGTCAGTCTTCAATAACAGCGGGATGTGACCAAAATATTTGGCACCAAACCCGCAAAAAAAGGATCAACAGGCTAGAGGAAGCAATCCAACGAGATATGCAAAGCCATCATTATTATGATCTAAGCTATGACAATAAGGAAAGGTTTTGCAGCTACTGGCACCAGATAAACGAAATCATGTCTATCAAAGCAGAAAATGTGCTGGAAATTGGGATCGGCAATGGTATGGTGTCAAAATACCTCAAAGAAAGAGGTCGAAAAATTACCACGTTGGATATCCATAGAGAATTAAAACCGGAAGTAGTTGGCTCTATTTTAAGGATTCCATTTACGGATGCATCTTTTGATGTCGTGGCTTGTTACGAGGTATTGGAACATATATCCTATAAGGACTTTCTCAAAGCGCTGGCCGAAATTCATCGAGTTTCAAGCCTGCATGCAATATTATCTCTTCCCGACCGCACGGGTAGAGCTTACAAATTTCACATACAAATACCCAAAATCGGGGATATCAAGAAGTTGATAACAATACCGAGGCTGAAGCCACTTAAACCTGAATTTGACGGCGTCCATTACTGGGAAATCGGTACCCACGAATATTCGCTGAAAAAAATAATGACCGCCTTGAAGAAAGCGGGCTTTGTAATAAAAAGAAACTACCGGGTTTTTGAATACCCCTACCATCGATTTTTTTTACTGATGAAACATTGATTTTATTCTGTGCTCCAAACCGAAGCATAAACCCTGAGCTCGCAAGAAGATTTGTCCTGATTTTCATCTTCGCGACGTTTTAATCTCAACCGCCCCCAGCCCGCCATCGATGAATGGATTCAGCAACGACAATTTCAGTATCTTTGACCATTCTATCCGAACTAAGCCGGGCAACGGCGCGCTGTCTGGCCTTTATGCCCAGTTCAGTGGCCAGCGTCGGGTTGGCAGCGATCTTCAAAATATTTTCCGCCAGCACAGTTTTATTTCCTGGCGGTATCAGCAAACCGCTGATCCGATCTTCAACCACGTATTGAGTCCCGCCGATGGCAGAGCTTATAACCGGTTTGCAGCATGCCATGGCCTCTGCGAGAACAATCCCAAAAGATTCTACCCGCACTGTGGGACAGACAAAAAGATCACAGGCATTGTAGTACATGGGCAATTGATCATTTGGAATGAATCCCAGAAAGTGCACACAATCCTTGATGTCAAGCTTTTGGCAAAGTTTTTGGAGATTACAAAGTTCACCACCCGTGCCGATAACAGCAAGTCGTAGCCGGGAGAGGTGTTTTCTGCAGTGATGAATAGCCTCGAGCAGGATGTGAACCCCCTTATCGGATGTCAGCCGGCCAACATTGAGAATTAAAAAATCACCATCGTTCAAACCCAAAATGTGTCGGCCTTTCTTTCGCAACTTTGTATCGGGACGAAATTTATTTACGTCAATCCCGTTAACACTCACAAAGATTTTCGATTTCGGTAATAAAGTTTCTCTTCTGATTTCGGTTGCGGTCTGGGGACTGGGACAGACAATCATTGTACATTGCTTGAGTAAAGGCAGCTGCCAGGCAATATACATGGACAACATGCTGGGTAATCTGCGACCCAGGGAGAGCAACCGTCTTTTTTCCAGTGAACGCGCTGCCCGATAAGCGGTGGCAACACTTCCCACAAAACTGCCCTGAAGTATTGTGAAAACGGGAATACGATTATTCTGGTGGACGGCCTTGATGTATCCGATCGCGCCCAAACTTTCGCTCCACACAATATCAAAGGCTCTTGTGGTCTGAAGTTTGTGAAAACAACTTACACTCTCGGAGAAATACGCTTTGCTGTATCTGCCGGGCGACTCCACGGGAAGATAATGAATTTCGACCCCATTTTCATTTCGGACAACTTCCAGCATCGGCTCGAGGCTTGTGGTCAAGATGGTGATACGATGACCCCGTTTACGCAATTCTTCAGATAAAATTCGGGTGTGGATTTCCATACCGCCTTTAATCTGATGCGCGTAAGTAATGCGGGCGAAACAACATATATTATATGACATACCTCTGTTGGCCTCCTCGCTTGCCGGTTGAAGCGTGCATGCGGCTTAAGGTGTTGTTAACTGCCGAGGCTCTGCCCCGCGGCGGCTGCCCTTGATCCCGAGCCTGCCGCGGGGCGTTTGTCGACGTTTTGTTTCAGCCAAGTTGCCCATCCCGCCACTGGGGCTCAAGGGGGATTCATTAATCAGTTTCATGGCATTTTTAATTTAACATACTCAATTGTCTTAGCAAAGCAGAGTTTTTGCTGACTGCTGTTTTGAGCGGATAGGTTAGCGCCTTACAAAAGACTCTCGAAGATGCACGACCAAGAAAATCAAAAACTTAATCTTGCCCAGAGCGCTTCCAGAGCGTTTTTATGGAATCAAGGGCTGTTTATTGCCAACTCGATGCTGATGGCGCTTACAACTTATATACTTGCCCGGTTTCTTGAACCTGAAAATTATGGCATCTACACGGCAGCGATGGCTTTTGGATCTCTGGCCGCTTTACTTGTTGCTTTTGGTTATGAGGATGCCTTGAATGTTTATCTGCCGCGATATCGTCTTCAGATATCCAAGCTCCGCTATCTTTTCAGCCAATTGCTTAAGCGGCGGATCATCACGGTCCTTGTTTTGTGCCTTGTCATGGTTACTTCGGCGGCAGCATTCGGCAATGCATGGTTACCGGAGAATCTCAGACGGATTGGAAAATACCTGGATTTGGCGGTGTTGTGCGGGGGTATTGCCCTGGTATCGGGTTTGAGCATGCGAGCTCTTATTACGTTGTTCAGGGTTAAAGCCCTTGCCGGTATCCGGCTGATGTTCCTGACGGCAACGCTGGGAGTTTACACCATCCTTTTGGTGAAGGGATACGGGATCAGGGCAATACTTTGGACTACGATCCTAACTTCGACGATGGCAATGAGCCTATATATTATTGCCTGTCGTGATCTGATTTGGGGTCCATCCGAAAATTTTCCCGTCGCTGGCATATATCGCTTTGGCCGCACAGCTTGGGTAAGCCAGCTCATCGGGTATCTTCTCGGTAAAAATATTGATGTCATTATAATGACTTTTTACGGGGTTGGAGCAGCATTTATCGGATTCTATCATATTGCTTTTAATTTAATTGCCTATGCGCGCATGCTTGTTACAAAAGGAATGACGGGTGTGCTCCAATCCGCTTTTTCTTCGGCTTACCAGCAAGGCGGTGCGGAAAGCTTAGGGCGATGGTGGCAGCTATCCATGAAGTTTCAGATACTCGTGGTGTCTCCGGGCGTTTTGTTTCTGGTTTTGTTTTCTCAGGAGATATTGGAAACTGTTTTGCCGGGTTATTCCCATGCAGCTAACTTTGTGCGCCTGCACGGCATTTTTGCTTTAGCAATTACCATGCTCGGCAGCGGGACACATATCACTGCTCTTTATGCCATCGGAAATGAAAAAATTGTCCTCGTCACAAGAGTGATATCGGGCCTTTTGAATCTTTTGCTCGATCTCATATTGATCTATTTCTGGGGTGCCTTGGGTGCGATCATTGCAACCGGGGTGTCCGGCCTGGTCGCTGGATGTTTTGAATTGAAGATTATAAAATCAAAGATCGGTATTCATTATCCGCTTATCTTTTTTGTTAAATGTGCATTCTGCTTGTTGTGTGCAGGGGTCTTCGCATCGCTTTTGGCGGGCAACGGCATCATGAGAATTATCTTTTGCGGTCTATCATTTTTTAGCGGCTATCTGGTTGCGGCCTTTTTAATTCGACCCCTTGAAGGCGACGATGTCATAGGCCTCAGCAGCGTGAGCCCGAAATTGGGTAGATCTTTATCTTGTTTTAGCAAGCGAGCGTATTCGAAGAATTCAGAAGAAAGTATATGAGTTCCAATCTTCAAAAGCCCAAAAATATCATCTGTTTTGCAACTCGCAGAATTGATGACCGGCTTCCCACCAATGTTCAGCAGGTGATGGTGCGTTTAGCCCGGGATTATCGCGTTCTTTATGTTGAGCCGCCGGTTGACAGGATGTTTTTGTGTCGCAATCCTGATTTTCTGCAAAGACGGCATGCGGTCAAATCCCTCTACCCCAGTCTTTATCCACTATGTCCGTTGATTTTTCCATTTGAGAGGCGGATTCCTTTGATGTTGTCATCAGTGAATCGATACCGAATTGTATCCGCGGTGCGGCGCGAAATGAAGAAAAGAAAACTTCAACCCGATATCGTATGGCTCTTTCGCCCGGACGACCTGTGGTTGGCAAGAAGACTTCATCCTGCCCATATTTGCTACCACGTTACTGATAAATACATCGCGATGCCCCAACTCGCAAAGACCAGGAGGCAAAGGGACAGACTTCTTAAAATGGAAGCAGCGACCATCAAACATGCTGATATCATTTTTTGCACGGCGCGTTCCCTTTGGCGGGAGGTGTCTGCACGCCACCCCAATGCTTTTTACGTCGGCAACGTGGCCGATGTCGAACACTTTGCCAAAGCCTGTCTTGACGCAACAATAATTCCCGGTGATATTTCCAGTCTGCCCCGTCCGATTGTCGGTTTCTTTGGAGCTATCAGCAGTTTTAAGATAGATTATTCTTTGCTGAAAGTCACTGCCGCTGCCTTTCAGAACGGCAGCCTGGTCATGATAGGGCCCATTAGAGAGAATAAAAGTAATGGGTCCGCAGAAATACCCCATGCCCGAAACATTTACTATCTAGGCACTCGCGACTATGAGTTACTGCCCAACTATTTAAAAGGCTTTGATGTCTGCATCATTCCCTACCGCCAATCGCATTATACCCGGCACGTCTTTCCGTTGAAATTTTTTGAATATCTAGCCGCGGGAAAACCGGTAGTTTCCACGCCGCTGCCGGCTCTCGAGGAATTTAGTAAACTATTTTACTCCGCCAACGATAGCCAGGTTTGGCGGTCGGCATTGCAACGCGCATTTTTTGAAGATGACCCTGAGAAGCATCAAGCTAGAAAGGATACGGCATCAGCCAATTCCTGGCCCGTTCGCATCAAACAAATAAAGACCATTATCGAAGAACTGTAAACAATGACTCGGGAATCCAATTCGCTGGAATGAAAATCGCCATATTTTGCCCCAGTTATCCGCCGGCCCTGAAAGAGGGTGGAATTGCTCACTACACCCAACTTCTCGCGCATCACATAGCCCCTCTCGTCGGAAAGGTTACAATAGTGACAAACCAATATTACAACGGGACCGGCAACGACGGTCCGATATCAATTATACAATTCACCGAGCCATGGGATTGGCTAACTGCCAGAAAAATACGCTTGGAATTGAAGGCGCGATCTGTTGATTTGGTAAATTTACAGTATTCACCGGTGATGTATTCGACGCGATCTAAATTTATGTGGCCATTTATTGCGCAACGATTTGCATCTACCATTAGTTTTCATACCCTATGGGGCGGTTCAAAGATCAATTATCTTGCGGCCATGTGGCTGCTGGCCACTGCATCGGGAATGATCGCCACAAATTCCGAAGTTTTGTATCTTACCCGAAAATTTTTTCCTTTTTATCATCGCAAAGCCCGGCTGATTCCCATCGGCCCCAATATCGCACCACAAGCAGACAAAAAAGCGTATGCGGAAATATCAAAGAAACACCTGCCGGATATCAACGGCCCTTTGCTGGTCCATTTTGGAATGCCGTATCCGGGCAAAGGAGTTAAAGCGCTCTTAAAAGCAACCCAGGTTTTGAAAAATGAATACCGTCTGGATATCCATCTTGTGGTCATTGGTGGTGGGGTATCGGAGAGTTCAACCTATGTTCAAAAAAGAAAGAACATGGCAGCTGCTTTGGGGCTGGATGATCGTGTGATTTGGACCGGACGCCTTGCGGCTGAGGCTGTATCAGCCCTAATTTGTCGGGGGGATGTCGTCGTATTGCCGTTTGAATCAGGGGTGAGTGATCGACGCGGCAGCCTGATGGCGGCACTCGCCCATCAAAAGGCCGTCGTAACATTCCGGCCTTCGATTCCCATGCCGTTTTTCAAAAACGGCGTGAATATGGTCTGGCCCGACCGCGAAGATGCAGAAGCGTTGGCCGCCGCCATTTGCGCCGTACTCCAGGATAAAGATCTGCGCCGCCGATTGGAAGACGGCGCCGCTGAGCTGGTCAAACATTATGATTGGGCAAATATTGCCTTGCGCACCCGAACCTGGTTTGCGGAAATATCGCTTTCCAAACCAATGGGTTAGAGTGAATCTCAAAACAATGGTGCGACTGCACGAGACCCGGACAGGGGATAAATTTTTGTTGTCAAAAATGTACCCCCCCCGCCCGGACCTCTTCCTTCTACTTTATTTCGGAACGTTATTTTAAAAATCACCCTTAACCCATCGAGCATTGTCGTCATGCGATCAAACCACTTTCAGAGAAAACCTGCTTCAACAAGGGTTTAATACCATCGAGATCATGCGCATTTTGGTTTTAACACCGACTTTTTTGCCGGCCCTAGGAGGGGCTGAAATCTTAATTCTGCAGATTTATCGCAGACTCGCATTGCGGCACGATGTTTTCCTGATAACCCCCTTTTTGTCGACCCGGCTGCTGAACGCGACCGCTTCCGCGGATTATAATCGGCTGATAAATTTTAAGGTTCAACGCTATGCTGATCGGGTCACACTCATGAAAATCCGGGGGCACAGGTTCACTCGCGGATTAATTCCTCCTTTTTCTTTGTCGGCGGTTGCCGCCCTCAGACACGCGTGCAGATATTTCAAACCGGATGTGATCAATGTCTGCTACGCAATGCCGACAGGACTGGCGGGGTTATGTGCCCATCGGTTGTTCAACATGCCGAGTATAATCGCTTATATCGGACGCGATGTGCCCGGACCGGGGATACCGCCCTTGTGGAAATGGTGGCACCGGGTGATTGGCCGTAATTGCTCAGACGCCATCTTCATTTCGAAATATTGTCGTGCCGCCATTTTCGGAGAGGTTTATCGAAAAGGCCATATTATTTACAGCGGTGTCGAGCCGCCGGCTGCCGTATCGACACAGCAAGTGAGTGAATTGCGAACCGCATACGGCATTGCCCACGATCAGTTTACTTTGTTCTCACTCCAGCGATTGGATTATCTCAAGCGCGTCGACGTGCTGATTCAAAGCATGCCCGCAATACGGGTTCACTATCCCAACACCCATCTGATTATCGGCGGCCAGGGGCCGGAGCGCGCGCGGCTGGAAAACATGGTGCATGAATTAAAGCTCAGTTCCAACATTCATTTTGCCGGATTCATATCGGATGAAATGCTGCCGGTTTATTTTGCAGCTGCGGATTTGTTTCTTTTTCATTCCACCTATGAAACATTTGGAATGGTATTAGCCGAGGCCATGAATTACGGCAAAGCAGTCGTTGCCGTTGCCAATACAGCCATTCCGGAAGTTGTCGATGTCGATAAAACAGGGCTGCTGGTGGAAACACTGGATATTCAGGGCTTTGCGAAAGCCGTCGTCCGGTTGCTGAATGACCCCCACCGACGTAAACAGATGGGTAAAAACGGCAGAGAAAAAGCAAGGCGTCTATTCGGCTGGGACGCCATCGCGGCAAAATACGAGAAAGTCTTTGAGTCGGTGCACGCCGCCCAAAACCCCCCATAGAGTGAATTTATAAATTATGTTCCGATTGCACGAGGGACCGGAAAGGGGGGTAAATGTTTATCGACACAAATTTACCCCCTTCCCGGAGCGCCTCATTTTGCTTTGTTGCGGAATCCTATTTTGAGAATCATTACAGAGGCCCATCGCAATAATTGAATGGAGAGGATTTTTGGCCGACCCTAAGAAAATAAAAGTCGCCTTTATCTTCAATCATGCTTTTTTTCTCGGTGGTGGAGAGGCCAGTTTTTTTGAGCTGATAAAATCCATTGATGCTGCGAAGTTTAAACCGGTTGCGATGGTTCCGGGCCGGGGTGAGATTCAAAAGAGATTCATATCTCACAACGATGCCTGCCTTACACTTTTCTTGCCCGCGCTCAAAACCATTGCCGTGGGACTGCCGCTGGTCGCCCTGTTGAAGCTTGTTTTTCGTTTTATAAAAAGCCGAATTGATATCATCCATGTCAACGGTTCAAGGGCTTGTTTTTATGCCGGTCTTGCCGGCCGGCTTGTCGGCATTCCCGTCGTCTGGCATGTCAGGGAAAGTTTAGGGGATCGGTATATGTATGACGGGCTGCTGGCCGTGTGTGCCCGTACCATTATCTGCGTTTCCGAAAGTGTTCAGCGAAAACGTTTCGGCAGGTTTGCCGGAAGAATAATCAAAAAGACGACGGTTGTTCATAACGGGGTTGATACCGCAAGGTTTGTCAGGCAGGCTGATGCACGGCACAGGATTCGGAACACTCTGATGGTCGCCAACGAGATACTTTTCGGCATTGTGGCCAATATCGTGCCCTTGAAAGGACAGGACTTTTTTTTAAGGGGATTTGGGCGCGCAAAACTGCAGAAACCGGATCTTTGCGCCAAAGCCCTGATCATCGGCAGGATTTTGGATCCGGCATACCATCGCAAACTGCGCCGGGATGTCTCTGAACTGCATCTGGAGGATTCCGTTGTGTTTATGGACTTCACAAGCGACATTCATGAAATTTATTCAGCCCTTGATATCTTTGTTCTGCCTTCGGAACGGGAGGGGTTCAGTCGCTCCTTGATTGAAGCCATGAGTGCCTCGCTGCCGGTTCTGGCCACAAACATAGCAGCAATTGCAGAAGCCGTTACCAACGGCGAAAATGGAATTCTGGTTGATTATGATGATGTCGACCGCATGGCCGCCGCGATCATAAAACTGTGTTGCGATCACAACTTCAGAGGAAAATCGGGCCCTTTAAATCGCCAAAAAGCTGTGAGCCATTTCGATCTGGCCGGACATGCCAGAAGAGTCGAAAAAATTTACAACGACATTCTGGCCGATCATCCATGATGGATAGGATAAAATTACTCGCCGATGCCCGGGAGCTTACGCCCGGGCGAATGACGGGTATCGGACGTGTGCTCAGCGGTTTAATCCAGGCGCTGGCAGGCAGTCATCTCGTTGCAGAGCTCGGTTTAGCCGTTTTCGATGGTGGACCCGATTCTGACGAATTAAACAATTGTAAAAAAATAAGATTTATCAGGCTTCCCCGAAATTTTGTCAATTCGGAAAAAAGGTTGTCCCATCTAACTCGCCAAAACTTTCAGTTGTTTCTGAGCCCGTATCCCAAATTACCCCTGTTCGGGTCATTTTGTCCCAGTATCAACATGATTCACGATATACTCGACCTGTTACATCCAGCCTATAGAAGGCGCTTACGGGGGCGGTTTGATCGTTATCGTGTAAAATCGGCCCTCAAAAGGGCGGACTTGACCTGGTACGATTCAAAATCGAGCCTGCAGCAAACAGAGGCGCTCTTTGGATATTCGGGCGGGCGGCCCAGGGTCAGATACCCCGGCATTTGTCAACGCTTCAGCCCCCGCCAGGGCAATGATGGTGATATCTTAGGACAATACCACCTTGAAAGGGGTTATATTCTGATCATGGGCAACGGACGTCCCCATAAAAATTTAGGAATTTTGCTGGAATTGTCTCGTCAACTGAAAAGGAAACTGGTTTTTACCGGTGTGCCACAACAAAACATGACTTACTGGCGAGCCAAAGTTCCCCATGCAACCGCAAGCTGGATTCCTCATGTGGCCGAGCGGGATATAGCGGCAGTGATCAGGGGCGCCTTTTGTCTGGCCCAGCCGTCAACGGCGGAAGGTTACGGGTATCCGCCCCTGGAGGCGATGGCCTGCGGAATTCCGACGGTGGTGAGCAATATCCCGGTTTTAACCGAAACCACCGGCAATACAGCATTGACGGCGGATTTTGATAAACCTCAGGCATGGCTTGAATCGTTTGCGGCCCTGGAGAACAACGATTTTTATGCGGCTCAGGTCGAGAAAGGTTTGAAGTGGGTGGAGCCCATGCGGGGCCCAAAAGGCTGGGCCAAGCATATTGCCGACATACTGGAAGTGGTTGGAAGTTACTCGGACTCTAACTGAGTTGAGGGGTCGGGGTGTTTTTTTCACGACAAGCTGATCGCCCCGGTGCTTCCAACGGGCAGAGGGCTATTGCCGCCGAGAAAGGCAAAACACGGAGTCGGTTCTTGTTGGAGTAAACGTTTTAACAGCCGGAAGTAAAATGCAAGGCAGTTGCCACCGTCAGGCTTGGCTGGCAACAACCCGGCATCTTGCCGTGAAAAAAATACCCCGACCCCTGAACTGAGTTAAAACTCAATTTTTTTAATCGGATGAAGGTTTTATTTATCAGCGATGTGCCCTTTGCTAATCCGGGCAGCGGTTCGGAGCAGATGTTAAACCATCAGGCATCGGGTATGGCAAAACTGGGTCTAAGGGTTTTTGCAATTACACGCAATTCCCATCGGCAACGGGCAGGCATTAATAAAATGAACGGTATTATCGAAGGATCCTACTGTGCCCGCCCTCGAGATAAGCTCCGGTTTTTCTTTTACCTTTTGAAATACCCCTCAAAATATTATCGCCGATTTATTCAGAATGATCCCTTTCAGGTAGTGATCTGCCATCAACCCTTGATTTACTGCGTGCTGTTCATCAGAAAAACCCTGCGCGAGATTCCCCTGATCTATAATTTTCACTCCCCGGGCCATGAAGAATATCTATTGCTGAACGCGCATCGCAGTTCTCTCATAAATTTTTTTCCGGCCGGGGCACGCCGGATTCTGGAACGTTTTTGCGTTAAAAGAGCGCAGAAGGTGATGGTGGAAAGTCGTTATATGGAGCACAAGGTTCGGGCGATCCATCGAATTGCGCCAGACAAAATCATAGTGAATCCCGGGGGAGTGGATCTGGAAAGATTTAGACCCTCTCAAAAGCGCAACAGCATCAAAGCGCAACTCGGTTTGCCGAAAGGGAAGACGCATCTGCTGACTGTCCGCAATCTGGAGCCCCGAATGGGGCTGGATAATTTACTAAAATGTGTGGCCCGGCTAAAAAAGCAGCAAATTGCGGTACATTTGACGCTGGGCGGAGATGGCCCCGAAAAGAAAAATCTTAAGCGTTTGAGATCGGATCTAAAGCTGTATGAGGACGTCAAAATGACGGGCTTTATCCCTCCGCGTGTATTGCCGGAATATTACGCAGCGGCAGATTTTTTTATTCTACCGACACGGTTTTTAGAAGGATTCGGCCTGGTAACACCCGAGTCAATGGCCTGTGGCACACCTGTTTTAGGAACTCCGGTTGGCGCCACGAAGGAGATTTTGGCACGTTTCGATTCAGATTTTTTGTTCCGGGATGCCTCGGCTGAAGCCATGGCCCTGGGAATTGGCTCGACAATCCAACGCTATGCAAAAAATCCGAGAGCATATAGCGCCTTGAGGCGACAATGTCGAGAATTTGCACAAGAACACTATTCCTGGGACCGACATCTTAAACAACTGTCAGCGCTTATCTTGCCGTCGGGATGAAGTCGGTGGCAGAGGTGTTCATTTTACGAATGGTTTGTGATTTCAACACCCAGTGCTTCAACACTCCCCTGCTGCTGCCTATGGGATAAAATCTATTTTTCATTCAAAAACCTTTGCATGATAAAAAACCTGCATGTCATCACTCGTCTGGATATGGGGGGCTCGGCCCAAAACACGTTGCTGACCTGCCTGGGATTGAGTAAAATGAACTATGAAGTCATACTTGCCCATGGGCTCTCGTTGGAATCGCAAATGACACCGTCTGAGCAGCAGTTAGTCGCGAAACAAATCGAGAATGCAGCGCATAACGGTCTCAGGGTCGTTAGCGCGCCGTCTTTGGTACGAAAAATCGATCCGGTCCAAGACATTCAAACGTTTTGGTCATTATACCGCCTGATGCTCACTGAAAGACCCACCATCGTTCACACCCACACGTCCAAAGCAGGCATTCTGGGGCGTTTGGCAGCAAAACTGGCGGCCGTGCCCTTTATTGTCCATACCTTTCACGGGCATGTTTTTTACGGCCACTTTGGCCCTTTGACCACCCGGTTTTTTATCCTGCTGGAAACATTTTTTGCTCTCCTCACCGACAAGATGGTCGCCCTTACCGAAGAAGAAAAAAAAGATTACATCAGATACGCGGTCTGCCGGCCGGACAAAATCACCACAATCCACAGCGGTGTCGAAATCCATAGGTTTTTGAAAGTCAAAATCGACACTTTGGATAAGAAGGACCAACTGAACCTAAATCCCCAAAAACAGGTCGTCGGTACGGTCGGCTGGTTGCTTCCGATCAAAGGACCGATGATTTTGCTCAAAGCCATGGGTCATGTTTGGCAAAGCAACGCTGAGGTTGAATTGGTGTTCGTCGGGAAAGGAGCTTTGGAAGCGGATTTAAAAAAAGAAGTCTCTCGAATGGGCGTTTCTGGTAAAGTCAAGTTTTTGGGCTGGCGAGAGGATATCCATGAAATTCTGCCGCTTTTTGACATATTTGTTCTGCCGTCTTTAAACGAAGGCATGGGTCGCGTGCTGGTTGAAGCCATGGCCGCTGCAAGACCAATTGTGGCCAGCCGCAGCGGGGGCATTCCGGATTTGGTAAAGCACCAAGAAAATGGCTTGCTAGTACCCCCAGGAGACGACATTTCCCTGGCAGATGCCATTTTAAACCTTTTAGACGATCCTCAGAAGGCCGGCGCCATGGGACAAACCGGCAAGATTCGATGTCAAGATTTTACAGCAGAGGCCATGGTCGAGAAAATCGATGCCTTGTATAGGACCTTGTTAAACGGAGGCTTTAAGGCTTGACGGGCTGTTGCCCAAATCATTTCTAGCAGTCATCAAAACTTTTTTGTCAACACCATGAGAATAAAAACAGCGATCGGTTTACTGTTATTCTTTGCATATCTTGCTCCGGCGGCTTGGGCTGAAGGTTTTTTGCAACTGCCGGGAGTTATCCATGTCCATACCACCTTCAGCTCGGGTAAATATTCCGTTGGTCAGCTGGTCGCAAAAGCAAAGGATAAAAATCTGGCAGTGTTGGTGTTGACGGACCATGACCTGGTCGTCATGGAGTATGGATTGCCCCCCCTGAGGCGCATTATCAAAAAGAGAAAAGAGAGAAGGTCCGTTATTCAACTTGGGCCGCAAAATTATTTGGCTGAGATTGAACGGCAAAATAATCTACAAAATGATGTCATCATTATCCCCGGGGTCCAATCTTCGCCTTTTTACTATTGGACCGGAAGCCCGTTAAAGCAAAATCTCACCGCTCATGATTACCGCAAAGAACTTTTGCTGGTCGGCATGCAAAAACCGGCGGACTATCGGCAAGTGCCGATACTGCATAATGGATATTCCAAACGGTTTTTTTTGCAACTATTTCCAAGGAGTGTTTTTTTTCTGATTTCATTTTTTATTGGTCTCTTTTTATTTTTTCAGCGAAAAATGCTGAAGATCCTGGGCGCTGTGGTTGGGGTCTGCAGCCTCCTTTTGCTGATTAATCATCACCCGTTTCAATGTGCTCGATTTGATTCTTATCACGGCGATCAGGGGATCGAACCTTACCAGGAAGTCATTGATTACGTTCATCAACACCAGGGACTCACTTTCTGGGCTCACCCCGAATCGAACTACTCGGCTGCCGGTGTCGTATTGGGTCCCATAAAGTTAGTCACCCGGCATTACGCCAACGATCTCATTGATGCCAAAAACTATACGGGATTTTCTGCCATATACGGTGACACCTTCACGGCTACCAATCCCGGACGGCAGTGGGATCGTGCTCTTAACCAGTTCTGTCAGGGGAAGCGGGATAAAGCCCCATGGGCAATCGCCGGAGCTGATTTTCACAGAGAAAATAAAGGGGTCCAACTGGATTCGTTCCAAACGATTTTCCTGGTGAAAAGCAAAACCGCTGCCGAGGTCCTCGATGCGCTTTCAAATGGTCGCGTTTATGCGGTTCGAAAATCTAAAGAACCCAGAATGGTGCTGGAAAAATTTCAGATTACGGATAGGCTTATCCCTAAAAAGGCCGTAATGGGTGAAAGTCTGGATTTGAGAAGTATCCCAATCCTGGAGGGCAGGGTGTCGGCAATCAACCATCAGCGCATGACCGTCCATGTATCTTTGATCAGGGGAGGCAAAATCTGGCAGTCCTTCGTTGGTGTGACGCCTTTGGAGTTTCATTTTGCCGACCAGGACAATTGGAGCGGAAAAACTTTTTATCGCCTTGAAATCAGGGACAGCACCCATGGCAAACTGCTTTCCAATCCCATTTTTGTTGGCAAATAAGGAAAAACAGTTTTGATTATTGCGGTCCATCAGCCCCAGTACCTGCCTTGGCTGGGCTATTTTGACAAAATCGATAAGGCTGAATTTTTTTGTTTCTTGGACAATGTCCAGTACAAAAAGAATGAGTGGCAAAACCGCAATCGCATCAAAACTGCTAGCGGATGGCAGTGGTTGACGGTGCCGGTTCTTTATCGATTCCCCCAGAAGATCGACACGGTCAGGATTAACAACCAGGTCAACTGGCAAAAAAAACACCTTCAGGCGTTAATCACCAATTATAGTAAAGCTCCCTTTTTCGATGCCTTCATCAGTTTTTTTGAACAGGTTTATACAAAACAATGGGAGCTTTTGGCCGATTTAAACATTTATCTGGTTCAGCAAATTATTGAGATGTTAAACCTTGAAAAAAAAACCGTCGTCAACGCTTCTGAACTGCAGCTTCGTGAAGATCCCACGGACCGCTTGATCGATATCTGCCAAACCCTGGGGGCCGACACTTATTTATCAGGTACCAACGGCGCCAATTACATGGATCTGGAGCGATTCAGAAAAAAAGGAATTCGGGTGGCCTTGCAGGATTTCCATCACCCGCGGTATCCGCAACTTTACGGGGACTTCCAATCTCATTTATCCATTGTTGATTTGTTATTCAATTGCGGTCCTAACGGCATTGAAAAAATCAGAGAGTATAATCCCAAGGCTTATAGATAGGGGCAATAGATGAAAAAGATGAAAATTCTGGCCATCGGCGCGCATCCGGATGACATTGAGTTCGGCTGCGGTGGGACCATGATAAAATATGCAGACAGGGGCCACCAATTATATCTTTTGGTAATGACCAAAGGCGGTCTGGGTGCCGCCGCATCCACTCGAAAAGGGGAGCAGCTCGATGCAAAAACGCTATTAGGTGTCAAAGAAATTTTTTGGGGGGGACATGAAGATACTTACATTCAAGTAGACAAAGACATTATCAGCCAGGTTGAAAGCGTCATCGCAACGATTAAACCTGATTTTATTTTCTGCCATCATCCGGATGATACCCATCAAGACCACCGCCATCTGGCCCAGGTTGTCATTTCCGCCACACGCTACATCCGCAACGTCCTCTTTTACGAAGGCCCCACCACTCAGAATTTTGATCCTCAAATTTTTGTGGATATCTTCAGCACCATAGACCGAAAAATGGAGGCTTTAAAGGCACATCGCTCACAAATTACAAAAACCAATATAAAAGACCTCACAATTACTGAACTGGCCCGTTCCACCGCCAATTTTCGCGGAACCCAGGGACGGGTGAAATTTGCCGAAGCATTTAGGGCTCTGAGGCTATTCATCAACATTTAAACGACTTCGTAATAAATCCATCTGCTGTGTTGTGCTTCGCATCTCGTCGGTCGACGTACTGTATGTACGACTCTCTCCTCAATGCTCGCACGCCTTGCATATGTAGCATTTACGAAGCCGTTTGACTTAAATCTTATCCATTTGAGATCTCAAATCGCCGAACCGCCTAACCCCGTTAATCGTATGACAGGTTGTTTTGACGAGGATGGACAACTTGATACGTAGCTCTAAAACAGATACACCCATTGTCCCGCATTCGCGGCCGACCCTGGGGCCGGAGGAGATCCAACAGGTTACCAGGGTGCTGGAATCCGGCCAGATCGCCCAGGGAGAGCTGGTGGCAAAATTCGAAACCGCTTTTGCCCAAAAACTGGGTACCGAATACGCCGTGTGTGTCAGTTCCGGTACGGCCGCGCTGCATTTGACACTGCTGGCCCTGAAGATCGGATACGGGGACGAGGTCATCATTCCCAGTTATGTTTGCCCTGCGCTGCTCAATGCGCTGAACTATGTCGGTGCAACGCCTGTGCTGGCGGAGATAGACCCTCACTCCTACAACCTCGACCCGGATGACGTAAAGAAGCGTCTGACCAAACGCAGCCGGGCGGTTATCGTGCCCCATCTCTTTGGTTTGGCGGCCGACTTGGAAAGTCTATCCGGTTTGGGTGTGCCGCTGATTGAAGATTGTGCTCAAGCTGTCGGAGCCTGCAGCCAAAAAAACCAACTGGGTACTTTGGGAGAGGCTGCCATCTTCTCTTTTTACGCCACCAAGGTGCTGACAACCGGTGAGGGGGGTATGATCGTCTCCCGGTCAAAAGAAATCGTCGATGCAGCCAGGGATCTCAGGGAATATGACAAAACCGAGGGGTATAAAATTCGGTTTAATTACAAGATGACGGACATACAGGCGGGCATCGGTTTATCTCAACTGGATCGACTCGAGAGCTTCATCCGCCATCGCCGGCGTATTGCGCAAACATACCACAGCGCCCTGGCATCCCTCGGCGTTCGACTTCCTTTCAGGGCCCCCGGGCATATTTACTTCAGATACGTTATCGGATTGGGCACTGATGCAACCCCCTGGATACGTGAACTCAGGGCCAGGGGAATCCGATCTGAGCGACCGGTGCATAGACCGATTCACCGCTACTTACGGCAGGAGGGGTATCCTTTAACCGATCAGGTCTGGTCTCAATCCCTTTCGATACCCATATATCCTTCTCTTACGGAAAAGGAAACAGATCTTGTGATCCAATCATTAAATCAAACAAGCAAAGAGGTTAGACGTGCAAAAAATTTCGAATAACAATTTCGTGCGGCGCCCCGTTTATTATTCCATGATTTTATTCTTTCTGGTCCTGATGATACCCTATGTCAGACGCTACATTTTAGACATGGGCTACCGCTGGGTCCTTGTGCTGCTGTTATCCTTCGCTGTTTCATTCTGTCTGACACCTGTCTTTGGCTGGCTGGCATACCGCTTGAATATCCTCGACCGACCCGGGTCAAGAAAGCTTCATGCCACGGCCACGCCTTTGTTGGGCGGTGCGGCCGTCTTCGCAGCCTTTTTAACCGTCATTCTGACAAACGGCATATTCTCTGTGAAGCTCTGGTCCATTTTGGGGGCTGCAGTGCTGATTTTTGCCGTTAGTCTGGCGGATGACTGCCGCGAAATTTCTGCCGGCCTAAAACTGCTTGTCCAAATTTTCTGTTCGTCATTTGTTATATGTTTCGGTATTGTGTTGAAGGTTGTCCCCGAAAACTTGGGATTGATCGCGCAGTTGAGCAACATATCTTTGACACTCCTCTGGATTATCGGGATCACAAATGCCATGAATTTTTTCGACGGCATGGACGGTTTAGCCGCCGGCCTGAGCGCCATTATCTCTTTATTTTTAGGATGGGTGGCATTTCAAACCAATCAACCCCTTCTGGGCTGGATTGCGGTGGCCATGTTGGGAAGTTGCCTCGGATTTTTACCCTACAATTTCAGAAAAAACGGGAAGGCCTTTATATTTTTAGGAGACAGCGGCAGCACTGCGATAGGGTTTATTCTGGCTTGTGTCGCGGTCTACGGGGACTGGGCCGAGGCCAGCCCAATGGTGGCGCTCGCCTCCCCCTTGCTGATATTTTGGGTTTTGATCTTTGATATGATCCATATCACGGTTGATCGTATCTTGACGGGCAAAGTCCTGAGTCTGCGGCAATGGATTGAATACGTCGGAAGAGATCATCTCCACCACCGCATTGCATATGCACTTGGGGGGCAAAAAAAGAGTGTACTCTTCATCTATCTCATGAGCTTTTGTCTTGGAGCAAGTGCCCTTCTAATCCGTAATGCGCAATTTTTTGATGCCATTCTGTTGCTCGTACAGGCATCGATATTTGTGGTGCTCATTACGGTTCTCGAAAGACGCGGCCGGACGTTGGCGATGGAAAACGGCTTGAAGGAACCCTCCTAAAACGCCAGTGCCCCCAGGACCACCTCAAGTTCCGTTGCTAGGCTTTCGATCCCATGAAAATACTACATATTGTGTGGTTATTTTGTTGACATACAAGATCTTTTTCCCCTAAAATAAAATGATTTATAAAAACTTCAGTATGATATAAAATATTACTCTCCTGTATCTGTAAAACACAATGCGTATAAATCCATCCAGGATTT
>JASFTQ010000018.1:0-28619 GCA_050053515.1 Desulfobacterales bacterium | reverse complement strand
TTTAAAAATGAGCTTGGCACCCGGCAGGGCAAATCTTTAATCGATGACCTGGCCGGTTTTGGTGTACCCGTGCTGTTATTTTCGGGCGGAGAGCCGCTGGTCCGCAAGGATCTGCCAGAACTCGCCGGCTATGCGGTAAAAAAGGGGATGCGGGCGGTTATATCCACCAACGGTACGCTCATAACCCCCGAAACCGCGCGTGCCCTCAAAGACATCGGTCTTTCCTATGTCGGGATCAGTCTGGATGGGATGCAAGACATCAACGATCGTTTCAGAGGGGTAAAAGGCGCCTTCAAATCCGCCATAGGCGGCATAAAAAATTGCCAGGCGGCGGGGATAAAAGTGGGGCTGCGTTTTACGATCAACAAGTTCAATGTCAATGAAATCCCGCATATATTCGATCTGCTCGAGGAGATGGACATTCCCAGAGTCTGTTTTTACCACCTGGTATACGCCGGGCGCGGCTCGACCCTTGTCGAGGAAGATTTGACCCATGAAGAAACCCGGCGCGCCGTAGATCTCATCATTGATCGCACCCGTCGACTGCATGAAAAAGGAAAACCCAAGGAAGTTTTGACCGTCGACAATCACGCCGACGGCCCCTATCTGTATTTGAGACTCCTGAAAGAGGATCCCAAAAGGGCGCAAGAGGTCCTCGAGCTCTTGCAAATGAATGAAGGCAATAACTCGGGTCGGGGTATCGGATGTGTCAGCTGGGATGGTGAGGTTTATGCCGATCAATTCTGGCGCCACTACAGTTTTGGAAACGTCAAGGATCGTCCGTTCTCCGAAATTTGGACCGACACCACCGAGCCTCTCATGAAGAAGCTCAAGGACAAAAAAAATTTCGTGCAAGGCCGTTGCGCGACCTGCCGCTGGCTGGATATTTGTGGCGGTAATTTCAGGGTGCGGGCCGAAGCGGTGAGCGGCGACGTGTGGGCGCCGGATCCGGCCTGCTATCTTACCGACGAGGAAATTGCGGATGCTGCCGCCATTGGAAAAACCTGCTGAAAGCCGCAATCCATGAAGGAGTTATGATGCTGTTTCCCGAGTATCGACCCAGGCGTTTAAGACAAAATGAAGCCTTTCGCCGCATGATACGCGAAACCACCCTGGCGGTGGATGACCTCATCCTGCCGCTCTTTGCGATCGGCGGGGAGGGTATCCGAAATCCGATTCCCGCCATGCCGGGACATTTTCAGCTGTCCCTGGAAAATTTGGTCAAAACGGCCAAAGACGCCCAGGAGACCGGCATTCCTGCGGTGATCCTGTTCGGAATACCCCAGACAAAAGACTCCCTGGCCAGGGCTGCATATGCCGACGACGGTATCGTTCAAAAAGCGACGCGAACCCTAAAAGAAGCACTGCCCGATCTAGCCGTCATCACGGATGTATGCCTATGTCAGTACACGGATCACGGTCACTGTGGAATAGTGGACGGACAAATCATCGACAATGATGCCACCCTCGATTTGCTGGCAAAAACCGCTCTTTCACACGCCAAAGCAGGTGCCGATATGGTCGCGCCGTCGGATATGATGGACGGCCGGGTGGCGGAAATCCGGGATGTCTTGGATGAAAACGGCTACGCCCATATTCCCATCATGTCTTATGCCGCTAAATATTGCTCGGCTTACTATGGCCCTTTCCGGGGGGCGGCCGATTCGGCGCCCAAATTCGGTGATCGACGGACGTATCAAATGGATCCGCCCAATGCCCTGGAGGCCATCCGGGAGGTCACCATGGATGTCGAGGAAGGTGCCGATATCATCATGGTCAAACCGGCCCTACCCTATCTTGATGTCATCTACCGGGTGCGGCAGGAAACCGATTTGCCCCTGGCGGCCTATAACGTCAGTGGCGAGTTTTCCATGATCAAAGCCGCTGATAAAATGGGTTGGGTCGATGGCACCAAAGTCATGATGGAGACCCTAACGGCCATCAAACGCGCCGGAGCCGATATGATCCTGACTTATTTTGCCCTGGAGGCGGCAAAGGAGATCAGAAGTTAAATTGATTGGATTAGTTGGTTTGAAAACTTGTTGCGTGTCGCGTGTCCCGGGTTGCGAGGTCGGTATTATGTTTCATATGGCCATAACACGAAACTCGTAACGCGTAACGGAAATTATGTGCTCAAAAAGAAAAATAGTGAAGCTCCCCGCCCCAAGGGGCGGGGCTTCCCGGAAAGGAAGATATCTGTTTCAGATAGCTTCCCTTAACCCCGCCTTAAAAGGCGGGGCTTGCAGGGAAGCGAACCGGTCATGATAAACGACAATGTTCATCAAACACCAGCTCCTTCAAATCCCCACAAAGAAATAAAAACGGCGTCCCTGCGTCTGGTGGCCTGGGAGACAACGCGCAATTGCAACCTGAGCTGCATGCATTGCCGCGCCTCGGCAACTTGCGGTCCGCATGAAAATGAGCTCGATACGCAAGCCGCCTTCCGTCTCCTCGATCAAATCGCAGAAGTCGCAAAGCCCATTGTTATACTTACCGGCGGGGAGCCACTGCTTCGCCGAGACATCTTCGATATCGCCAGTTACGGTACCCAAAACGGATTGCGCATGGTCATGGCCCCCAATGGCACACTGATCACTGAAAAAATAGCCGAACAGATGATAGCTTCGGGAATTAAACGAATTAGCATCAGTCTGGACGGCGCTTCAAAAGAAAGTCACGACCGTTTCAGAGGGGTTGAGGGGGCCTTTGAAGGGGCCCTTAACGGCATCCGGCTGGCAGAGCAAGCCGGTATTGAGTTTCAAATCAACACCACAATCACCAAAACAAATCTCTCGGAAATTCCGCAGATTCTGAAACTGGCCACCGAGTTGGGGGCTGTCGCCCATCACATTTTCCTGTTGGTGCCGACCGGTCGCGGCAAGTATATCGTCGACCAGGAAATCAATGCCCGGGAGTACGAACAAACCCTAAACTGGTTTTACGATCAAAGGCAAACCACGCCGTTGCAGCTGAAAGCTACTTGCGCACCCCATTACTATCGCATTCTCAGGCAACGCGCCAAAAAGGACGGGCACAAAATCAGCTTCAAATCCCATGGATTGGATGCCGTAACCCGAGGCTGTCTGGGCGGTATCGGTTTTTGTTTCGTGTCACACCGCGGTATTGTTCAGCCCTGCGGCTTTTTGCATGTCGATTGCGGTGACATCAACAAAACCTCTTTTGCCGATATTTGGAATCACTCCGAAGTTTTTACAGACCTGCGCAATTATGATAAATTGACCGGCAAATGTGGTCAATGCGAGTATAAAAGAGTCTGCGGCGGATGCAGAGCACGGGCTTTTGAAGCTACCGGCGATATCTTGGCCCAGGAACCGCTTTGTAGTTATCAACCGGTTTCTATGACACAGTAATACAGGCAGGTGAATATTTTTGCCAATTTCAAAATCACTAATTGAGGAAATAACCATGAAAATTGGTTCACTGATGATACCCGACCCGATTACCATCACCGAGAATGCTACGATCACCGAAGCGATCGAACTAATGAAGGTCAACTCCATTCGTCATCTGCCGGTGGTGTCTTCCGGATCTATCCTGCGGGGATTTGTTACCCTGGCAGATATGAAGCAAGGGCTTATCCCATCGATGGTCGGCAATCTTTCCCTTACCGATCTAATGATCCACGAGCCGATCACCGTCGGTCCGGATGATGATCTGGAAGTCGCCGCCCAACTGATCTATAAACACAAAATCGGCGGGATGCCGGTCGTAAAAGACCATAAGCTGGTGGGTATAATTACCGCCACGGATATTTTGCGTGCTTTTATAGATATGATGGGGCTTCTGACATCGAGTTCACGCATCGATGTCGTCATTGAGGACAAACCGGGGTCATTCAAAAAAGCCACACAAATTATCAACGATAAGGGCGGGGACATCGTTAATGTCGCCATGGCCGCGCGGCAGACAAATAATAGAATATACTATTTCCGGCTTTCGGCCTGCAAGACCGGCGTTATAAAAAAAGCACTCGAAGAAAGCGGGTTTGAAGTGCTGGAGGCCATGGATTAGATAATACCTCAACGTCGATTTTTTACACCAGCAGGGTAATTCCCCCGCCCGCCCTGAAATCCCCTCCTCTTCTTGACAATCAAGTTGCTAACCGATATAGGGATTGAAGGCTATCGTTTTCAATAACTCACCGAATATATAATTGAAATCTGGAATCCATTAAAACTGCAAATTTGGTGCAACGGGGTAGCGGAGCAGTGTCAGAAGCAGCTGTTGCGAGTTAGGGGTTGCGCGATAGATCTTTCAACCCGCAACGCGAAACACGCAACACACCATAAGCACCCCTCACTTAAATAGATCCTGATTTCAACACGCCAATGCTCCAAGCTCCATTACCCCTGCTTCTTTTGGGATAAAACCAAACTTTCAGTCAGACGATGGGTCGCCTTAATGACCGCTCAAAAATGTTTGGGCAACAACCCGTTAAGGTTCAACCCTCGAAATATTGTTATCGGAGGCCGGTTATGAAAGCGAAGGGATATTGCCACATCGGTATGGTTCTCATGTTGACAGTTGTGCTGGGGTCCTGTGCTTCCGGCAAAAAGCAGTTTGAATCGGGTATGCAGCTCAGTCAGGCCGGAAAGTACGAAGAAGCCATGGCACACCTTGAGCAGGCCATAGCCCAGGAACCAAAGAATGAGAGATATCAAAAAGCACTGTCGGACTTGAAAGAATCTCTCATCAGGGCTTTGTTAAAGGAGGCCGATCAAATCCTCACAGCACAATCCCCGCCGTCGATTTCAACCATCAATAAGGCCAAGGCCAAACTCGCCCGGGCCAAGGAAATAAGCCCGACTCAAACGGCTGTGATACGTTTTGGGGACAGGTTGCGCCGCGAGGAAAATGCTCTATCGGCAAAAGTAAGGGATCTTCATGGTCAGGCCAATAAGCACATCCAATCCGAGCAGTGGCTTGAAGCCTATTCTGGTTTGCAGCAAATCCAGCGGGTGTTTCCCGGCTATGAAGACACGCCTCGGCTGATGAAGCAAACTACCGACAGGGGATCCCTGGCATTTTATAAGCAGGGAAAAGCCGAGTTTGAGGAAGAAAACTTCACCGGTGCTGCAGATTTTCTACGCAAAGCCCTGACTTTGAAAGGAGAATATCCGGAGGCCACAAAGCTACTGGCTCTGGCCATGAAACGGGATAACAAGGATTATTTTGTCGAAAAGGCCGAAAAGGCGGCTGCGGAACAGCGTTGGAATGATGCCAGGAAGTCTTATGACCGGGCTCTCGAATATGCGCCGCAAGATCAGAGTGTCATCAGGGCCAGAAATAATATGCGATCAAGAGCTGCAATATATTATGTGCGCCAGGGCAAATCCCACATTTACGCCGGTTGGCTCCTCAAAGCCTTTGAGAATTGGAGCCAGGCGTTCCAGTACGCCGGCAGTATCGAGGATCGCGAGGTGAGCGCAATGGCCGATGCGCTTGGTGCTGAACTAACTTCCAAGGCCGCTTTGCTGGCAAACCGTTTTAAAGATGCGGGTCACTATGGCGCCGCTTGGTATTGGTATGAAAAAATCAAAAGCATCGATCCGGATTACCCCGACATCTTTTATCTCACCCAGGCCATGGAGGATGAAATTATAAGGCGGCTGAAAAAATCGATCGCGGTATTTGATTTCGGCCCTCCGAGCTATGCTCCTGATGCCGGGATGATATTCGCAAATAATCTGAGCACATATCTGTTCAAGACCGCCAGCAGGGATATTAAAATTTTAGAAAGAGAAAACCTAAAATCGATCCTGGATGAAATGAAATTGGGGCAAATCGGTGTGGTTTCCTCCCAAAACGCCAAAGAAATGGGACGCGTGTACGGTATCGATGTGATGGTCATGGGCAGCGTATTGCGTTACAATGTTGATTCCACCAGCTACTCGGATACAAAAACGGTTGCCTATCAAGTCAAGAAAACCGAGGAAAATATTGAGTACCTCAACTGGAAGGCCAGAAATCCCAATCCCACCAAGGAACAGCTTGACGCAGCACCCATACCCTTTATTCACAAAATGGTGGACGTGGAGAAAGAATATAAGGTTTCCACCCATAAAAAGGTGGCATTTGTCACCGTTTCATTCCGTATCGTGGACGTAAAGACCGGCGAAAACATACTCGTGGACACCATATCCCGTACAAAGGTGGCAAAGGATGAGACCAGTGCCGGCGTTCAAATTGCCGCCATCAAGTATGATCCGCTTGAAATTCCCACCGACACGGAGCTGCTGCAGGAATTAACAAATGAGGTCGTCAGCGATTTGGGACGCGAGGCGTTGCAACCTTTGAATAATTTAGAAAAAACCTATTTTGAATCCGGTGAAGAAAAGTTGCGGCGACGCGAAAAAATTCTGGCTGTTGAAAATTTTGTCAACGCTATTTTTGATGAAAAAGTGAAAATGATCCAAAATTCAACCCTAAAAACAAAAGCCCTGCAACACCTCGAGGACGTTTTCCGCAATTATAAGGAACCGTTAGAAGGATAATAAAATCTTAGGAGAATGCCAATGGCGAGTCTAATACCCCGCTGGACATCCTTGATAACCGCTTTTTTTGCGTTCGGTGGGCTGGGTCTTTTCGCAGCGGTGAGCGAATCCGATGACGGCTGCGGCAGCATTGCCGATAACATCAGCCATGGCGGTATCGTGTGGACTGAAAATGCGGTCTTTGTCCAAGGTACCGCTGCGCCGAATCTGTCTGACCCTTACAAACCCCTATCGGCCATTAAACGCGAGACGCAAAGAGCCGCAACCCTTGATGCCTATCGTAAGATTGCAGAAGTGCTCGCCGGTGTCACCGTCACCAGCGATCGGCTGGTGGCCGACAATCCTCGAATTCTGGTGCAAATACAAGCTTATGTTCCGCACCTGAAAATCTGCAATTCAAAATTTTACGCCGACGGCGGCGTTGACATGGTCGTCAAGGTGCCCTTGGCGGGCGAGCTTGCAAAAGCTTTGCTCCCTAATGCAGGCTCACGGGTCGCGGCCTCAAAGTCCAAGTTTACCGGCCTGATCGTTGACGCCAGGGATTTGACCTTTTCACCGGCTTTTGCACCTCGTCTGCTGGCAACAGACGGTAGGATACTCTTCAGCCAGCAAAACGTGAAACGGAAGGTGATCACAAAAAGGGGCGCCGTTCAATATGTAGACGATCCGGCAGCTGTCGACAGCCGGTTTGTCGGCAAAAGACCCCTGCGGGTCCGGGCGATCGGTCTCGGATCCCTTTCACCGTCAGACCTGGTAGTTGATCAAAAATCAGCAGACGGTCTCATCGATCTGCCCGCCTTTCTGGGAGACGGCAAAGTTGTAATCATCACCGCTCCCGTGCGAAAACTTGAATGCAAAAATCTGGCTGAAAAGGTAAAGGATCGCCTGGTCGATTGGGAACGAAAAATCGTTTTGGCCCGTGGATTCGGCAGGATTGATTTCAGCGGCAAAGAAGATGCCAGCGTGCGGTTGCGCAAGATGGAACGCGCAGCCGAGGTGGATGCTCAAAGAAAACTCATGGAGGCGCTGTTGGATTTGAAGGTCCGTGGCAGTCTGGCATTGAAACAGGAACCAACGGCATCAAGGCACACCCGGGGTGTCGTGAAAAATGCGATCCGCTGCGATGCAAAATATTATAAAGATGGAACGTCGGAAATCGTGCTGGCCGCCTGGATAGACGGCATCGCTGTCAGAGGAGCAGGTCTCGGCCACCAGGGGGAATCTTCAAAGACCTTCACCCCTTCCGGCCCCACGGGTCTGATCGTAGATGCCACAGGGTTGAATTTTTCACCTGTTTTAGCGCCGCAGTTGGCAGCTCCGGACGGCACCATTATTTATGACGGAGATGCGGTTGCGCGTGGCTATGCTCAACTCCAGGGTGTGGTAGGATACCGATCCTCGCACGGGACCGCTAAATCCGATAAAAGAATCGGCAAATTACCCCTCACTGTAAGGGCGGCCAAGGCCGAAGAAGATTCGAGCCGTTTGGTATTGACGGCCCAAGATGCCGACCGGCTCAAAGATTTAGAAAATTTGACCGGGTTGTTCAACCAGGGCCGTGTGGTGATCATCACCGAAAATACAGTTCAATATTAGTTTTATTGCCTTGTGAATGCTCACGAAAGCGGCAGGAGGAATGGACCATGACAAAACGAATATCGGTTGCCTTGGCAATGCTTGCAACGGTATCACTCATCGTGATCATCAGCACCCTTGCACAATCCAGGGAAATCACCACCAAGGGTTATGGAACGATTTACGGGGAGGATAAAGCGGCCGCGCGGGATCGGGCCATTGAAGACGCCCAGAGAAAAGCCGTCGAACAAGCCATGGGGACCATGATCTCCTCGGAAACCGTGACCCAGAATTTCCAATTAATCAATGATCGCATTTTGAGTCTTTCCAGCGGATACATTGAAACTTATAGAATCGTCTCAGAAAAGGTGCGTGGCGGCGAATTGGAAATTGAGATCGCCGCGATCGTCGGTCTAGAAAAGCTAAATGATTCGCTACAGGCCATAAAGAATTTAATCCGACGTATGGATCGACCCAAACTTATGGTGCTGGTTGCCGAACAATCCATCCGTGAAGAAGGACAACCGGAGGCGGAGAAAGGCGGCGATAGCGCGGTGTTGTCTGCCACCAGCCTGGGTGTTGTGGAAAATACCCTCATTGAGTTTTTTCGCGCCAAGGGATTTGAGTTTATCGACCGGCAGGCCGTGGCCGGCCAGATTGAAGTGGCCGATCCTCTGAGCTTGGTCAATGATGAAGAACGCGTCAAAAAAATAGCCAGCCTCACAGATGCCCAGCTGGTCATCTTCGGCCAGGCCCAGGCCAGAAATACGGGTAAAGCCCAGGGGATCTATTCCGGACAGGCCAACGTCTCCCTGCGCGCGCTTAAAGCCGACACCGGTGAAATTATCGCGGCTACCAGTGCTCACGCGGCGGTGCCTTTTGTAGACCCTACCAGCGCCAACACCCGGGCCCTGATGGCAGCGACCCAAAAGGTCAGTCAAAAACTCATGGATCAGATTCTGGAGCAGTGGCAGGCGGAATCCAGCGGCACCCGGATCGTTTCTTTGATCGTTAAAGGCGCCAGTTATGCGGATCTGAAAAAGTTTAGAAGCTGGCTGCCCAAGTACGCGCGCGGGATCAAATCAATCCATCAACGTTCGATGAAAGGCAGCATCGCAGAACTGGACATCGATGTTCAAGGTTCTGCTCAAAATCTGGCTGACGATCTCAGCGAGAAAGCCTTTTCCAACAAGATCATTGAAGTGCTTGACTTATCGTCGAATAAAGTCACCATTGAATTGAAGTAGGGGGAAACTGTGACCCAAAAGTATAAGCCGGTAAGCAGTGGCCTGGCGATCTGGATACTCGCATTGGTTTTGATCCCGCACGTCTATAGTGCCCCGTCGACCGAAGTCACCTATCTCAGCGGCGAGGTCTTTATCGGCGCTGCCGAGACAGGCCCTTGGAGACCGTTGCAGGAAGGGACGAACATTCTTGAGGGCCAGTTTGTGAAAACCGGCCGAAAGGGCCGTGTGGAGTTGACGATGCCGGATGGCTCTCTTGTGCGGCTTGCCTCCGATACACTTTTTGAAATCATTCAGGCCGATTTTCCGGATAAAAAAACCCGCAAGTTCTCGGTCAAATTGTTTTTAGGTAAAATGTGGGCCAAAATCACCGGCCGGATCGGTGCGCCTCGCGGCATTTTCAATGCACATACTCCCACCGCTGTGGCCGGTGTGCGCGGAACGGTGTATAATTTAAAGGTCGCCCAAGACACCAGCACCGACATTTGGGTTTATGAAGGCAAGGTCGGCATCGTTGCGCCACTTTTTGTTGAAGGCGGACCAAAAGCGGAAATCGCATGGCCCCGCGAGGTTTCTGAAAAAAAATGGGAGGAAATCATCCTCGTCCGGCTACAGCGACTGCACGTCGGAGCAGATGGTCGACCGGACAAGCCCCGGGCTTTTGATCCGTCAAAAGAAAAAGATGACTGGACAGCCTGGAACCTCGAAAGGGACAGCCTATAGGCAATCGGCCAGAAGCGAGGGATCGTGCTATAGACCTGTGTTTATATTTGGCACATATTCCCACTATCACTTCCCTAACGCATTCAGCTTGAGCGTGATGGGGCGGTCTTCCTCACTTTTGCCGGTAAACCTTATGGGACCCGGCTTTCTGTAATTATCTTCACCCGGCTCGGCGGACAGCCATTTTTCCCTTAGCGTTTTTACCACTTTAAAAGCGGTTGATTCGACATCGACCAAACTCTTTTCCAAAACCAGCTCCAATTTTCCCTTACGCTCCTCAAGATGCATCAACGGCGCTATGGGAATCCCAACGGGTTCCCATTGGGAAAAATCATGCTCAAGATTTTTAATGGCCGCCATTTGACCGGTTGAACCATTGGCGATAAGGCTGAAAACAGTTAATCCGAGATTGTAGGTGTAATTACAATCGAATCGGGTAGGATCATTGCCGCGGCCGTCATAGCCATAAAAGTGCATTTTGGTTTTGAAATTAGGAACGGATTTTTTAAATATATTCTCCACAGCCGCCGGGATTTTGTCTTTTTCGCTGAGCAGGTTTGCCTTGATCAATTCCTGCTTGAGGGTTTTGAGTGAAAAAATTGAAGATTTCCGAAGCAAAAAATCACCCTCGGCATAGTTTTCAAAGAGCATCGGTCCGTAATAATCAGGATCCAGCCCACCTCTTGACATAACCTTTTGGTAATAGGCCCGTTGGATGCCTGACCTGTATTCGCCCTTTTCCTTGAGAATATTCAGATAATCTTTCACCAGACCCACGATAACTTTTTCGGTCTCAACCAGTGAGAATTGAAAATTACCGTGGCTGTCCCGTTCGGTGAGAAGTCCTTCTTGGAAAAATTCAGGAATATCGTTAAAAAGATCATGATCTCTCGTATTCCATACGGTAAACGCATTATCCTCGCGCGCACGCTTGGCCAAACGCCTGAGATATTCCAGCTTGTCTTCAAGCACCGGAAAGGCTGAATGAAAATCCGAGTCATGGGTTGCATTGTAGTCGGCGATGATCGTATTCAACTTGACGATGAAAACCTGGATTTCGTTGATGAATTCCAGGACACCTTCCGGGATGACAATCACGCCGTAATTTTTCCCGATGGCGGCTCTTCTCACGATGCCTTCACAGATCACCCGCGAAAGATGCCGCAACGTCATGCCATAGGCATGAAAGTCGATGGTTCCCTCCTTTTGGGCGTTCTTCAACCGTTCGGGATCCACGTAGTTGGCCAAATCCTCCCCTATGAGCGTGATATTGGCATGGGTTTGCAACGCGACTTCAAGCGCCAAGTGACTGGCCACCCGTCCCATCACCTTACAGATATGCCAATATTTAACATCTGAACTGGCGTCCGTGCAAAGATTGCTGATGGAATTGGCAAAAGCCCTGGCAGCAGTGTGAAAACCAAAGGACATGGCACACAAAACGCTTCCATCGGCATCCCTTACCTGGATATCCCCATCAATGGTCTTGGGTACGCCAATGACCTGAGGACCGTCCTTAAACATCTTCTGTGCCAAAAAAGCGGCATTGGTATTGGAATCGTCGCCGCCCACGATGACGAGCGCATCGAGTTGCAATTTTTTGCATGTCTCGGCCGACAATGCCATTTTCTTGTCGGTATCGATTTTGGTCCGGCCGGTCTTGATCATGGAAAAACCACCAATATTTCTGTACTTGTCAACGAGGCTGTCGTTTAGCAGTATGGCCTCATTTTCGATAATTCCGTCCGGCCCGAGCAGAAAACCATAGATTTTTGTGTCCGGATTGGTTCTCTTGGCCGCATCATAAAGCCCCGCGATGACATTATGTCCTCCGGGGGCCGGTCCGCCCGAAAAAACAATACCGATATTTCGTCGATGGTGATATCTCTCTTTGAAGGACTCATCGGGGCATTCCAGTCCGACAATTTTATCAACCCGATTATTGATAATATCCGGCAGCCTTTTTTTAGCCTCCTTGTCGATGACAAATTGATAGGTCGCCAATTGACTGAGTGCCGTGTAGGAATGAGAAAATACATCACATTTGGACGGAACACTGGTATTTCTTTCAATCGACTCCGGATTTATATTACTGGTCATCTCCTGAACCGCCGGGTTGCTCAGCAGCTTTTTCGAACTATTTTCATCTGTTTTAGACATTGATACGCTCCTCCTTTTACCGAGTGATACCCTTATCCCGCAAATCTAAACTAAGTTTATCGATCTTTACAACCTTGGCCGGGGAACCCGCAGCCTCTCAATTTAAGTATAAATAACTGAGGGGCCGGGGTATTTTTTTCACGGCAAGATGCCGGGTTGTTGCCTGCCAAGCCTGACAGCGGCAACGGCCTTGCATTTTACTGCCGGCCATTTAAAACGCTCAATCCAACCAGAACCGACGCCGTGTTTTGCCTTTCTCGGCGGCAATCGCCCTCTGGCCCTTGGAAGCAGCGGGGCGATCAGCTTGTCGTGAAAAAAACACCCCGACCCCTCAAATAACTACCGAATCCGTGTGATGTCAAGACATACATCCGTCGGTCTTGACAGCAGGGTGTCTCGGGGATAAAGATTGTTTCGGCACTAAGTGAAGCCTCCCGCACTCAAGGGTGGGGCTTTTCGGGCGGCAATCGCCCGCTGCCGGGTAAAAGCACCGGGGCGATCATCTTGGCGGACAGAAATTACCCCGATCCCAGCAATAGCTTCTTTGGGCCCTTTGCCAATAGGTGCTGATTGCAGGGAAGCAAACCGGTCAAAATATATTGAAGCGTACCCTGCAGCAAGCTGCAGGGAATCTTCCCCGAGAGGAATTCTATCTATTTTCTGATTCGCTCGCTAACCCCGCAGCAAGCTGCGGGGAATGCGCTCACTATCGCGGTTCAAGGATGAGATGCGACATCTTCTGATTGTGAAACTGGGATCAACCTTTCCCCGCATCGCCGAACGCCACGGCGACTTTGACGACTGGATCATATCTGGCATCGGCGTGAGCCCCGATAAAATAGAGGTCACGCAACCCCATGCCGGTGATCAGCTGCCCGACCCCCGGAAGTTCTCCGGTGTGGTCATCACGGGTTCCCATGCCATGGTTACCGATCAAGAAAGCTGGAGTGAGTATACCGCCGGCTGGATACAAACCGTCATCCGAGCTGAAACCCCCTTGCTCGGCATTTGCTATGGCCATCAGCTTATCGCTCACGCCCTGGGAGCCGAAGTGGGGCCCCATCATCGGGGGAGTGAATTCGGCACGGTAGAAACCCGATTAAATGAAAGAGCGCGAGACGATGCGCTGCTCGGCGGCTTGCCGCGGGTGTTGCGGGTGCACGCCTGCCACAGTCAATTCGTGCTTGAACTGCCGGCCGGCGCCACGTTGCTGGCTTCAAGCGACCGTGACCCCCATCATGCACTTGCTTATGGTACCGCAGCCTGGGGGGTTCAATTTCACCCCGAATTCAACCGGGCGATTCTGCATTCATATATCCGCGAGTGCTCCGATCTCCTGCAAACGGAGGGACAAGATCCGGAGGCGCTGCTGCGGTCCACCTCAAATACACCTGTCGGCCCAGAACTGCTGCGACGCTTCGGGAAAATCGTTTGGCACAATGCCCGAAAAACCCGTTGACTCACCGGTTGTCGGTGCAGCAGGCGAAATTTGCGGTGAGAAAACGGTTTTGCCAAAGAATGCTTTACTTTATGTTTTTTTATGGTATACAAGCAGACAGCAAAATTTGAATTCAGGGATTAAACATCGTTCAGTGCAGGTGGGATGTATAACAACGGAAGCCATAAATCAATGAAGGAGGGTTAAGTATGAAAAAAAGACTATTTATAGGAATGGCAGCACTGATGGTTTTGGGTTTTGCTTTTTCAACGGCTGTATTTGGCTCCGATATCAGCCTTGCCAAAAAATCAACGCTTGAAGAAGTTCTGAAAAGAGGTGAACTTCGAGTGGGTTTTGAGGCCGGATACATGCCCTTTGAAATGACCGACAAAAAAGGCAGATTTGTCGGTTTCGATATGGATATGGCCAGAGAGATGGCAAAAGCCATGGGTGTCAAGTTCGTGCCGGTCAACACCGCTTGGGATGGCATCATCCCGTCATTGATGACCAAAAAATTTGATATCATCATCAGCGGTATGACCATCACGCAGGAAAGAAACCTCAAAATAAACTTTTCCGACCCCTACATCATTGTCGGGCAAACCATCCTGTTAAACAAAAAACATGAAGGCACGGTAAAATCCTACAAAGACTTAAACAGTTCAAAATACATCGTTGTATCCCGACAGGGAACCACCGGCGAACAGGCCACTAAGCGGATGATCCCCAAAGCGACTTACAAGTCTTTTGAGTCCGAAGCCGAAGCCGGCCTTGAGGTCATCACCGGCAAGGCGGATGCACTCGTTTATGACCTGCCCTACTGTGCAGTTCTTTACGCCAAACAGGGCGCCGGCAAGACGGTTTTTCTCGACGAACCGTTTACCTACGAGCCGCTGGCATGGGCGATCAACAAAGGCGATCCGGATTTTATGAACTGGCTGAATAATTTCTTGCGGCAAGTAAAAAACGATGGGCGTTACGACAGAATTTACAACAAATGGATCAAAAGCAACGCCTGGCTCAGTGAAGTTCAATAGCCCCAGGTGATGGGTGATATTCCGTAATCCAAGGCAGGCCGGTCAGGATTAAAGCAGGATGTTGCCAAAGGGGATTTGGTCTACAGTCCGTAAGACAACAGACTGCACCGGCCTGCCTTGTTTTATCGCTGTGAAAAAACCGGCAGATTTTCGGCAGCCACACACTCAAACGACTTTAAATGTTTAAGGAAACAAACTGACAAATGGATACAACGCAAAGTCTACAGCGGTTTAAACAACCCAATTCCTATTATGTTTGGGCAGGTGTCTTTTTTTTGCTTGTGGTTATCATTACCGGTCTATTTTATTATGCCACCCTGAAAGTCGAGTATACCTGGCGCTGGTTTCGGATTCCGCAGTATTTTTGGTACGAGGACAACATCGAAATTCGATCGGAGATAGACGGCGATGTCGCATCCGTCAAAATCTCCGGCGAGGAAGCCATTATCAGGGTTAAGGGCATCTCTGACACGGAAGCATACACGGCCCCGGCTACTGCTGTGAAGGTATCCGAAGGAGACTTGATCTATCCTGGAGATATACTGGCCGCTTACACAGAAGGCAAACCCGGCATTATCGTTTATGGCCTCTGGATTACCCTTAAGGTAAGCATCATATCCACTATTTTTGGCGTCATCATCGGAATTTTTGGCGGACTGGCCCGTATCTCCACCAATCCCACATTAAGATGGTCGGCGGTTACCTATGTTGAACTCATCCGCGGCTCCCCGCTTCTGGTTCAGATATTGATCTGGTATTTTGTTCTGGGAACCTTGATCAACGATATTTTAATCGCCCAGGGAATTGCGCGGGTCGGGCCGTTCTGGTACGGTGTGGCCGCTCTGGCCAGTTTTGCCGGCGCCTATGTTACCGAAATCGTTCGCGCCGGCATCCAGTCCATCCACCGGGGCCAGACCGAAGCGGCCCGCTCTCTGGGCATGTCTTACGCCCAATCCATGATTTATATCATCCTGCCCCAGGCATTACGCCGCATATTACCGCCACTGGCCGGTCAGTTTATCAGCCTGATCAAGGACTCCTCCCTGCTGGGTATCATCGCCATCCGGGAGCTGACCAAAGCAACCAGAGAGGTGGTGACCACCAGCCTGCAGGCATTTGAACTTTATTTGCTGTGTGGTATTTTATACCTTATCTTAACCTTTTCACTTTCCATGTTTGTCCAATATCTGGAAAGGAGGTCGGCCCCGACGTGATTGATGCTCGCAATATAAATAAAACTTTTTGGGTTCCCCATGAGGTCAAGGCCCTGGTTGATGTCTCGACCAAAATAGAGGCCGGAGAAGTCGTGGTGGTCTGCGGCCCCTCCGGATCCGGTAAAAGTACCTACTTAAGATGCCTGAATCGTTTGGAGGAGGCCGACTCGGGTCATATCTTCATCGACGGCATCGACGTCCTCCACAGCAAAACGAATATAAACAAGCTGCGGGCCGAGGTAGGTATGGTGTTTCAATCTTTCAACCTTTTTCCCCATAAAACGGTGTTTGAAAACATTATCCTGGCCCAAAAAGTGGTTCGTAAGCGCTCCACAGCGGCTGCCAAGGAAAAGGCAGATTTTCTGCTGAAAAAAGTGGGTATTCAGGATAAAGCAGGGGCCTACCCCGACAATCTATCGGGCGGTCAACAGCAGCGGGTTGCCATCGCACGGGCGCTGGCGATGGATCCAAAAGTGATGCTCTTTGACGAACCGACTTCCGCCTTGGACCCGGAAATGATCGGAGAAGTGCTTGATGTCATGAAGACTTTGGCCAAAGAGGGAATGACCATGGTAGTGGTTTCCCATGAAATGGGATTTGCCAGAGAAGTGGCTGACCGGGTCATATTTATGGATGACGGCAGGATTGTGGAGGTCGGAACGCCGGAGCATTTTTTCAAAAATCCCACGCATGAGCGGACAAAGCTTTTTCTCAGTCAGATTCTTTAAGTGAACGGGCAGGCACAAAGAGACTGTATCGCCATTCGTCATCCCGGCCCGCGCCGTGTCCGCAACCAACCGACCACGTAGCCGTCCATGAGCAGATGCACAATGTGGTGCACCACGCAAACCACCAGTGCCAGACCATATTGCGGAAAAAGCGAGACTTGCAAGATAATGGAAAGCGGCAGGGTTTTTTGGCCCCCCATAAAAATGACACTTTCTCTTCGCCCGGCGCCCAACTGAAGCCCCCAGCTCAAAAGACCTGCGCTTGCAAGCAATCCGCCATGAAAGACAAAAACCAACACCCCAATAACGCCGATCATCACGCCGCTGTTCAAAATCGCCTGTTTGGCGGGAGACAACGCCATCCAGACAATGACTAAAATAAGGCATTGATTCGCAAGCTGCAACTTGGCGTCCAGTCGTGATGAGCGAAGCCTGCCCCAATACCTGATCACCAACCCTGCAGCCAGCGGCAATAAGACCAAGCCCGCAATTTTTATCATTATGGCCGCTTTATCAATGGTGATGTCAGCAGCTTTGCCAGCCATATTCAAAAGAACTGAAAGCACAATTGGGATTGAAAAAACAGCCAGTCCATTTGACACGATGGTGACCACCAGTGCATGGGCCATGTTGCCACCCGCGGCCCCCGTCATCACCACGCCGCTGCTCAGAGTCGTCGGCATAACCGCCACCAGGAAAATTCCCATTTTTACACCGCTATCGAGCGGAAGCATGACGATCAATATCGCTGTCGCGGGCGAAACCAGGAATATAATGGACAGCGCCGTCAGGGTGCCTTTGATATCTCTCAAGCCGGCGCGTATTTGATCTGCCTCCAGCAGCAGCCCCGAAAAAAAGAATATCAAAACAATCGCCATATCCGGGCCATAATGCTGCTTGAACCATTGACCTATGCCGGATACGGTCCCGCTGGCATCAGCAAGGGTGAGGGCAAAAACCGATATAAGACCGGCCATAAACCAGTATTTCTTCAGCCAAGCAACCATTTTTTTACCGCTCAAGGGATGGTGGGCGACAGGTTTGCTTTTTTGCAAATTGCGCCCCGTACCCTATATATAGTATTTGAACCATAAAAATATACTGCCCATTGTGTTTTTCGCTTTACAAGCAGCCGACATCCTGGTATTATCGACCGGATATTTGCAATAGCGTTCTTGTGCCATTTTCTCTGAACCGAAATGTGGCACAAAGATATGAAAAAAGGAAGTTATTCTTTTTGGAATTCCGGCTTTTAGCGAATGCGGCAAAACGGAGAATAGCTATATGAAACTCAAAAAACTCGAAATTACCGGATTTAAATCCTTTTATGATAAAGCCAGCATTGATTTTCCGGAAGGCATCTCGGCCGTGGTAGGCCCCAATGGTTGTGGTAAAAGTAACGTGGCAGACGCTTTACGGTGGGTCATGGGGGAGCAGAGTGTCAAACAACTGCGCGGCAAATCCATGGAAGATATCATCTTTTCAGGTACCAACGGTAAACCCCCCTTGAACATGGCTGAGGTGAACTTAACGCTTGCGAACGACAACGGCTCGGCTCCCGATGAATTCAGGGAATTTACCGAGATTATGTTAACCCGGCGACTCTACCGTTCCGGCGAAAGCAGCTACTTGTTGAACAAGAAACCGTGCCGGCTAAAGGATATCCACAATGTCCTTTTGGGAAGCGGGATGGGTGCCAAATCCTATGCCGTCATTCAACAGGGCAGCATTGGTGCCTTCACCGATGCCAACCCCGAGGAAAGACGCTACTACGTGGAAGAGGCTGCCGGCACCACACGGTTTAAAAGCCGCAAAGCGGAAGCCTTGCGTAAAGTTCAGTCGACAAACCAAAATCTTCTGCGGGTATCCGATATCATCACCGAAATAAAACGCCAAATCAACAGCCTCAAACGTCAGGCCAGAAAAGCCGAACGCTATAAGAAATACCATGACCGCATTAAACAACTCGATGTTGGCTTGGCGCTGCACAACTACATCAAACTTTCCGCTCAAGTTGATCAAACGGACGCCCTGTTAAAGGAACTCAAGGATACGGATATCGGTCACACAACTCAGCTCAACAAATTAGATGCAGCCGTAGAAGAGATCAAGCACCGGCGTTGGCAAAAAGACCAAGAAATTTCCCAGCAGAAAACCCAAAAATTCGAGATCCAAAGAAATATCGACCGTATGGAAAACGACCTGGCCCATCTACGGGCGGAGGTTGAAAGGCTCGGGGGCGAAGCCACTGAAATCGAGGCCGGGCGAGAAGAACTCGAACAAAAAAATGCCAGAATTCAATCTGAAATCGAAGAGGGCCGGGAGCAGAATAACCAACTTCAGGAACAAATTCGAACGGCCCGCATTACCCTCCAGCAGGAACAGTCCGCCGCGGCGCAAATCAGTGAACAACTCGCCGCCTTAAACGCAGCGCTGGAAACAAATAAAGCCGAACTTATGGACCTGACGGCTCAGGAGGCTCGCTATAAAAACATTTATCAAACCGCATCGAGCAACAAGGAGAGTTTGAAAAAAAGGCTTAAAAGAATCGATGAGGAAATAAAGTCGGGCGGCAAAAAGTCAGAGACCGCAAAAAGACGCAAGGATGACGCCCAGAAAAATCTTTCATCAGTCAAACGGCAACTCGAACAAATCGGCCGGCAATTGCTGAGGATCAATGATGAGGTCCAAGAAAAAAACCACCGCCTCGGCAGCCAGGTAAAAAAGGTCCAGACGCTGGAAATCGAGAAGAACAAAGCTAAATCAAAGTATAATGCCCTGCGCAAAATGGAGGAAAATCTCGAGTGGTACAAGGACGGCGTCAAAGCGATTTTGCGACTGAACGGGCAAGGCCAAGAACCGAATGATGGGGCAGCCGCGGGCAATCGTTTAACACCCGACGGGATTCTGGGTTTAGCAGCGGACATTCTCGAGCCGGAACCTTCCTTTGCAACCGCAGTTGAAGCGGTGTTGGGCGAATCGTTGCAGTATGTCCTCGTAGACAAACAACACACGGCCCTTGCTGCCATCGATTACCTGCAATCCAGCAGGGCCGGTCGAAGTGGTTTCATACCCATTTCCGTAGTAAAACATATTCCATTACAATCCATGAATTTATCCGATTCACAAAATCGCCTCCTGGATCACGTTGCGGTGAAACCCGGTTTCGAAAAAATTGCCGAGGTGCTGTTGGGACACGTTGTGGTGGCGACCGATTTGAATCAGGCATTGGAAATTTATCAAAGAAATGGTTCGTCGCAGACCGTTGTCGACAAGAGCGGCAACATCATTTCACCCCAAGGTATCCTCATCGGTGGCAGCCAGGATAAAATCAGCGGACTCCTGGCAAAGAAACATGAGCTTAAGCAACTCCGTCGGCAAGCAAAAGAATTCGACCGTCAGTTGGAAACCCAACGAGGCCATCAAAAAATCCTGGAAGCCGAGGTTCGCCAAATCGAATCCGCTCTGCAACAACTCAGCGAACAAAAAAATAAGGCTCAACAACGTGAAATTGAGGCAGAGAAGATGTTTTACAAGGCATCTGAAGATTTAAAGCATGCGCAACGCTATCTTGAGGTTGTAAATTTGGAACGCCAACAAATGCTTGGCGAACAGAGCGATATCGATGATGAGATGGCAAAATACACGTCAACCTTAAACGAAGTCTCAGAAAAGATCAAATCGGTCCAGGAAAAAATTTCGCAAACGTCAGGGCAGGTCAACACGGTTTCAATGAAAATGGAGGCTTTTAACCAAAAGATTGTGGACTTGAAACTAAAGCTTACAACCTTGGATGCCAAATTGGAAAACAGCAACAACACCCTGCGAAGACTGAGGGAGTTTCAAAGAGATGCGCAGCAATACCATGAACAGCTTATGACCGATCTGACTGCCAAGCGCCAAAAGAAGAATCTGTCAAAAAACGAAATAACGGCGCTTGAACAGACCGCGTCCGAAAAGTATGCGGAATTGAAAATTATTGAGCAGACAATTACCGGCAGCGAGGCGGACTATCATGAGATAGATGCGAAGTTAAAAGATAACAGCACCGTCATATCGGAACTGCATGGCAAGCGCGAAAAGATCCTGGAAAAACTCCGGCTCCTGGAGCTTGAACAGAGCCAACGCACCCTTCATCGTGACAATATTGCCAGCCGCCTGGAGGAACGTTACCATAAACCCTTTTCCGACTACAGCGCAGAATTAACGCGGCTGTCAAACGATGCGGCGGCATCTGAAAAAGAGGCCATCGACGGGGTGCCGTTGCAGGCCGTCGAAGAAGAGCTGGAAGGGTTAAGGAAAAGGATCGCAAAGATTGGTGATGTCAACCTGGGAGCCATCAGTGAATACGAACAGCTCAAGGCCCGATATGAATTTCTTTGCGAACAAAGGCAGGATCTGACCAAGGCGGTCGAGGATCTGCAGAGAGTTATTAAAAAGATTGACAAAATCACCCATCAACGATTTATGGATACTTTTCATGCCATCAATGAAAAACTGGCCGAGGTCTTTCCGCGTCTCTTTGAGGGCGGCTCGGCCAAACTGGTGCTGAACGATCCGGAAAACCCGCTGGAAACAGGGGTGGAGTACATGATTCATCCACCGGGCAAGAAGCTCACGAGAATGAGTCTTTTATCAGGAGGAGAAAAAGCGCTTGCCGCGATTGCCTTCATATTTTCACTGTATTTACTGAAACCGGCCACATTTTGCCTGATGGATGAAATCGATGCCCCGCTGGATGACGCCAATATTTATCGCTTTAACAATTTGCTGAAGCTTATCGGCGAAAAATCACAGATCGTTATGATTACTCACAATAAAAAAAGCATGGAGTTTGCCGACACCCTTTTCGGCATCACCATGGAATCCCATGGGATTTCTAAAATTGTATCGGTAAATTTCACCCGTGCCGAGAATCCAGGGTCATAAATATGCCTGCAACGATTTTAGGTCCTGAAGATTCGACCCCGTCCGATAGCTACTTTCAACGCTTGCGCAACGGTCTTTCAAAGACCCGCAAAATCCTTACGACCGATATTAACCAACTTTTTATCAGAAACAAACGGATTGACGACGACCTCCTCGAAGAGCTTGAAGAGCTGCTGATAACCGCCGACATCGGTGTCGAAACGGCTTTGGAACTGATACAATCCATTGCTAAAAAATCTTCCCGGATTCAAAATGCGGCAGCGTTGGAATCGGTTCTCAAGGAGGAATTACTTTCAATGCTGGAGTCGCGACCCCCTGTGCAGGAAAAGGCCGGCACAGCGCCTTACACTATCATGGTGGTGGGGGTCAACGGCGTCGGTAAAACCACAACCATCGGAAAACTGGCTGCCAAGTATACTGCGGCCAAGAAAAACGTGCTCATCGCGGCTGCGGATACCTTCCGGGCCGCCGCCATCGAGCAGCTAGGCATCTGGGCCGAAAGAGCCGGTGCGGATTTCGTTAAACACAGAGATGGATCAGATCCGGCTGCGGTAGCTTATGATGGTATGGAAGCCGCCAGGGCCAGGGGTGCCGATATTGTCATAGTGGATACGGCCGGACGGCTTCATACCAGAAAAAATTTAATGGAAGAACTCAAAAAAATAAAACGAATCCTTGCTAAAAAGCTTCCCGGAGCTCCCCATGAAATCCTTTTGGTGTTGGATGCCACCACCGGTCAAAATGCCCTGTCCCAGGCCCAATTATTCAATGATGCCCTCGGGGTTACCGGCATTGCCCTGACAAAGCTGGACGGCACCGCTAAAGGCGGCATTGTGATCAGCATTTTCAGAACCCTGCAAATTCCGATCAAATACGTCGGTGTCGGAGAAAAAATCGAAGATCTTCAGCACTTCGACCCTGAACAATTTATCAAGGCGTTATTGTAACCGAACAAAAGAGTAATGATGAATGCCCGCCTGCCAATGTTTTGTAAGTCGGGCAGGTCGAATAAAAAATTATCACTCGAAATTCCATGTTCGCCCTGCACTCCCGCGGATCGCCTGCGGCGAGGGCGATTGCAGACAGGCGAAGCGGGCGGGTATTCGATATTCGATACGGTCAACGGGGTACCCGCTTTTTTATTTTTATTGCTCTTTGCACACTCTATCCAATCAAGGATTTCAGAGTGTTAATATTTGCAAATACCGTAAAATATTGGGGCTGGCGCAAAATAATTTCAAAAAAAGTATTGACAGTGCAGAGTTCTTTTGACAAAATAGGCTCACTTCTCTATAGATGTAGAGAAATAGGCCGCTGGGAGACATTTTTTAAATTTTAATCCAATCAGAAAAGGGGGAAAGGTATAATGACAAAAGCAGATTTAGTGGAAAAGGCTGCCAAGGATGCGGGAATCTCCAAGGTTGCAGCAGCTGCTGCGCTGAATTCCTTCATGGACAACGTCACCAAAGCGCTAAAGAAAAAAGAAGGTAAGGTGACACTGGTAGGATTCGGAACTTTTTCAAAAGTGCGACGCAAGGCGCGCAAGGGTCGCAATCCGCAAACCGGGGCGCCGATCAAAATCAAGGCCACCAATGTGGTAAAATTCCGTGCCGGTAAAAAGCTGAAAGATGCTATTTAACTAAATCATCGCAAAAAGGCGGTTTATTCACGAAAGGGTGGATAAACCGCCTTTTTTTTGGGTCTGCGTTAACGGGCTGTTGCCCAAACATTTTTGCGCGGCCATTAAAACGTTTTTTGCCAATAAATCTCAGCGCAGCGAAAGAAAAGCGCTTTGAACGTGTTTGAGTGCCGCTGTCAAGCGGGACGAGTTTTCAAAGCGCCTGGAGCAAGCTTTAGATTTATCAAAAAGCGTTTTGGACGCAGCGAGAATATGTTTGGGCAACAGCCCGTTAATACGTGATTTCAAAATTCGGGTATTCTCCGGTGTATGGTTCCCATTCCACGTCGACGCGTTCGACAATGGCTCCCGGAGATCCTTGTTTACACCACTCGAGGATAGCATCAACCCCCGCTTTGTCCCCCTCGAAGACGGCTTCGACAGTCCCGTCACGCTTGTTTCTGACCCAGCCAGCAACGCCGTATCTTGCGGCGGCCCGCTGGGTTTCAAGCCGAAAGAACACACCTTGAACCCTGCCGGCAACAATCACGTGGGCTCTGACGTTGTCATCCATTTTTTTCCTCGCCTTCTGTTATGCTGATTCGGAATATTATGTTGGCAACCTCTCTAAGTGAGGGGGGTAAGAAGGCCAACCCTTGAATACCTCGCCAAAATATTGCCCCTCAACGGAACCTGGTCATCAAAATCTGTATTACATAATCATCCACGCTTTAGCATCGGCAAGGCATTGGATCAGCCGAGGAACTCATTCAATGCGGTTTCGTCAATGATAGCGACACCCAGCTCTTTTGCCAGTTGCAACTTGGATCCGGCAGATTCACCGGCAACCAAATAATCCGTTTTGCGGCTAACCGCGCCGATGACTTTGCCCCCTGCCATCTCTATCCTTTCCTGGGCCTGTCTTCGTGTCATACCCGCAAGTGTACCGGTCAATACAAATACTTTTCCCTTAAGGCGGTCTGCCTTTCGGCCGGCTGGCGGTTGTATGCGAATTCCACTTCGCAGAAGTTGGTCGATGGTTTCTTGATTTTCAATTTGTTTGAAAAACGTATCAACACTTTCAGCCACGGCCGGACCAATCCCCTCAATCGCTTCGAGCTCCTGCCGTGATGCGGCCGACAAATGTTTCAAATCCTGAAAGCTGTCGGTCAAAATCTTGGCAATGTGTTCCCCGACGTATCGAATCCCCAATGCATATACGAAACGATGCAAACCGATCTCCTTGCTTTGATCGATGGCGTTAACGAGATTCTCTGCAGATTTGGCGCCCATTCGCTCCAGTCCCTCGAGTTTTTGCTTATCAAGAGAAAAAATATCGGCACAGGAAGTCAGTAATTTTTTATCCACCAGCTGATCGACCAGCTTGTCTCCCAAACCGTCAATATCAAATGCCCCTTTTGAGGCAAAATGCTTGATGCGCTCTTTCACCTGGGCCGGACAGTTTGCATTGATACATCGGGTCGCCGCTTCACCGGCGACCCGCACAACCTTCGAACCGCAAACCGGGCAGCTTCGAGGCATCCTAAAAATAATTTCCTCCCCTTTTCGCTTGCTCTCAAAAGCTTTGACAACTTCGGGGATCACATCACCGGCACGCTGAACAAGCACTGAATCGCCGATGCGGATATCCTTTTTTTTGACTTCATCCTCATTATGAAGGGTGGCCCGGCTCACCATTACGCCGCCCACTTTGACCGGTTTCAAACGGGCGACGGGCGTCAGGGTCCCGGTACGACCGACCTGTACGTCAATATCGACGATTTCCGTAGTCGCCTGGACCGCCTGAAATTTATAGGCAATGGCCCAGCGGGGACTTCTACTGGTGGCGCCGAGCCGATCCTGCAGTGATAAATTGTCTACTTTGATCACCATACCATCGATATCGTAAGGCAACTCATACCGCTGCTCCTTTAATTCCCGATAGTACTGTAAGGCTTCACCAATCTGGATCAATGGTCTGATATGTGGATTAATTCGGAAACCTAGACGTTTCAATACCTGAAGCGTCTCCCAATGGGAATCAACATGAAGATCGGGTGCCCTTCCCACCCCGTAGAAAAATATCTCAAGGGGGCGCTGAGCGGTGATGCTGGAGTCAAGTTGCCGCAACGATCCGGCGGCAGCGTTGCGCGGATTGGCAAACACGGGTAAATTTTGTTGGATCCGTTGGGCATTTAATTGACGAAATCCTGCATGACCTATGAAAACTTCGCCTCTGGCCTCGAGAAACGCGGGGGTGTTTGAATTCTGATAATTCTGTAAAATGAGGGGTACGGTTCTTATGGTTTTAACATTGGCGGTAATTACTTCCCCGATGAAACCGTCGCCGCGGGTGGAGGCCATTGCCAGCCGGCCGGCTTCGTAAACCAGCTCAACCGCGAGCCCATCAAGCTTCGGTTCGGCGGTGTAGAGAATTTCCTCCCTGCCGCTGAAAAATCTTTTGAGGCGGGTATCGAAATCAAGTATTTCGGAATCAGTGAACCCATTGTCAAGACTCAGCATCGGCAAGGAATGCGGGGTTGTCTCGAATTTGGAAAGCGGCGGAGCACCCACTCTCACCGAGGGCGAATCCGGACTGGTCAGCCCGGGCCAATCGGCTTCGAGCGCCATGAGCTCATGCATCATGCGATCATACTCGGCATCCGCTATTTCGGGGTCATCCAAAACATAGTAGCGGTAGTTATGGTGGTGAAGAGACTGCCTTAATTCCGCTACCCGCTGTTGGATCTCCGGGGGTACTCTTGCAGGCATAGGCTTTTTATGACCTCACACACGGCCGTGCGCACCTGTTTAAAGCGTGTGTTCTTAAAACCGGGGTTCCACCGCAGAGAGGAGAGTTCATCCGAGACGGCCAGAACCCCCACCACGTCAATTTTGCGAAAGCTTCCCACCGTAAATAGTGCTGAAGCCTCCATGTCAACCGCCAAAACCTTCCTCATCTGATAATCCCGGACTTTATGTTTCGTTTCTCTAAAAACGGCATCCGTGGACCATATCCTCCCCTCATGATATGAAAGCGCTTTGCTTCTGAGGGCCCCGGTTAGTTTTTTGAAGAGGGCTTCAGATGGTCTGGATTCACTAATATTCCCATGATAATGCATCGATGTTCCCTCATCAATAATTGCTGCGGTCGGTACGAGAAGGTCGCCAATCCTGACGTGTGGAGAAATCGCGCCGCACCAGCCGAAAAATAAAACGAACCGGACCCCTCCGGCAATGAGGGCTTCGAGTATCATTGCGGCATATGGCGCTCCGATGAAAGGCCCCGCCAGCGAAACCGCACCAGCGCTGTCATCGGCGACATATATTTTGCTCGTGAATAACGGCTTGGATTCGCTTTGACCGAGGTTCATCATCCGGCACAATGTGTCTAGATCGCCCTGCGCGCTCAGCATCACGCCAAACGGCCCCAGTTTGGCGGCGTCAATGCCGATTGCCGGATTCACAATCGCGTCATTTTGTTTCATGCCAACGTCCAATGGGTGTTAATGCCGAAATAATAGAAAAAAATGGATCTATTCCGGTGTGACCCAATTGGCCATCTCGTCTTTTACCTCATCGATGATGTCATATAACCACATCAGGTCTTCCATGCTCAGGCGTCCGGCTTTCACGGGAGCGCGCTCGCTATTGTCTTTTTTCTTCAGTATCCTGGGACCAATTTGAACTTTTGGCTGCCCATCGGCGTAACGATTAATAGACACAACGAGGCCGGTCTCCGAACAGTACCATTTTTTCAGCAGCATATCTTTCTCAGGGTCGTAAGGCATCCTTCTCCTCCATCTTCAGGTTGTAATCTTCGAAAAATCGGCAAACTTACCGAACAAGGCAGCAACATGTTCCAGCACAGCGAGGCGGTTCTCGCGTACCTTCCTATTTGGGGTCATCACCATAACACCGTCAAAAAATGCATCCACCGAATCACGCAAGGAGGCGATATCAACCAGCGCCTGATCAAATATTCCCTTGTCCATGGCGTCAACCACCTTCTTTTCAACCCGTTTAAAATTGGTGAACAGGGCCCATTCACTTTCATGCTCAAAAAGATTTTCGTCTATCGCTCTGATCTTGGAACCCGGTCTGATATCTGCGGATTTTTTTATGATATTGCCGACCCGCTTAAATCCGGCAACCAACGGCTCAAAATCCGGCTGGCTTCTGAAAGCATCCAAAGCACGTACTCTATTCCAGGCATCGGGAATATCGTCGATAGATGCATCTACTGCGGCGGTGATGATGTCCCGGGAATAACCCAATTCAGCCAAAAGATGGGCAAGGCGATTTTTGATAAAAACATAAACTTTCTCCGTCAGCGCCGTAATGTCCTGGGGGCTGTTTTGTTCGAAAAGCGATAAACTCTTTTGGATCAGTTCTGTCAAGGAAAACGAAAAACCCTTGTCCTGCATTATTTGAACGATGCCGATACCCTGTCGCCGAAGTGCATAGGGATCGGATGCACCGGTCGGAACCAAGCCGACGCTGAAGCACCCGCAAATGGAATCAATCTTGTCAGCGATGCTGAGTATCGCTCCAACCAGGGTTTCCGGAAGGGGTGCACCGGAATGGGTCGGCCGGTAGTGTTCTTCTATGGCAGCGGCCACGGTAGGCAACTCGCCAGCGATAGTCGCATAAACTTTGCCAATAACCCCTTGCAGTTTCGGAAATTCTACGACGACCTGGCTAACCAGATCAGCCTTGCACAATCTCGCAGCTCTTGAAACCTGTCTTTTAAGGTCGACACCGCCTTTTTCGAGATCCAACCCATAATCGACCTGCAAGGCTAAATATTCAGCGATTTTTTCGACCCGTTCGGTTTTTTCATACATTGTCCCCAGTTTGGCCTGGAACCGAACCCCTTTTAATTTTTCAACGCGTTGATCATCAGATATTTCGAGATCGCCGCGATAGAAAAACCTTGCATCTGCCAGGCGTGCCCGGAGAACCCGCTCATGGCCGGTGGCTACCAATGCCATGGTCCTTGCAGCAGTATTGTTAACCGCAATGAAGTGGGCCATCAGCCGGCCGTCTTGATCCACTACTGAAAAGTATTTCTGATGCTCCCGCATAGCGTTTATCAGTACTTCATCGGGAACCTCGAGAAATGCCTCATCGAATTGACCGGCGACGGCAATCGGATATTCAACCAGGTTATTATTGATGTCTACCAATTCCTCATCGGGTAAAATCTGACCGCCGAGGTCCCTTGCAATTTTTTGGACACCCCGCCTGAGATTTTCCTTACGTTCATCAATATCTGCCAGCACATAGGCGGCACGCAAGGTGTCTATATAATCATCGGCATGCGATATTTTTATTTTACCGGACGCCATAAAATAGTGCCCATGGGTAACTCGACCGCTGCTTATACGGCCCAGCTGAAACCGGATAACCGATTTTCCCAGCAGGGCCAACAGGGT
>JASFTQ010000017.1:0-28650 GCA_050053515.1 Desulfobacterales bacterium | reverse complement strand
CGGCATCGGCGAATGTCATGGGGAATTTTTTGACGGGCGGGGCTTGACTATCAATTCGTCCTTGCCGATCATGCCGAGATCCTTTCGTGCGACGCTCTCTATATATACCGGGTCATTCTTCAAGCGGTGTATCGTATCATAAAGGATAAGATTTTCTCGGGCAAGCGTTGCATTCTTTTTAATGAGTTGTTCTTTTTGGCTTTTTAGAAGGTTGAGATCAGCAAATCCGTGATCACCCAATAAAATGAACACAAGCATCGAAAATAAAGCCAGGACTGCTATGCACAATATGACTTGCTGCTTTGACGTCATTTTTTTTGCTTGCTCTCAGAGGTTGCCTTCAAGATCTCTTTCAACTCCGGGCTTTTCATAAAGAAAGAAGCTGAACCGTAAACGAGAATGCCGATAGAAATGCTGCCGATAGTTCCGCTCAAAAGATCCAGCGCAGATCCGCTTTGCACCGGAATGACAATTTTAGCGGTCGTCCATACCGCTAATCCCATGATTGCAGAACAAAGGGATGTTTTGCAAAGGGACTGTATGATGTCACCTGATTCCAAGCGCCCCAATTTGAATTTCAATGCCTGCATAAGTAGGCCAAAATTCAGTATCGAGGCCAGTGATAATGCCAGGGCCAAGCCGCTGTGCCCCATGGGCTCCATCAGAACTATCCCGAAGACGAGATTGGCGACGATCGATGCGACGGCTATGCCCACCGGTGTTTTGACATCCTGCATGGCATAAAAGGTATTCACAACGATTCTCACCGCTGAAAACGCCCATAGGCCTATAGTATAATACAAAAGTGCCTCGGCCGTCAAACGGGTTGCTGCGGCATGGAAAACACCCCTTTGAAAAAGTAAGGCGATTATCGGTTCTCTCAAGATAATAAGTCCCACCATGGAAGGAATGGTAATGAAAAAAACAAGCCTCAAGGAGTAAGCAAATGTATATCTGACGGCCTCTAAGTCCCCCGCGGCCATCTGTCTGGAGAAACTGGGCAAAGCAGCCGTTGCGGCTGATATGCCAAAGAGTGCCAGTGGAAACTGGACCAGCCGATCAGCAAAATACAGATAGGTCACGCTCCCTTCGGCTTGAAACGAGGCCAACAAAGTTCCGACTAAGGTATTGATTTGTAAAACCGCCGCCCCGAAAGTGGCGGGCAAAAACAGCTTTCCAATTTTTTTCAATCCGGGATGGTAAATTTTTGCGCTTTCCCAGAAATAAAAACCTTTCTTTAAAAGAAACGGGACCTGCAGTATGAGCTGTAACGCGCCACCCATCAACACACCGGTTGCCAGGCCGCATATGCGCGTTTTTGGATTGTCTGTAAATGAATAGGTCAAAAGCATGGAAACGATCATTGCAAGGTTCAAAAGGACCGGCGCCAGAGCCGGCGCAGCAAAATGGCCCATTACGTTCAGAATCCCCATGCTCAGGGCCACCAGTGCGACGAAAAAAATGTAGGGGAACATGATGCGCGTCAGGGTGACGGTTAATGAAAATTTATAACCTGAATCGCCAAAACCATAAGCCACGGCCCGCACAATACCTGGAGAGAACAGTACTCCCAAAACGACTGCTGCAGCCAATATTGCACATAACAACCGCAGGGTGGAACGGGCCAGCTCGAAGGCCTCTTCTTTACCGTTGCGGCTGTAGACCTCCGTTAAAACAGGAATGAATGCGATACTCAGCGACCCTTCGCCAAAAAGTCTTCTGAGCATGTTCGGAATCCTGAAGGCAGCGATGAAGGCATCCGATACCGGTCCGGCACCAAACAGGGCTGCAAAAATCATGTCCCTCAGGTAGCCAAATACGCGGCTGCAAAATGTCGCGGCACTGACAACCCCGGCAGCACCGGCTACACGGGAATGTTCAGACATGGTTCAACCTGTTTGCAAAAGCGCTTCGCATAATTAATTTAGTTGACAAGTCTTTTTGAATTATATATTTGAATTTGTTTATTGATCATTTCCCATCCGAAAATTAAAATATCCTATCGGGATGACGCTAAGGAGTCCCTAACTTAGAAATGCGTAGTTTCTCTGAGAATCCGCCATGGATATACGGCGGACTATTGGAAAAACGGCTGTTTCCGGATGGAAACGAATTCAGGGGTCGGGGTGTTTTTTTCACGGCAAGATGCCGGGCTGTTGCCTGCCAGGCCTGACAGCGGCAACCACCTTGCATTTTACTGCCGGCGATTTAAAACCTTCACCCCGACAAGAACCGACACCGTCTTTTGCCTTTCTCGGCGGCAATAGCCTTCTGTCCCTTAGAAGCGCCGGTGCGATCATCTTGTCGTGAAAAAAATACCCCGACCCTTAACTCATTATCACTGGAAAGGAGTGCATTCTTTGTGGCAAATCATCCATCTGCATTAAAACGTGCTCGACAAAATGAGGCCAGACGCCTCCGTAACAAGGCCGTTAAAACCCGAATAAAAAAAGCCATGAAAAATGTGCGGCTTGCGGTTGACCAGGGATCCGGCCAAGCTGTCACGGACCAATTGAATTCGGCAAAGTCACATATCGACAAGGCCGCCAAACAAGGTGTCATTCATAAAAAAACGGCAGCCCGGAAGATATCCCGCCTCTCAAAACGCGTGAATACAAGCAACTCATAGCGGACCCCGGATATGCGACACCAATGCCGGGTCTAGTGTAGTGTCCCGCAAATAAGTTACAACAATGCATTAGTAATTCTGTGTCAATCCATCATAGGTTCGTTCAGCAATCTTTTCCGCCAAGGCTGAGACAGCGGCCTGCTTGTTCTGTTGCGTAACCAACGAATTGGTTTGATCAATAACGTAGGCCTGGCTGCCGATGAGGCTGCGCGCCCGCCATAGCTCATCGCCGTCGGCTGACGTAAGCTTTATATCCAGCTGTAGCTCAATGCGCCTTTCATTCGGAATTTCTTGGCCCCGTCGGGACACCGTCGAGATCTTTATCGATGAAATGGCACCGCTGAGGACCGCATCGGCAACCGCCCTGCGGTCGGCCAGCAGGCGAGGCTTTCGACGGGTGAATTCGGCAATGAGCTGATGGGTAATTATATTTTCGATGCCGGCCTCAGAGGTAGGATTATCAAGGATCGTGATATAGATATGCTCAACCCCAGCAGGTAAAGTAACGTCTGCGACAAATCTGTAGCCACAGGCGCAAACCACCGCCCATGACACAAGCAGCAAACACATATGGACTCTGACGTTAGACAAATCGTTAAACCACGATATTGACCAGTTTTTTCTTTACGACGATAACTTTTTTAATCGCTTTGTTCTTGATGAATTTTTTTACGCGTGCATCGGCCAAAGCCATTTCTTCCATCGTTTTATCGTCGGCCTCTGCGCTGACGTTAAATCTGCTTCGCAGCTTGCCGTTGACCTGCACCACGATTAATACTTCGTCTTGCTTAAGGGCTTTTTCACTGTAAGCCGGCCAGGCTTGTTTCAGGAGGCTGGGGTTATTGCCCAAAGACTGCCAGATTTCTTCAGCAAAATGCGGCACGATGGGTGATAACAAAAGGACCAGCGTTTCCATAGCAAACCGCACCACTTCGGATCTCTGCGGTGGAATGTCGCTCAGATCAATACCCGACAGGGTGTTAAATAGTTCCATGATGGCGCTGATGGCGGTGTTAAAATGGAATCTGTCTTCTATATCTCGCGTAACGCGGTAAATCGTTTGGTGTGTTTTGCGATAAAGCTCTCTCGAGGAAGCATCCAAATCGTCCGGCCGGCCATCGAAGGATTTCACATCCGCAATCGGGTCCATAACGCCGGCAGCAAAACGCCAGACCCGATTCAGGAAACGGAATCCCCCCTCAACCCCTTTTTCGCTCCATTCCAAATCCTTTTCGGGCGGCGCAGCAAATAGACAGAAGAGCCGGGTAACATCGGCACCATATTTTTCGAGCAATACATCGGGATCAACGACATTTTTTTTCGATTTTGACATTTTTTCAATCCGGCCAAGGCTGATCTCCTCACCGCATTTGGCGCATACTCGCGCCGCACCGCGTTTTTCGACTTCCTCGGGCAGCAGAAATCCGTGGACCGGACAGACAACCGTCTCTTTGCAGACCATTCCCTGGGTTAACAATCGGGTAAAAGGCTCTTTGAAATTGACAAGCCCCATGTCTTTGAGCACACGGGTATAATATCTTGAATACAAGAGATGCAATATAGCATGCTCCACACCTCCGATATACTGATCTACCGGCATCCAGTAGTCTACGGCAGCTTTATCAAACATCCCCTGGTTATACTTTGGGCTGCAATATCTTTCAAAGTACCACGAGGACTCAACAAACGTGTCCATCGTATCGGTCTCCCGTCGGGCGTGATCACTGCCGCATTGCGGGCATTGGGTGTGCACAAAGGATTCAAGCGCGGGGAGCGGAGATTTTCCGCCCTCGAGCATTTCGGCATCTTCCGGAAGCAAAATCGGCAGATCCTCTTCGGCAACCGGAACAACACCGCAAGTTTGGCAGTGCACCATGGGGATGGGTGCGCCCCAGTAGCGCTGTCTGGATATACCCCAGTCTCGCAGCCGATAACTAACCGTTTTTTTGCCGATATTATTTTTTTCAAGAAACAACGCGATTTCCTCCAGGGCCGTTGCGTTCGGCATACCGTTAAACCGGCCGGAATTTATCATGACACCTTCACCGACATAGGCCTCGCTGATAGTCTCCGAATCGAGATCTGCATCATGAGGCTTTACAACGACAATTATTTCCAGGCCGTACTTTTTGGCAAAATCGAAATCGCGTTGATCATGGGCCGGCACTGCCATAACCGCCCCGGTACCGTACTCCATTAAAGCAAAGTTGGCGGTAAAGATAGGCATCCGTTTCTCGGTCAATGGATTGATGCAATAAGCGCCGATGAAAATCCCCTCTTTTTCGAAGGTCTCCACAGTCTTTACCGACCTGTCCTGCCGTAACATGCGTTCGACAAAGTTTGATACGTCACCCTCCTGTTCTGTGCCTTTTGAAAGCTTGGGCACGAGGGGGTGTTCCGGCGCCAGGACCATGAAAGTCGCGCCGAAAACGGTATCCTGACGCGTTGTAAAAACCGGAATTTCCTTGTCTTCCTCATTCACCGGATTTTCTATCGGAAAGCGGATCTCTGCGCCAATACTTTTGCCGATCCAGTTTTTCTGCATTGTCGTAACTCTCTCCGGCCACCCCACCAGCCGGTCAGAATGGACCAGAAGATCTTCTGCGTAGTCGGTGACACGAAAAAACCATTGCCACAGCCTTTTTTGCCGAACCGGTTTGCCACAGCGCCAGCACAAACCGGCTTCCACCTGTTCATTGGCCAGTACCGTCTGACAGGCCTCGCACCAATTTACAAACGACTCCTTGCGATAGGCCATTCCCCTTTCATACATCTTCAAAAAGAGCCATTGCTCCCAGCGATAATACTCGGGCTGGCAGGTGGCGAATTCCCTGTCCCAATCATAACTGAATCCCATGCGTTTAAGCTGAGACCGCATGGCCTCAATGTTGAGATAAGTCCAGCTGGCCGGATGCGTATTGTTGGCAATGGCCGCATTTTCCGCCGGCATGCCGAATGCATCCCATCCCATAGGATGTAACACATTAAAACCGCGCATCCGTTTATATCGTGCGACGACGTCCCCGATCGTATAATTTCGCACGTGCCCCATATGGATTTTTCCGGATGGATAGGGAAACATCTCAAGAAGATAATATTTTTCTCTCTGGAAAACTTCTCTTACTTTGAACAAATTCGTCTTTTCCCAGTAATTTTGCCATTTGATCTCTATGGCTTTTGAATCATATTTTTCATCCATACTTGATTCATCCCTCCCCGCGGTAATGCTGCCGCTGTCAAATGTTCATTGTTTGCTCGGCCGTGCTCTCTCATGACACAATATGATACAATTAGCAAGACCGGCCGTCAACTCTGCGGGACAGGCACCCCGGTCTCTGGAAAGTCACTCAAACGGTAACGTCTCTTGAAGCCTCGCGTCCCTCCGAGGCATACGGCCGAAAAATCGTTTGACTTGCCGGCGACAATTTCATATTCACATTTAGGGTGAGCTAGCCTGGAGGAACAACCAAGCCTCAATTTTTTTGGGCATAAACAAAGGAACAATTTGTCTATGAGCGTCAAGATACTCATCAACGCCGTGGATCATGAAGAATGCAGAATTGCCAAGGTCAAAGACCGGAAGTTGGAAGAATTTCATATAGAAAGCGCTTCTAAGGAAATCACCCATAGCAATATCTACAAGGGAGTCATCACCCGTGTAGAACCGAGCCTTCAAGCCGTATTTGTTGACTATGGGGCGGAAAAACATGGTTTTCTGCAAAAACATGAAATCCATTACGACTATTTTCAAGACAGCCCTTCCGGGGATTTTGCTGTTGACACGATTGTTAAACGCGGTCAGGAACTCCTTGTTCAAATTACCAAAGATCCAATAATGAACAAGGGGGCCATGCTTACAACCTATATATCGCTTGCCGGGCGATACCTGGTTTTGATGCCCGGCAGTGAAAACCGGGGTATTTCCAGGAAAATCGAAGATGAAGAAGAGCGCAACCGATTAAAGGAAATTCTCAAGCAACTCAAATTGCAGGACGGATTTGGCATTATCCTGCGCACGGCGGGAGCCAATTGCACCAAGACTCTGGTGACCAAGGATTTAAAATACCTTATGCGGCTTTGGAAAAATATCAAGAAGAATGTTCGCAAGCAGAAGGCTCCGGCCCTGATTTATAAAGAAAGAAACTTGGTATTGAGGTCAATTCGCGATTATTTCACGCCGGATATCACTGAAATCTTAATTGATGATGCCGCAGTATACCAGGAAGTGAAGGATTTCATCAAGATAATCTCGGCCCGGCACACCAAAATTGTCAAACTCTACAAAGGGGATAAGCCCATTTTTTCCAAATTCCGGCTCGAAGACCAGATTGCTTCAATATTTGAAAACCGGGTCAAGCTGAAATCCGGCGGCTCTATCGTAATTCAACAAACCGAAGCGCTCGTGGCCATCGACGTCAATTCAGGCAAAGCCATTCATCAAAAATCTATTGAAGAAACTGCTCTCCTGACAAATCGTGAGGCCGCCGAGGAAATTGCCCGCCAGCTGAGATTGCGAGATTTGGGGGGGCTGATCGTGGTGGATTTCATTGATATGAAAGAGCCCAAACACCGCGCCAACGTCGAAAGAACGTTGAAAAGCCATCTAAAAAACGATAAAGCCCGCATCAAAATCGGCAGGATTTCCCGCTTCGGCTTAATGGAAATGTCACGGCAGCGTATCCGGCCATCGATTGAGTTCGGCAGCTATGAAGTCTGTAAATACTGCCAGGGCAGAGGAACAAGACCCTCCACCGAAACATTGGTCTTGGGCTTCCTGCGGAAGTTGCGCTTCGAAACCCTGAAAAAAGACATCTCCACTGTAAAGGGCACCGTACCGGTTGAAGTCGCCGATTATATTCTAAATCGAAAGAGAAAGGAAATACTTGACCTTGAGGAAAGACGCGGTATTGCCATCACCATAGAAGCAGACCCCTCGATGGTTCCCGGAGAAAGCAACATTATTAGCGCAAGTTGACCGCTATGAGAATCGAGCGACTTGACCAGCGGCAAAAATGGGTTACCTTCAGGAAAAGGAAATAATTGGGTCGGGGTGTTTTTTTCACGACAAGATGATCGCCCCGGTGCGCCTAAGGGGCAGAGGGCTACAGCCGCTAAGAAAAGCAAAACACGGCGTCGGTTCTTGTTGGAGTGAAGGTTTTTAATCGCCGGCGTAAAGTGCAGGGTGGTTGCCGCTGTCAGGCCTGGCAGGCAGCAACCCGGCATCTTGCCGGGTAAAAAATACCCCGACCCCTGAAATAATTAAAAAGAAATATTTGACCTGGGGTGTATTTTACAGTATATGACCGCCAAATTTAAATACAAGGAGGTTTCGTCTTGATTAGTATCGCGTATGCAATGGGCCAGGGAGGTGCCGGGCAGGGTGGAGCCAGCGGATTCTCGAGTTTTATACCGCTGATTTTGATGTTTGTTATCTTTTATTTTCTGCTGATACGGCCTCAACAGAAAAGGACAAAAGAACATCGACAAATGATCTCAGATTTGAAAAAAGGTGACCGTATTGTCACCAGTGGCGGCATCCACGGCCGCATTACAGGGTTGGACGATCAAACCTTGACGGTTGAAATTGCCGATAAAGTTCGCGTGAAGGTAACCCGCAGTAACGTCGGCGCCAAGCTCTCCGCCGCATCTCAACCCCAATCGGAAAAAAAATAGCTCGCCCTCTCCAACCTGGGCAAGCGCTTTGAAATCAATGATCTGTTGAGAGGGCGGCCTGCTAATCCGCCAAACCCTCCACCGCGTCTTCATTTAATTGGATTTTTGGGATCTTCATGCAAAGAATTCTAAATTTGAATTATAAATTCAGTGAGTTTCGATCAAAACCATTCAGAGGTGTGGATCATTGAAAAATTTGTCATGGAAAATCGTTTTGGTCGTTGCAGTTATTATCGCTGCAATTATCTACCTTATCCCCACCATAATTCCAGATAAAATCACTCTAACGGATCAATCGTTATCCAGCTTAAGAAGAGATAATGTGCCAAATAAAATCATCAACCAACTCAGCAGTCTCAAAAACTTGAACTATAAAGGGGAAAATGATCTTGCGCGGGCTGTCGAGTCGGTCCTTCAAATTGACCAGGCACAACAATATAGGCGGAAAATCTTACGACATGCCGTGAAACACACCGTATGGCCCCACAAAAAGATCAACCTCGGTTTGGATTTACAGGGCGGTATGCACTTGGTTCTCGAAGTCGATACCGTCAAAGCGGTAGAAAACAACATTGAACGCATCGCTCAAGAAATGCGCAGTCTATTGAAGAAAAGACGCATTCGACATACCGGCTTGGAACGGATCGAGGGCACAAAGATTACCCTGAGCATCACCGGGGAAGAAAATCTAAATAAATTTGATGATTTTTTGGACAATGAATTCAGAGGGCTCAGAATTCTCTCACGTTCAATTTTGAATGGCGTCACCAGTTTTGTGGTTGATTTACCCGACAGGGAAACCGATCAGATAAAAGAAATGGCAACCCGCCAGGCCCTTGAAACCATCAGAAACCGGATAGACCAATTTGGGGTGGCCGAACCGGATATACGACGGCAAGGTGAAAAACGCATCCTTATTCAGCTTCCTGGAATTCAGGACACCCAAAGGGCTAAAAATCTCATCGGCAAAACAGCGCTGCTGGAGTTCAAACTGCTGGATGAAACCCATGATGTCAATGCGGCCCTCAAAGGAATCCCCCCCCGCGGTACCGAAATCCTGTATCAGGTGACAGAGGATCTGGAAACGAACCGCGTCATCAAAACGCCTTATCTGCTGAAAAAACGCACGCTTTTAACCGGTGCCCATCTGACTGACGCCAGGGTTCAGATAGATTCTCAGTACAATGAACCATATGTATCCCTTAATTTCGATAAAAAGGGGGGACGGATTTTTGCCAAGATTACGGGTGAAAATGTAAAGAAACGCCTGGCCATTGTACTGGATGATCGGGTTTATTCGGCCCCGGTTATCCAGGAAAAGATTACCGGGGGACAGGCCCGTATAACCGGAAGCTTTACCACCGAGGATGCCAACGATCTGGCGATCGCCTTGCGTGCCGGTGCCCTGCCGGCACCGGTAAACACCCTGGAAGAGAGAACTGTGGGACCGTCCCTGGGAGCTGATTCGATCAGAAAAGGACTCATCTCAATGTTAATCGGAGGCATTCTGGTGGTCCTGTTTATGATAATCTATTACAAGGGTGCCGGTATCATTGCCATTGTAGCCCTGATGCTCAACATAATCCTGATTGCGGCCGGATTGGCGGGATTCCAGGCCACCCTGACATTGCCGGGAATAGCTGCGATCATTTTGACCATCGGAATGGCAGTGGATGCCAATGTTCTGATCTTTGAACGGATACGTGAAGAATTACTACTCGGCAAAACCCCGCGTGCGTCCGTCGAAGCCGGTTACGAACGGGCGTCATTGACCATTCTCGATGCGAACATAACAACTCTGATTGCCGCTCTGGTGCTGTTTCAATTCGGGACAGGTCCGGTTAAGGGATTTGCCGTTGTCCTCAGTCTGGGTGTTATTGCCAGTCTGTTTACAGCGCTTATTTTGAGTCGGCTCATATTTGATTATATTTTGATGCATCGCAAAGTAAAACGGCTGAGCATCTAATATATAAAAGTTGCCGGGCAGGCAGCATTTTTGATGGGCGGTATCAGCACAAAAAGAGGTCATTCAATGCAGTTTATCAAACCGGAAATCAATATCAACTTTATCGGAAAAAGAAAAATCGCCTTTATTCTCTCCGTTACAATGATTTTAATCGGAGCCCTATCACTTGGCATTCATAAAGGGCCCAACCTGGGTATCGATTTTGCCGGGGGAACGCTGATACAAATAAGGTTTGAATCTCCGGCCGGCATCGAAGCCATAAAATCAGGACTCAGCGCCATAGGGCTTGGCAGCTCTTCGGTTCAATCATTCGGTGACCAGAAAGGCCGTGAGTATCTTATTCGTGCCGACAGAATGGTCGGAACAACTGAAGGATTTTCCACCGAAATAGTAAATGCTTTAACTTCGTCCACCGGCATCAAGCCGGAAATCCGCCGCATCGAAATGGTCGGCGCTCAGGTGGGCAAGGATCTGAGAGAAAAAGCCCTGTTTGCCATGTTCTACGCATTGCTGTTTATCACGATTTACATATCCGGTCGTTTTGAGCTCAAATGGATCTTAAGCGGAGTGATGGCAGCCGTGTTGATGGGGGCCATTTATTTTATTCGGCTGTTTGACGTCAGTATTCCCTTTCTGATTGCCGCAGCTTTGTTGGTGGCCCTGATACTTTTTTGGCTTCTCAACCTAAGGTACGCCATGGGCGCCATTGTGGCTCTCATGCACGACATCGCCATAACGGTCGGCATCTTTTCGATATTTGACAAAGAGTTTACCCTCCCGATAATAGCGGCACTCCTCACAATCATCGGATACTCTCTGAACGACACCATCATCGTGTTCGACCGCATCCGTGAAAACCTTAGAAAACACCACCGGCAATCTTTGGAGTTTATTCTCAATCGCAGCGTTAATGAGACACTCAGTCGCACCATACTCACTTCGTTAACCACTTTGATAGTGCTCTCGGCGTTGTTTGTACTCGGCGGTGGCATCATTCATGACTTTGCCTTTGCAATGATCGTGGGAGTGGTTATCGGCACCTACTCATCGATTTATGTGGCCAGTCCGATCCTTCTCGCCTGGCAGGGTCGGGGTAAAAGATAAGCGGTCTGTTGCCCAAATCGAGAAATATTGCCGACGCGTCTTTATGCAAGAACTATTACCATGGTTCACACTCAGGAGTGTTCAGGGTATCGGTGATCATCTTTTCAAACGGCTCATTGATCACTTCCAATCCCCGGAGCGTGTTTTGCGGGCCAACCAGAAGGACCTCTTGGCGGTTAACGGTGTATCCCCGCGGCTTTCCTCGGCAATAAAGAATCACAAATTAACAGAGCGGGTAAAAAAAGATTATCATAAGGTGATGCGCCAAGGTCTGCAGATTGTCACACTGTCGCATCCTGCCTATCCGCCGTTGCTGCTCGAAATTCCTGACCCGCCCCCATTTTTGTATGTGTATGGGGTATTGGCGGATACGTCTCGCAGTCTGGCCGTGGTGGGTTCCAGAAACGCAACTCCCTACGGCCGCTCGATCACCCGCCAACTTTGTGAAGATTTAGCCGCGCGAGGTTTGACGATAATCAGCGGAATGGCAAGAGGCATCGACACGGCGGCCCATGAAGGTGCCCTGGCGGCTAAAGGAAAAACCATTGCTGTGCTGGGCAGTGGCTTGGAAAATGTATATCCGGCCATAAATCGGGATCTTTTCCACCGGATTGCTCGGGGCGGTGCCGTGATTACTGAATTCCCACTCGATACGGAACCCGACGCGCATAATTTTCCGAAAAGAAACAGAATTATCAGCGGCATGGCCCTGGGGACAGTGGTGGTGGAAGCTACCAAGAACAGCGGCTCACTGATTACCGCCCGACTTGCAGCAGAACAAAACAGGGAGGTTTTCGCCGTTCCCGGCAGCATCGAATCATATAAGAGTAAAGGCACTCACGCGTTGATAAAACAGGGCGCAAAGCTGGTTGAAAACGTGAGGGACATCCTCGAAGAGATAGCGCCCATGGTACCGCTTCCCATCGAGAGCAATGCAGCGGATAACGCCGGCAAGGTCAACCGCAGCCTGTCGCTTTCGACAGATGAATCGACTGTATTCGACACCTTGGGACCCTACCCCGTTCACATGGATGAAATCGTCAGAAAGCTCGATATGCAGCCCGGCAAAATCTCAAGCCTGCTGTTGCAGCTTGAACTCAAGGGCGTTGTCCGGCAATCACCGGGAAAATACTTTTCAGTAAATGTTAAGTAATTGAGGGGTCGGGGTATTTTTTTCACGGCACGATGCCGGGTTGTTGCCTGCCAAGCCTGACAGCGGCAACGGCCTTGCATTTTACTGGCGGTAATTTAAAACGTTCACGCCAACAGTAACCGACGCCGTGTTTCGCATTTCTCGACGGCAATCGCCCTCTGCCTCTTAGGAGCAAGGGGGCGATCATCTTGCCGTGAAAAAAATACCCCGACCCCTCAAGTAATTCAGTGGTCAAAATAATTCGGGCTGTTGCCGAAAGATAAATCTAAAACAGTGGTTTAAAAAATTACAAATTGGTATTATAATTGCTGTAAAAAAAATGATTGTTGAGGGATAATCGTGTCGAAACCACTAGTCGTCGTTGAATCACCAACCAAGGTCAGAACATTAAAGAAATACCTCGGAAACAAGTTTAACATTGCTGCAACTGTGGGGCACATCAAAGATCTGCCGCAAAAAGAAATGGGTATCGATGTTGAGCAAGACTTCAAACCGGTTTATAAAACGATCCCTGGAAAACAGAAGATAATTAAAACCCTAAAGCAAGCTGCCGCTGAGGCGACCGATGTCTATCTGGCTCCGGATCCGGACAGGGAGGGTGAGGCCATTGCCTGGCATGCAGCTGAAGTGCTTAAAAAAAGCGGTAGGAAATTTCACCGTGTCCTGTTCCATGAGTTAACCCGAAATGCCATTGAAGCAGCCATCGCCGCACCCGAATCCCTCAACCGCGACAAATATGAGGCCCAGCAGACACGTCGCATCCTCGACCGGTTGGTCGGATACCAGATATCCCCATTGTTGTGGCGAAAAGTAAAGGGTGGCTTGAGTGCCGGAAGGGTGCAATCTGTCGCTTTGCGCATTATCTGTGACCGTGAACACGCCATCCAAGCGTTTGAACCCCAAGAATACTGGTCGATAAAGGCTCACCTTGAAGCAGATACCCCCCCGTCATTTTCCGCCAAGCTGGTCAAAAAAAAGAATGAAAAGATAAAGATTCCGAATGAAAAAATTGCATCTCAAATTATAAATGAAATTTCCAAAGAACAATTCATCGTCGAAAAAATCCAGCGGAAAACAATCAAGCGAAACCCCCTACCCCCCTTCACCACCAGTAAGCTGCAACAGGAATCGATTCGGAAGCTCAGGTTTTCCGCTAAAAAAACCATGATCATCGCCCAACAACTTTATGAAGGTATAGAACTTGGACCCGGTGAGCCCGTCGGGCTTATCACCTATATGCGCACAGACTCCACCCGGATAGCCAAAGAAGCGGCCAACGAAGCCCTTAACTTAATCCAGCAACGCTTTGGTAAAAATTATGCACTGGACCAGCCAAGGTTTTTCAGAAATAAAAAAAAGGTGCAAGATGCTCACGAAGCCATCCGACCGGCATCCGTGTTTAACACCCCCGACAACCTGGCTGCTTATCTTTCCAAGGAGCAATTGGCGTTATACCGCCTTATCTGGCAGCGATTTGTGGCATCCCAAATGCAGCCGGCTCTTATAAACCAAGTCATGGTTTCTATCAAAGCGGGCGCATATGTGTTTACAGCCAGCGGCTCTACGGTAAAATTCCCGGGCTTCATGGCCCTCTACCTCTCCGTGGACGATGAGATCCAAACTGCAAAAGAAAAGAAAATGAAACCGCTTCCGGCGCTTTCACAAGAAATGTTGCTCAAACTCCTTGAATTAAAACCCAAACAACATTTTACCCAACCCCCCCCTCGATTTTCTGAAGCATCACTGGTAAAGGAACTGGAAGAAAACGGCATCGGCCGACCGAGCACATATGCCGCTATTTTATCGACCATAAGGGGAAAGGGCTACGTTGAACTGACAAGTGGTTATTTCAAGCCGAGCGAACTCGGTTTTATCGTTAACGACCTTTTGATTGAAAACTTCCCGGACATAATGGACGTCGAATTCACTGCCAAAATGGAGGACAATCTGGATCGCGTGGAATCAGCGGAGATTAACTCATTGGACATTTTGAGCCGGTTTTATAAACCTTTCAAATCCAGGCTGGATGCGGCCGCGGACGGCATGCTCAGTGTTAAGGGAGTGGGCATTCCAACGGGCCTGCATTGTCCTGAATGTAAAAAAGAGCTCCACATTAAAGTCGGAAAGAACGGCCATTTTTTAGCCTGCAGCGGCTATCCCCAGTGCAATTATTCCCGTGACTATATCCGCAATGAAAAGGGCGCCATCCAACCGGTAGAGCCGGCCGGTGAAAAACTGACGGATAAGGTCTGCGAAAAATGCGGCGAGCCGATGGTCACCAAGCACGGAAAATTTGGGGAATTTTTGGCTTGCAGCGCATACCCGGATTGCAAGCACACCCGGTCGCTAAACGCCGGCGGGCATGGAAAATCAACGGGTTTGAGCTGTCCTGCAGACGGCTGTGACGGAGAAATTGTTGAAAAGCGCTCGAGACGCGGCAAAATTTTTTATGGCTGCAACCGCTTTCCCGGCTGTAATTTCGCTACATGGGACAAACCGGTAGATAAAAGATGCCCCCAATGCGGCGCCAAGTTCTTGGTCGAAAAAACAACTAAAAAAAAGGGGGCTTTCCGGACCTGTCTGACCGAGGGCTGCGGGTTCGAAGAGACAGTATAAATATCTCAAGCAGCGGGGTACTTTTTGCACGACAAGCTGATCGCCCCGGTGATTTTAACTGGCAAAGGGCTGTTGCCGCTTGGAAAGGCAAACTGCGGTGTCGGGTCGTGGGGCACTGCCGGATGTCATGAACAGGGAGCAAAGTTTAAGGTTGTTGCCGCTATTAGGCATGGTAGGCGACAACCCGGCATCTTGTCGGGCAACAAATGCCCCGACCCCTGAGATATCTAGCCTGATCATAAAATGCTTGACAAGGTTTATGACGATTGATAATGAAAATGAAAAAAATCTTGCTGCACAACAAACAATGAAAAACATAATTGCCATTAACAACCTGATCAGCATTATTATTCTCCTCGTAGCAGAGATACTCATCTGCTTCGAGGCAAAAGGTTGATAATGGCATAAACAACAAAATCACCAAAAATAAAAAATCCGTTATCAGCCCAAAACTGATAACGGATTTTTTTTAGCATAACAAATAAAAGCGGACACAAAAAATTAATCCCTTTTAAAAATTAAAACGCTAGAATAAGGCAGGATATTATTATGAGATTAAACGGCTCACAAATTCTTTTGGAAGTGCTGAGAGAAGAAAAGGTGGATACCATATTTGGTTTCCCGGGCGGCGCGGTTATCGGCATTTATGACGAACTGGCCAAGTCAGAAATACAGCATGTACTGGTTCGTCACGAACAGGGGGCCGTTCATGCCGCAGATGGTTATGCAAGGGCCGGCGGCCGGGTCGGCGTCTGTCTGGTGACCTCCGGTCCCGGTGCCACCAATACGGTAACCGGTATTGCTTCGGCCTACATGGATTCCATCCCTTTGGTTGTCATCAGCGGCCAGGTCCCGACCCATCTTATCGGCAATGATGCTTTTCAGGAAGTCGATATTGTGGGAATAACCCGTCCCTGCACCAAGCATAATTATCTTGTGCAAAACATAAAGGATCTTCAACGGGTACTTAAAGAAGCTTTTTTCTTGGCAAAATCCGGCCGTCCGGGTCCTGTGCTTGTGGATATCCCCAAAGATGTAGCCGGCGATACCTTTGATTACAGGCCTCTGCAAGATGTCACCCTTAAATCGTATCATCCAACCTATCACCCCAACATGCGGCAGTTGCACAAGGTCGTCCATCTCATCGAGCAAGCTCAGCGGCCGCTTGTCTTTGCCGGTGGCGGGGTGATCCTTGCAAAAGCCTCCAAAGAGTTGACGGAATTTGCCCATAAAACCCGGATTCCTGTCACCGCTTCATTGATGGGGCTTGGCGCGTTTCCCGGTTCTGATCCGCTATGGCTCGGTATGGTCGGCATGCATGGAACCTACCGGGCCAATATGTGCACGGGGCACTGCGATCTTATGATTTCCATCGGCGTACGGTTTGATGACCGGGTTACCGGAAAAACCGATGCTTTTGCAGCTCAGGCCAAAATAGTCCACATCGATATCGATCCGACATCTATCCGTAAAAACATTCCGGTAACCATTCCGATCGTCGGTGACTGCAAACTGACCCTTGAACAGCTCAACCGGCTGATAGAAAAAATTGACATGCGTAACATTAAACAAGACCGACAAGCCTGGCTGGGTCAAATTGAAGACTGGAAAAAAACCAGACCCCTGGCCTACAAACAGGAAAATACCATCAAGCCGCAATACGTGGTCGAGAAACTCTACCAGCTGACTAAAGGCCAAGCGATTATCACGACCGAGGTTGGGCAAAATCAGATGTGGGCCGCCCAGTATTATCATTTCGATCAACCCAGCCATTTTATCACTTCGGGAGGACTGGGGTGCATGGGCTTTGGGCTTCCAGCAGCGATTGGTGCCCAGGTTGCCTGTCCGGACAAACTGGTCGTTGACGTGGCCGGAGACGGCAGCATTCAGATGAACATTCAAGAGATGGCAACGGCCGTGCAGTGCTGCCTGCCGGTCAAAGTCGTCATTTTGAATAACGGTTATCTGGGGATGGTAAGACAATGGCAGGAGTTGTTCTTTGAAAAACACTACGCTTGCACCGGCATGGATTTCGCTCCCGACTTTGTAAAACTCGCTGAAGCATACGGAGCGGTCGGGCTTAGGGCCTCCCGGCCGGAAGAAGTGGAGACCGTGCTGTCGGAAGGACTCTCGGTTGCCAGACCCGTCATCATGGATTTTACCGTAGAAAAAGAAGAAAATGTTTACCCGATGGTGCCCGCGGGAGCGCCGATAACAGAAATGCTGCTGGTTTAGATCAGCCAAATAAGGATTTAACGATGGTGGAAGAAAAGCACATCTTTTCAATGCTGGTGGACAACCAACCCGGCGTACTCTCCCGAGTGTCGGGATTGTTCAGCGGCAGAGGTTTTAATATTGAGAGCCTGGTCGTCGCCGAAACGGTCGATCCCCTGGTATCCCGAATCACGATCGTTACCAAAGCCAATAAGCCTCTAGTCGAGCAAATCGAAAAACAGCTCAATAAGCTTGTAAATGTCATAAAGATACGTGATCTTACCGGCCCGGATTCTGTAAAAAGAGAAATGGCTTTGATTTGTCTCATGGCAAAACCGCAACATCGGGCTGAAATTTTAAGAATCGTCGATATCTTCAGGTGCAAAGTTGTTGATGTCGGAAAGCAACATTACATTATCGAGGTCACCGGCGACGAAGGCAAAATCACTGCTTTGTTAAATCTACTCAAACCAATGGGAATCAAGAAACTTGCAAGAACAGGGCCCCTGGCATTGCTGAGGGAGCCCAATTAGCGTGATCCCCAAAATAATATTCCGATTTGACGAAGCCCGGGAAGGGAGTAAATTTTTGACGACAAAAAATTTTCCCCTGCCCGGACCTCTTCATTCTGCTTTAGTGCGGAGCGTTATAATACCAACAACGTGAATCAATGATTGGAGGCTGAGATGGCAGAAATAAATTTTGGCGGCGTAACGGAGGAAGTAATCACCTCGGAGGAATTTTCTCTCCAAAGAGCGCGTCAGGTTCTGGCTGGCGAAATCGTGGCCGTTCTGGGCTATGGCGTCCAGGGACCGGGGCAAGCACTGAATATGAGAGACAATGGCATAAATGTGATCGTGGGCCAGCGCCAAAACAGCAAATCCTGGGAACGTGCGCTTGATGACGGTTTTGTAGCCGGCAAAACTCTTTTTCCAATTGAAGAAGCCGCACATCGGGCAACGGTTGTTCAGTATCTCTTATCCGATGCCGGCCAGGTTGCAACCTGGTCGACCGTAAAGTCATGCTTGAACGGAGGGGATGCCCTGTACTTCTCGCACGGGTTTGGCATCGTCTATAATGAGCAAACCGGCATCATTCCGCCCGACAATGTAGACGTTGTAATGGTTGCCCCCAAGGGCTCGGGGCGCACGGTGCGAACTAATTTTTTAGACGGCAGCGGCATTAATTCGAGCTTTGCGGTGCATCAGGATTTTACGGGCCGGGCCAGGGAAAGAACGCTGGCATTGGGCATTTCCATAGGTTCAGGATATCTGTTCCCGACAACCTTCCAAAATGAAGTATACAGCGATCTTACCGGGGAGCGGGGTGTTCTGCTGGGATGCCTTGCCGGTGTCATGGAGGCGCAATACAGCCTCTTGCGCGAACACGGCCATAGCCCGAGTGAGGCTTTCAATGAAACCGTAGAAGAACTGACCCAAAGTCTTATTCGTTTGGTGGCCGAAAACGGTATGGACTGGATGTACTCCAACTGCAGTACAACCGCCCAAAGGGGGGCCTTGGACTGGCTGCCCAAGTTCCGGGATGCCGTAATTCCTGTGTTCGATGAACTCTATGAGCGGGTCGTCTCTGGTCAGGAAACCCGACGGGTTCTGGAAGCCAACAGTGCTATGGATTATCGTGAAAAACTGCAAAAAGAACTGGACGCCATGCGAAATTCCGAGATGTGGCAAGCCGGTGCGGCTGTTCGATCACTGCGACCCGAAAACAGAAAGAAGTAATTCAGGGAGAGTCATAATGGAACCTATTTTATTGTATGACACCACCTTAAGAGACGGCACTCAGGGTGAAAACATCAATTTTTCTGCAGAAGAAAAGATTAAAATCGCACAGAAACTGGATGATATCGGGATACATTATATCGAAGGGGGTTGGCCCGGTTCCAATCCGAGAGACAAACGCTTCTTTGAGCTTGTCAGAAATACGACCTTCAAAAATGCATGCCTGACAGCCTTTGGTGCCACCCGCCGGCCCGGTATTGATCCGGCGGACGATGCCAATGTTGCCGCACTGCTTGAGAGTGACACGCCGGTTGTTACCATATTTGGAAAAAGCTGGGATCTCCACGTTAAGCAAATAATGAAAAATACCCTGCCCGAGAACCTGGCGATGATTCGTGAAACGGTTGCCTATTTAACGGAAAATCAGCGCCGCGTCATTTATGATGCCGAGCATTTTTTTGACGGTTTCAAGGAAAACAGCGATTATGCCTTGCAAACGCTTCGAGCGGCTGTAGACGGCGGGGCGGAAATTATCGTTCTCTGTGATACAAACGGCGGCTCACTGCCATTTGAGATCGATGCCATCACCCGGCAGGTTAATGAAAGTCTGCCAGAGACCCGCAGACCGCAACCGGTTAAAATCGGCATCCACGCCCACAACGACAGCGGCATGGCCGCTGCCAACTCCATTAGCGCAGTCAGGGCCGGTGCAGACCTGGTTCAGGGAACCATCAATGGATACGGAGAAAGATGCGGTAACGCGGATCTGATCTCGATTATACCGATTCTTTGTTTAAAGATGAACCGTCCGAGTATTCCCCAAGAGAACCTCAAGAAAATTAAGAGCCTATCACGTTTCGTCAGTGAAGCCGCTAATATCGTACCGTTGAACACCAGGCCCTTTGTGGGTAAAAGCGCATTTGCTCATAAAGGGGGTATTCATGTGAGTGCCATCATGAAAGTGCCTCGAGCTTATGAACATGTGGATCCCGAGCTGGTGGGCAATAAACGGCGTGTTCTGGTCTCGGACCTTTCCGGTAAAAGCAACGTGGAATACAAGGCTAAAGAACTCGGTATCGAACTCGGAGGCAATGGTTACGACAGCGGCAAGATCGTCTCTAAAATAAAACAACTTGAGCAGGAGGGATACCAGTTTGATGCCGCCGAAGGATCTCTGAAGATCTTGATGGAAAAATTCACGGATCAGTTTACGCCTTCCTTTGAGCTGGATTCCTTCAGAGTTACCGTTGAAAAAGATAAAAACCAACCCTGTTCAGCCCATGCAACCATTAAAATATCGGTTGATAATCGTCGAGAAATAACGGCCGCCGAGGGCCATGGGCCCGTCAGTGCTCTTGACAACGCTTTACGCAAAGCGCTGGACAACTTTTTTCCGGATCTCGATTCAATGGGACTGGTGGACTTCAAAGTCCGCGTCATTGATGGGCGGGCCGGGACAGCAGCCAAAGTGAGGGTTCTCATCGATTCCCGTGATCAGGATGAGATTTGGAGCACGATCGGTGTATCCGAAGATATTATTGAAGCGAGTTGGCAGGCACTTGCCGACAGTTTTCAGTACAAGTTGGCCAAGGTGCAGCCAAGCTATCTCCCTGCTGAGTCAAATAAAATTGCAGCCGACCGGACATGAGGCCGCAATTTAACTGAAAGGTTTTACCGATGCAAATCAGGGAAGGGAAAAATGCCGCAAGACAGCAATGTTGCCCGGTCTTGCGGCCAATACTCCGCGGGACGCCTTGAATATGGCGCACCCTCGACTTTCCCTCAATTAGGGTATCAACTTTTGGGGGGATCCAAAAAATTGTCCCGATCCCTGAGTCAGCTCCTTTTGCTGACCAAAAGGCAGAAACACTTCGGAGCTTTATAGGGTGCACTTGCGTCCGGGTGTGCCGCACCCGCTTTGTGAGGCACTAAATCATTTATGGAGAAGAGATATGAAAGACCGCGTATATATATTTGACACGACGTTAAGAGATGGTGAACAATCACCCGGGGCCAGCATGAACCCGGGAGAAAAACTGAGACTGGCAGTCCAGTTGGAAAAATTAGGAGTGGATGTTTTGGAAGCCGGCTTTCCAGCCGCTTCCGAAGGAGATTTGGAAGCAGTTGCCAAAATCGCCGGGAAACTGGAGAGAGCCGAGGTGGCAGCTTTGGCCCGAACATCCAAAGAAGACATCGACCAGGCCTGGCGGGCCGTGCGCCACGCCGCCAAACCGCGAATACACACCTTTATCGCCACCTCCGATATCCACATGAAGTACAAGCTTAAACTAACGCATGAGCAAGTCATTCAAAAGACGGTGGAGGCCGTAAAATATGCCAAATCTTTTACGGAGAATGTCGAGTTTTCAGCCGAAGACGGTTCCCGCAGTGACCGGGACTTTCTGTGCAAAGTGTTCCAGTCCGCCATCGATGCCGGCGCCACGACGGTTAATCTCCCCGATACTGTTGGTTATGCTATTCCGGATGAATTCACGGACCTGGTCAAATATGTGATCAGTCATACACCCAACAGCGATAAGGCCATATTCAGTGTGCACTGCCATAATGACCTGGGTCTGGCCACGGCCAATACGCTTTCTGCAATCCGCGCGGGGGCCAGGCAGGCAGAAGTTACCATAAACGGCATCGGAGAAAGGGCCGGCAACACCTCCCTGGAGGAAGTGGTCATGGCCTTGCATACCCGGCCGAATTTTTTGCCCGCAACGACCGAAATCCAAACGAATCTTATTTACCCCACCAGCAGACTGGTCAGCATGATTACGGGCATCATCGTACAGCCGAACAAAGCTATCGTAGGGGCTAACGCCTTCGCCCACGAGGCAGGGATCCACCAGGACGGTGTTTTGAAAAACCCGATGACCTATGAAATTATGAAACCGGATACCATCGGGCTCAGCACCAATCAACTCGTACTGGGAAAACACTCGGGGCGGCATGCACTCCGATCGCGTCTCAAGGAAATGGGATATGAACTCTCCGATGAAGAGTTAAAACTGGTCTTCAAAAAATTCAAAGAATTGGCTGACAAGAAAAAACACGTCGTCGATGAGGATCTGGAGGTCATCGTCACCGAGGGCATCCTTCGTACCAAGGATATCTTCCGGCTGGAATACCTTCATGTCACCAGTGGAACCACCGTATTACCAATGGCCAGCGTCAAGCTATCGATAAATGGCCGATCGGTTCAGGGGGCCGGCTATGGCAATGGGCCAATTGATTCGGCCTACAATACGATCGCAAAGCTGACCGGTACGACATCGGAGCTGTTGAGATTTTCAATCAGTGCGCTGACCGGCGGCACAGATGCACAAGGAGAGGTCACCGTTAGATTGCGGGAAAACGGCTTGGTGGCGCTTGGCAGAGGTGCTGACCCCGATATCATCACCGCCAGTGCCAAGGCTTTCATTAATGGTTTAAACCGTTTGGAGTATTTGAAAACCCATCCGGTCAAAGAGTCCGCTATTTTGTGAAACGCTGTTTTCTCGATGCGGACAATGAAGCTGCCCGCCCTAAAGGCATAAGCGCTAACGAAAGGGGCGGAGGGCGTCATTCCGGCGAAAGCCGGAATCCAGGAAGCATCGGTGAATAGATAGTCGGTTGTATATATTTTAGCAAGCTAAGATGGGAGCTGGAATTGATTGAGGGCAGTAATCCTAGATGGCTGGATTTGAACCATTCGATCGTTTGACTGGATTCCGGCTTTCGCCGGAATGACTCTGGGTCTAAGTTAGTGCTTCTGCCCCCTTAAAGGGCCGGTCTTGCCGGCAGGAAAAATACCGATCGAAGACGGATTTCGATACTCCTCACACTTGTGCCAGCGCAACTGTAAGGGAGATTACAGTATTGGAGTAATTTGAAGCTCCCGGCCCGCCTCGCCTGAATCCGCCTTGGCGGATGATGGCGGGCAGGCGTGACCAGAAATCCGCAGCTTGCAACAAACGTTTATCTATTTAGATTGAAGATCAATTGCCAGCTGCACAATTTTCTCCACTTCATCGTCGGGCACCCGTCCCCGAAAAATTGCCCGGCAAATGCGATTTTTATCCAGCAATACCGCATTGGCCGTGTCTTTCTTTAAGCCCCAGGCCTCCCGTAAGACCGCCTTGTAATCGAAAAGAATGACGGTATTGTATTTTTTGGCCTTCCTGCCGGCAATTAACCGGATGGCGAAGTTTGGCTTCCAAGTTGCGGCGCAATCCGCAATACCGATCCCCTTGTAGTGTTCTTTTTTTAGTCGTTTTTCATCTACGGCCTTTTTCATGGCATCTGTGAAATGCTCGTTCAAATCGGACTTGTCCGGGTCGACGTAGTTCACCAGTAAAACCTTGCCCGCCCAGGTTGCCATGGTATACACCTTTCCGTCGACATCCTTGAACGACCAATCCGTGGCTTTCATTCCGACTTTCAGATCTGCGGCCGGTGCGGGCGAACCCAACAAAAGCATCACCATAGCCAAACACCAGGTAAATTTTTTCATCTGGACCTCCTTATGTCTCTAAAGTGCCAATAATGTCGCTCAATTTAGGGATCTTGTTTTCCTGCAAATAGGTTTCGAGGCCTTCAAGGATATCGACCGTCGCGCGCGGGTTTACAAAGTTGGCCGTACCGACTTCAATGGCCGCCGCCCCTGCAATAAAAAACTCCAGGGCATCCCTGGCGCTCATGATTCCCCCAATGCCGATGACGGGAATCCCGACAATCTGGGCCACCTGCCAGACCATCCGCAAAGCGACCGGCCTGATGGCCGGGCCGGAAAGCCCACCGGTGATGTTGGCCAGTTTTGAACGCCGGCTGTCGACATCAATGGCCATGCCGGTTATCGTGTTTATCAGCGACAAGGCGTCGGCACCGGCATCTTCGGCACTTTTGGCAATCCGGGTGATATCGGTGACATTGGGGGAAAGTTTGACAATAAGGGTTTTAGATGTTTGCTGCCTCACCTGGTTGACAACATCGGCAGTGACGGTTGGATCCACGCCGAAGGCCAGCCCGCCGGCTTTCACATTAGGACAGGATATATTCACCTCGATGCCGGAGATTCCTTCAAGAGCATCTATCCTGGCGGCCAGCCCGGCGTATTCTTCGATGCGCTTGCCGTAAATGTTGACAAATACCGGTGTAGATAACGAATTCAAAAATGGCAGTTTTTCTGCAATAAACGCCTCGATGCCGACATTTTCCAAACCGATGGCATTCAGCATGCCGCAGGGAGTCTCGGCGATGCGGGGCGGTGTGTTCCCTGGAGAGGGCTCAAGAGACAAACCCTTGACAATAATGGCCCCCAGCCGGTTCAAATCTACCAGCCGTTCAAATTCCCGGGCATAACCGAATGTGCCCGATGCCGTCATGACGGGGTTGTTCAGCACGATCCCCCCGATGTCGGTTGTTAAGTCCGGCTTTACTTGCATAGGTCAACCGTAAATGCGACCCTGATTCCGGTCGGAAACTTTAGTAAATGTGAAGCTGCCCGCCCCAAGAGGCGGGGTTCTGCCGTTGGGCAGTGCTTCGCAGCCCGGAAAGGATTATAACTGTTTCAGATATAATTCTGGGTTTTATCCATTTGCCTGCAGACGGCCTTTATTCTGGCCTCCAAATTGAGCAGGTAAGCAGTTTCTATCTGCTTCGGTCCGGAGTTTGAATCATACTCTATGGATTTGACGTGGTTTTTCACCCGCTCCAAGTCCCAGTTTTCCCGGATGAGACACGATTCCACCAACTGCCGGAATCTTTCACATTCCGCCAGAGAGGCCCGGATATAATTGCGGGCATCCTGGTCGGTATAGGCGAATAGATGACCGAGGCACAGCACGTCGAAATCCAGTAAACTGAGTCGTTGAATGGAACGAAAATACTCATCATAATCTGCCAGGCAGTCTGAAACGATGTAACCGGTTAGATCGGGCTGACCGGCCGCTTCGGATGTAAACAATATCTTTTTTTCAGGTATGTAATAGCTCAGACAATCCCGGGTATGACCGGGGGTTTCATAGGCATGAAGGGTCAGTCGGTCGGCCAGCGGAATAATGTCCCCGTTTACAAGGGTACCGTCCACCCTGAAGGATCTAAACTCCAGGGAAGGATTAAATGCCAGACCGATTGCCTCTAAAAACCGCATTGCATCGTGATTGAGATTGCGGATTAACCTGATGGCATTGGGCCGCTTGAAAACCTCCCGGGCTTTTGGAGACGCAATTACCTTCAGGGCCGGGAAGTTTTTTCGAAGCACTGAAACGGCCCCGCAATGATCGAAATGGGAATGGGTGAGAAAACAATACACCGGTTGCCGTCGGCCCAGTATGCTTTTGATATCCTCAGCGTATTTTTCCCCGAGGCAGGCAAAACCGGCATCGAATATCGCGGGCCGGTCGCCATCCAACAGGTAGATGGGGATTGCCGGATGCCCCAGCATGTAAAGATCTTCGATTATGGGACCACTCTCAGTGATAATCAATTTGCTTCCCTCTGCAAAATCCAAAACGGGTTTTGATCCTCGCCATCGGAGGTTTCGCAAATTTTTTATAAAACATATGGACCTGCAAGATCAAGATAATCTTTTGCGGATTGCAAGTCGGATGTAAGCAGGCGTTTCCAAAAAGCTCGCAGACGCGAGCATTCCGCCAGAGGGCTGTGGCGGATCAAACCACTGCAAGACCTTTTGAACTTATTTCCGAGACAGGAGACTATCACACCGGGATGATGAACCGAAATGTGCTGCCCTTGCCCTCCCCGTCACTTTCCGCCCAAACCGCGCCGCCATGCAGCTCAACCAACCTCCTGGTCAGAGAAAGACCCAAACCGGTCCCCTGGTGCCCTTTGTTCTCCGCAGCTTGAACTTGGTCAAAGGGATTAAAGATGCGATCCAGGTCCTCATACTTCAGACCGATGCCGGTATCGCTGACATAAATCTCCACCAAACCGCCGGTCTTTTTTATCTTGCGGTCGCTTTTCTCCGGCAGGGCGAATTCCCGGCCATCCTTTGATCGAAATCGGCCATGGCATGAAGTATGGTGCCTGGCACCTAAAACGACAGCGCCCCCGTCAGGCGTGAATTTTACTGCGTTGGAAAGAAGATTGTAAAGAATCTGCTTGAGTTTGCGCTCGTCTGCGAAAATCGTTTCTGGAAGTTCACCGAAATCGGTTGTCATCCTGAGGCCGTGCTTGATGGCTTTTTCTTTGAGAACAACCAAACTGCTTTCCAAGAGTGCCATGACAAAAACATTGGATGCGTCTAACGCGAATTTGCCGGCCTCTATCTTGGAAAGATCCAAAATATCATTGATCAATGAAAGCAAGTGTTTGCTGCTCTGGAGTACATCCTGCAGGTACTCATGCTGGGTCTCGTTCAAATCCCCGAAATGCTCTTCCAGAACAAGCTCGGTAAAACCCATGATATGATTCAGCGGGGTACGCAGTTCATGACTCATGTTGGCCAAAAATTCACTTTTTGAGCGGGAGGCAATTTCAGCGTTTTTTTTGGCTTCTTCCAATTCTTCCCGGGCCTGTTTGCTTTCAGTAATGTTGCGGAGGACGAGGATTTTGCCGGAATATCTGTTTTTACGATCATACAGGGGAGATAGATTGGCTTCATAAAACTGCTTCTCATCACTTTTTGTTTGTACGATTTCAGCAAACGCTTCTTTATTAATCATAAACCCTTTATTTTCGGGTAGCCAACGAGATATGACGCTTTCAGCCGGAAGCCCGATCAGGTCCGAATCTTTAGCGGCGACGAGCCTATTGGCAGAGGGATTCAAATCAACGATGCGATTTTTGGTATCCAACACAATGACGCCTTCTTGCATGTTTTCTACAATGCTATCCCGGGCAACCGGTAAAATGTCCAGCAAGCGGACATCGAATAGTCCCCAAGCCATAGACAGGGCCGTTATCATAAAGGCAAACGGCGTGGGGTCCAGGTGGGGGATTGGCGTCAACCCGGTGATGTGCGATAAATTGCCGAGCCATGGAAATATGGCGCCGATCATAACCATCCGCGCCTGTTTCCGATAAATACCTTGCGATCTTGAAAAAGTACGCACAAACAACAAGGTGCCCATGAACATCAATAGATAGGAATAGGCGGTGTGAATCCAAAACCACATGCCGTGAGTCGTCATTCGTAACGGAATTGGACCAGCGGTATCCAGGCCAACACTGCTCCAGATCAGCCCGTGTAAATCATTGGTCAGCACCAAAATATAGGTGACCAGAGGCTCAATGGACAGGAAAATAAGGTTTCTTGGGGTAATAAATTTTTCCCCCCAGCCGATATATTTAATGGCAAACAAAAGCCAACTCATGGGTAAGCCGGCGACGCCGATATATTTTATTTTAGCCCCTATATTTTTGACTTTCAGATCCAATCCACCCAGCTCAATGGTATAGCCCAATGACCAGACCACTATGGCCAGCAAAAGCATTATAAATGGCAACATTTCCAATCCGCGCTCGCGCCAGGCATGGATGGCAAGTACTGCGGTAATAGCTGCCGAAAGAATCATCGGTGCCGTGTAGGGTATCGATTGGAAGAATATCGCAATGTCCATTTTGTGCCGTTCAGCCGTGAGTTACTGTATTCCCTATGTGGCGATTAAAAATTGCAGGATTTGGTTCCAAGAGACCTTTGGTGGCCTATTTGTTAGAGTGGTTGTCAAAAAAATATTTCGATTGCCAGAGGTGCAGGCAGGGGGATCGATTGATAGGAACCGGCCATTTGCGAGCCAAGGGGGCGGCAATTCTGCATCCTGTGGCCAAAAATTTACCCCCTGCCTGCACCTCTTCATTCTGCGTTATTCCGCAACATTATTTTGCCATCCACTATAATCGGCATATTTTTTTTAAAAATTTGAAAAAAAAGATAAAACACCCGGTTTTGGGTCAATGGAAATCGGCCCTAAAAAAACAGCAACGCTATGAAAAGCATTTAAAAAAATTACCCTAGAATTTTATCAAAATGACTCTCTATATGTAAAGGTCTTAAACACAGAATAAATCGGTAGGAAAGGATGGGTTTTGGAAAGGGTTTATAGCGGTTGCGTTCGTTTGTGGTTTATGGCAAATGCGTGCAAAACCCTGAACAAAGGTAACTGGAAAACAGTAGGATCGTTGAAATCAACGACCGCCCGCAGAGAGATTGTGTCACAATTCGCCGGACAAGTCGCAGGACCTGGCCGGGATGACGAAGTGTGACACAGCCTGAGAGCGGTTGGCTTGAATTTCCCCGCTAAGGGCGGGGAAAGGCGAAAGCACTTCAGTGCTTTCAACGGTGCACTTTCAACCGGGTGCGGATCACCCGGTTTGTATTGCAAGAAATCACAGTTGAGAATTGACAGCGAGTGGCATGAAAGAGTCTATGCAAATTCCGGAGGAAAAAGCACGCTGCTGAAGCATGGCCCACAGGTATCGACCCGGCAGTTTTTTTTGCGCATAACTCATGGATGGCCGAACTACCGTTTGTCCAATAGATACCCTAACAGATGGCTGCTGCCCTCCTTGCCGAATATTGATGCGGGCTCGGATATTACGAACAACACCC
>JASFTQ010000016.1:0-29092 GCA_050053515.1 Desulfobacterales bacterium | reverse complement strand
TTCAGGCACCACGGTTCGGGTTTGTAACCGAGAAGTTTGTATTCCCAGGGAATTTTTTCTGCCATAGCCCTGTTTACGCCCTGGCAAAAAGCCTCACTGACTTCTTTTGCTTCAGCAGAGAATTTTTCGATTTGTGAACTGGTTGACCCCGTCCAGTTCATTCTTCTGAAGAATTTATCGATTTCGAGCATTTCAGCGCTTGAATCCAGAAGCTCTGATGCCCGGCCCTGCCCGAGAATGCGCATCAAAAGCAGCTGCATTCCGCGGTCTTTCCCGTGGGCATATCCCATCAGCCCGAAGACTTCGTTTTTGTCTCGGCCCTCGGCATGGCAGATGCCGTGTTTATCTCTCCATATTTGTTTTGAAGCCATTTTTTTCCTGCTCAACCATCAAAAGCCCTTTCACCGGCTTTCGGTCCGGTGGCCGGCGGACCGGCAAATGCCTGGGCAATTTGCATCCATTGGCGCATGGCATCGCCTTCGATCTTCAGGCGGGTATCGTCGAGGTGGCGGCGCTGGACGGCTACCAGGCAAAAATCTTCGGCGGGACCGCTAATCGACTCGGCTGCATCCCCGGGCCCCCAGATCCAAGGTTCCCCCGAAGGGCTGGTAAGTGCCACCCGAAACTTTACATCCGGAACTTCCATACCGCGGTTGGCAAAACTCCAGCCGAAAGTCAGCACGCCGAGGTGGGCAACGTGGCGCAGCCGATCTGTGGAGGGGCGCTTTGTCTTCAACGTGTCCGCGACGTCCTGGCCGTGGGCCCAGGTCTCCATCAGGCGCGCCGTTGCAAGTGACAGGGCACTCATCGGCGGGCCATACCATGGAAAACGATCTTTGCGGTTTAAAGGTTTCAGCGCGCCTAAAAGGGCTTTACGTTCCTTGAGCCAGTGTTTCAGAACCGTGGCAGGAGCCCGGCTCCTTAATTTTTGCTGACTCCTGAGATATGCTTTCTCGTTTACGAACACCTCCGTCACGTGCTTTTTAAAGGCCTTGGCATCGGTGACAGCCAGCCCGGCCGTGCTGTCAAAATAAGCCAGATGGGCGATTTGGATCTTGATGCTCCAGCCCATAAACGGCGTGATCCGGTTCCACTGTTCCTCGCTGAGCGGTGTCACAAGGGCGTCCAGCGATTCGCATTCATCCATCAGGTCCTGACAAATATCCTTCATTTTTATCCGGGTCCGGGCAAAAAAAAGCGGTTTTTTTTGTAAACACGCTAGATTGGGCATCCTGCCGGGCGCCGCCAGTGCTATACGGCAACACCATAGGTTTCTGCGAGGAACGCCAGGTTCTTTTGGGAATTTTCATACTTTACTTTGCCATAGTTATAGTAATCGAAGGCGATCTTGGATATATTCAGCTGGATCAGACTCCACAGAAACCAGTAAATGTCCGGGAACGGTTTAAACAAATCGATAAAAAATAGAGTTCGATCAAAATTATCACCCTTGCAGTATTCCGTAACAATTTCTTTTTCCGACTCCCGGGGAACCAGAATCTCCTGGAACATATCGGCGATATCGTAATACTTCGGCGCCATTCCGGCATACTCCCAATCGATGATGTACATGGGGGAATCGTATTTTTTTCGCGCATCTTCATTGATGAGGATGAAATTGTCCGCCAGCAGATCATTGTGGCAGGCAGTATATTCGGATTCGGGAATATTGATGATACTCGACAGCTTGATCAGCCGTTGGATGGTTCCCGCAATATCGAATTCCGGATAACCGACGTCGAGCCCCTTGAGTATGGCGGACATCTTCATCACTTCCACCAGGGGATTGAAAATCTGTTCCAATTTCACGCCGCTGTCATGGATCCTGCGGATCGGATCGACGATTTTCGGATAAAGTGATTTGTCTAAGAAGTGATCGTTCGTCAGAACAATGGAATCTCCAATAAATTCGACGATGGTTACACCGATTTCGGGCATGTATTTGATCATTTTCGAGCCGACGCCGATTTTGGCCATTTCCCGGATCGCCTGGGCCTCATAATCGCGATTGATGAAAAGATCGGTCTTATCGCCGTAGATCCGAACGGTGTAATCGCCTTTTTTCGACTGAACCCGGTAAAGTTTGTTGGTTATCCCGCCGCTGAGCTCCGTGATATGAATATCAAGGCCCTTCCATTCCGGTAAAAGTTCATAACAGGTTTCCGGGGTGAAGTTCTGTTCCAGAAGGCGCGTTGCCGTGCTCATGTCGATTTCCTCCTTTTCGGTCTATAACGGTTCAAACCATCCGTTGCCGCCTCGGCTGCCGGAGGAAAGCCAGAAGTAGTTCCAGCTACACTCTTTCCGCCGACTTTAACAGCTTATGCCCAACTTAAGCGGCAAAAATATACCGGGGGTAGGCGTTGAGTCAATCCTTTTTTGGTTTTATTTTTGGCCGGGCACAACAGCGCCGCCCCATGGGAACGACCCGCGAGGTGTTCGATGCCCTCGGCGATTTTCGGGTTTTCAAATAGGCTCAACATTGAGGGGGCACCGATGGTCGGGAAGGGAAAAGGCCTAATTTTGGCGGCTCATGGAAGGCTGTGAAACTCGCCGCCGGTTGCCAGCCAGCCGCAGCATCGGGCGGCGCATGCGCTCAGGTGTATCAAATATCCGGCTCTTTCAACAAAAAACTTGACACACCATATGCAGCGAGGTAGTTAAACTACCCTGGCGCTTTATGCAGCGCCAGTGAACTGATGTATCTCTGTCGATTTGGTTGGATGTTAACCCAAACCCGATGAAAGGAGGCCAATAGAATGAAAAGACGCGATTTTATCAAAAAAGCAGGGATAGGAACAGCTGCCGCCGTAGCCGCCACAGCGGTAAAGGCACCCTATGTGATTGCGAAAAAGAAAATCAGGTGGCGGATGCAAACCTATGCCGGGGCTGCCCTGGCCGAGCATGTCATTAAACCGTCAATAGATGCATTTAATGCCGCAGCAAATGGAGAGATGATTATCGACCTGTACAATGCCGATCAGCTCGTACCCCAAGGTGAGCTGTTTAGAGCTCTGCAGGAGGGGACCATCGACGCCGTCCAGAGTGACGATGACTCGATCGCTGCTCCGGTGGATGTGTCGATATTCGGTGCTTATTTCCCCTTTGCTTCACGCTACTTTCTGGATATTCCCGCGCTGTTTCACTGGTATGGGCTGGACAAAATCTGGCAGGAAGCCTACGCCGAAATCCCGGAAGTCACCTGGTTGAGCTCGGGGAGCTGGGACCCGTGCAATTTCGCCAGCGTCAAGCCAATCCGCAGCGTTGAAGACCTCAAGGGAATGAGAATGTATATGTTCCCCACGATTGGCAGGTTCATGCAACGATTCGGCGTTGTTCCGATGGCCATTCCCTATGAAGATGTTCAGATGGCCATTCAAACGGGTGAACTGGACGGCGTGGCCTGGTCCGGCATCACCGAGGATTATACCGTCGGCTGGGCGGATGTCACCAAATATTATCTGACCAATCCTGTATCCGGCGCCTGGGTGGGGTCGTACTTCGTCAACACCAAGAAATGGGAGAAAGTACCGAAACACCTGCAGACATTGTTCAGGATCTGTATGGACAGCTCGCATTACTACAGGCTGCATTGGTACTGGTGGGGTGAAGCGCACTACCGCACCAAGGGGGGCAAGCTGCAGCTAACGACCATTCCCGACAATGAGTGGAAGACCGTAGAGGACGAAGCCCTCAGGTTCTGGGATGAGATTGCCAAAAAGAGTCCCAGATGTGCCAAGGTGGTAAAAATACTCAAAGAATACGTTCAAACCATGAGAGACGCCGGCCCGCCCTACCGCTACTGATCAAAATGGGGCACGGCGAGTTTTGGATCGCATCGAGGTTCGCCTTCCCTGGCTTCGGGATAGACCCGGCCGGGGAGGGCAACCCACAAAAAGTCAGGCTGAAAGGAACTAAAGGAAAGAGGCTAAAATGCCTAAAGTCATAAAACTCTACGTGCGATATATTGACACCGCCAACAAGGCGGTCGGCAAGTTCTCCATGTATCTGGTCTTCGCCATGATGGGCATTTTGCTGTTTGAGTCCATATCCAGAACCATCTTTGATCTGCCCCACATATGGGTCGTGGAGATGGCGCAGTTTTTTATGGCTGCTTATTACCTGCTGGGCGGCGGCTACTCCATGATTCTGGACGGCCATGTTCGAATGGATCTCCTCTATGGCCGGTGGTCGGCAAAGAGACAGGCTCTGTCAGATGCGCTTACCGCCACCCTCCTTATCTTCTATGTGATATTTCTGCTCAACGGCGGCATTTCCGGCATCAAATATGCTGTAAAATACGGGCAAGTTAATTATACACCGTGGGGACCGCCCTTGGCTCCCATCAAGATTATTATGACCATCGGAATCGTGTTGATGCTGTTGCAGGTTATCGCTACATTCTTCAAGGACCTGGCAAAAGCTTTAGGGAAAGAGATAACATGAGTTACGAGCTGATTGCCCTGCTGATATTCGCCTCGATGATGGCCATGCTTCTCACGGGGCAACGTGTCTTCGGTGCTATCGGTGGGGTGGCCACTGTTTTCGCGCTCCTTCTTTGGGGGGAAGGTGCCGAGGGGATGCCGTTCCACGCCAGTTTCGTTTTGCTGAACTGGTATCCGCTGCTAACCCTGCCGTTGTTCATCTACATGGGGTACATGTTTTCCGAGTCGGGAATAGCGGACGACCTCTACCACATGTTCCATGTCTGGATGGGTCCGGTCCACGGGGGGCTGGCCATCGGAACGATTGGCCTGATGGTCGCAGTGGCGGCCATGAACGGCTTAAGTGTGGCCGGCATGGCGATCGGCGCCAGTCTGGCCTTGCCGGAAATGCTCAAACGCAAGTATGACAAGGTAATGGTCACCGGCGTCATCCAGGCGGGCAGTTCCCTGGGCATCATGGTTCCGCCCAGCGTTGTTCTGGTGCTGTATGGCATGATCGCCAGGCAACCGGTGGGCCATCTCTGGATGGCCGGTGTTTTCCCCGGCTTCCTGCTGGCCGGTCTGTTTATATTGTACATCGCGGTGAGATGCAAACTTCAGCCCCACCTGGGACCGGTGTTACCCCCGGAAGAGCGGCAGATCGGTTGGAGGGAGAAGTTTCGATTGCTGCGGGCCGGAATCATACCCCTGGTCATTATTTTTTCCATGACGGGGCTGTTTTTGCTGGGAATCACCAGTCTGGTGGAGTGCTCGGCAGCCGGTGCAGCAGCAACCACCATTGTCGCTCTGCTCAAAGGCCGCTTGAACCGGCGTGTGCTGGAAGACACCCTGCGCAATACCCTGAGCGTGAGTTGCATGTTTATGTGGGTCATTCTGGCCGCCCTGACCTTCAGTGCGGTGTTTGACGGTCTGGGTGCCGTGCATGCCATCGAGTCTCTATTTCTCGAAAGGTGGCACCTCAGTCCGCTGGGCGTACTGGTCATGATGCAGATTTCCTACGTTCTGATGGGCATGTTCCTGGACGATACCGCCATGCTCATCATTGTGGCGCCGCTGTATGTGCCCCTGGTCATCAAGCTGGGTTACGACCCGGTCTGGTACGGTGTTCTCTACACCATAACCTGCCAGATGGCTTACATGACGCCGCCTTTCGGCTATAACCTGTTTCTCATGAAGGCCATGGCGCCCAAGGAGGTAAGCCTGGCGGATATCTATCGCTCGATCATACCCTTTGTGCTGGTCATGGGTGTCGGTCTGGCCATTGTCATGATTTTTCCCCAGATCGCCCTGTGGTTGCCCAATTTGTATTTCAGTCAATGAAACTAACAAACATCCAAATCAAAAAAATCCTGTATGCAACCGATTTGTCGGAAACCGCTGTTCACGCCTTTTCCTATGCGGTCAGCCTGGCCAACATATACGGCGCCAGCATTACGATCCTTCACGTGCTGGCCGAATTTCCCGGCGAACAATTTATATTGAACATGATCGGTACCGAAACATGGAAAGAGATCAAAGAGCGCCATTATTCCGAAGCCCGGGATGAACTGATCGGTAAGAGAAAGGATCGTATCGCCTTAAAGGAAGTGCTCCAGGCATTTTCAGAAGAGGTAAACGCCGATGCGGAAGAGCCGTCCTTTGTGACCGACGACATTTTAATCAGGACCGGCGCTCCCGCCGAAGTCATCATTCAAACAGCCCAAGAACAGAATTGTGATCTTATCGTCATGGGAACGCACGGCCAGGGCGTCATCGCCGATGTCCTGATCGGCAGCACCGCCAAATGGGTGGTCAGGCAATCCCCGCTGCCGGTTTTGGTCATTCGACTACCTTAGAAATGGCTTCAAAATCACCTTCTAAACATCTCCCTGACCCGCGCAAAAAGATTGAATCCACCTCCCCCGCCCGACCCTCACAAACGGTTCATGTATTTTCTTTCAATTCATTATAAAGCGCTAACGCCCAACGGTGATGGGTTGCGTTTTTATCGGGCACCAATTCCATGACCCTTCTAAGGTTTTTTTTAGCCGCTTCGAGGTTTTGGAATCCTTCATATACAATTTGAGATTTTAACAGCAACGCTTCAGCAAATTCAGGGTCTTGATCGATGATTTTGTTCACCAGGTTTAAGGCTTCGATATATTTTTTCTGGATCTTGAAGTTTCTGACGATACTCAAGTCGCTTTCGAGTCGTTCTCGGCGACTCCATCTTGCAGCGTGTCCCATGTGAAAATGAAATGCCAGGTTGCCAAACCAATTTTGAAGAGAAACCACCAGCCAAAAAGCCAGCAAGCCTATGCCAAAGCCTAAAAGTAACCCCCACAGCGGAGAAATCGCCCAATACTTAGCGACATAATAAGAACCGAAAAAAGTACCGAAAATGATTAATAAAATAAAAGTGGCCCACTGGGTGGTGGACAATGAAATAAGGTTGGTTATCACTTTTTTTATTCTGTTTTGAGTCATATTGATTCTTCTTTTTACGAATGACGCATAAGAAAATCAATATTAAATCAGAAAATGGGGGAAAATGGGGTCAAATCTTTACCCTTGACAGTACCAAATGCAAGCTAAAGAATAAAGATTTGACCCCAATTTTCACTTCCTCGGTAGCTGCCAGAAGGGACCGGTCTTTCCGATCTCTTTAAGTGTCTCGACCATTTCGCGGCCATATTCGCGACTGCGGGAAACCCAATCCGGGTCCAAACGTCTGCGAAAATAATTACCCGAAAAGAGTCTGACCAGATCAGGCAATGGGATGATCCCTTCTTCGGTACCACTTACAAACCCGGTCCAGTTGTGAATATGCTCTTCCGACCGGAAGAGATTCATGGTACTTCAGGCAAACGGCGCGTCTTTGAACCATTTCCTGAAAGGAACGGCCACATACCCCACGGTGCTTTCCGGTTCTGTTTTCAACAACTCACCATCCCTGATTTCCACCCGGATGGATGAACCGCAATCCAGACAGGGTGAGTCCACCCGGACTGTCTTTCCCGGAAAAAGCCAGCAAACTGCCAGCGATTCGAATCCTCACTGGCCGAACCATTTCTGCTGGCCATCGATGGTGATGCGGTACTGGGTCGGCAGGTTGTTGAACGGAGCGAAGGAGGTGATGTAGTCCGTGTTAGGAAACAACCACCCGGGAATCCGAGCAGAAAAGAGATTTCGCAGGGCCTTGCGCCCTTCCTCCACGGGAATCTCGAGTTCTGCGGCGATCTCAGTATAGTGCGGTGCCCGGCCGGTCTCTACCATGGTTTTCATGATAAGGTGAAACGTCTTATCCAAGTCGCTGGGTTTATTCATCGCTTTTACCTCCCCCTGTCAAGTTTTACGAGGTATGCAGAAAAGCTGTCGTAATCAGCATTATACTAAAGGTTCCTGAATGGCACTTATCGGTACGATTTAATCGATTTTAGGAAAAAGACGTTTAAGGATATGGGGTCAAATCTTTACGGGCTGTTGCCCAAATCATTTTGAGCGGTCATTAAAAGGTTTTTGTCCATCAATCTTAGCGAAGTGGAAGGTCAGCGCTTTGAACCTGTTTGAGTCCCGCTGGCAAGCGGGACGAGTTTTCAAAGCGCCTGCAACGAGCTTTAGATTGATCAAAAACGTTTTAGACAAAGTGAAAAAGGATTTGGGCAACAACCCGTTTACTCTTAATACTTTCAACCGTACTGTCAAGAATAAAGATTTGACCCCGCTTACAATCAGGCTGAAAGCGCTTTGACCAGTTCCCGGCAGTAAGCCGGAATATCGGCCACCACGCGCCCCCACACTAAATTTCCCTCTCGAAAGGCAGGTTCGTCAACCCAAATGGCCCCCGCGTTTTCCATGTCATCTTTGATACCGGTGCTGCCGGTTGCCCGTTTGCCTTCGCAAATCCCCGCGCTGGCGGCAACCCAACCGGCGTGACAGATGAAGCCAAGGATTTTGCGCTGGGCATGCATTTCCCGCACCAACTGCAAAATATCGGCATCCCGGCGAAGCTTGTCCGGCGCCCAGCCCCCTGGCACCAACAATGCATCCAGTTGGCCGGCGGAAATCTCTTTGGGGGTAACCTGGCCTTCGACGGTCAGGCCGCCGCTTTTGCTCGTATAGGTTGCACCGCTTTTGGTTGCAATCACTTTGACTTCTGCGCCTTCTTCTTGCATCCGCATATATGGAACCCAGAATTCCAAATCCTCGTATCCGGGTCCGGCAAGAATACCGATAGTAGATCCTTTGAGCAGCATGCATCCCTCCTTTGGGCGTGGGTTAAATTGGGCCGCTGTAAGTAAACGCTAATGCAATAAAGATACGATCAAAAATGAGAACGTCAATAAGCCGGCTGCGATCCTGTGACAACACATTGAAAAATGGGGAGGGGACGGCAATACTCGCGGAGGGAATTACCACCGGGATCTTCCTCATGGGATCGGCAGCAGGATGCAGGAATACAAGGAGTTGAAGCTTTCCGCGGTACTTCATACCCACCGTCTATGCGAATAGGGCACCGCGTTCGGCAAGAAGCTCCCGAAGGATAGACCGATGGCATCGCCTCTCGTCGGCGCAATAACATCCCACCGAAAAATTTGTCTGCCGTGACAACGCCGCCAGAAGATCCAGTAAACGTCTTTGTTCCGCCCGACCCATCTCGGCGCGGTATCTTCTGGCAAACGTTCGCCAGCGCTTTTCGTCATCGGCCGCCCGCCCCAGTTTGAGCAACGCCTCGCTGGGGGCGAGTTCGGGCAGCCAGACGTCGTAGAGGTTTCTAGAGGCGTACTCGGCCTTCGGAACACCCCGCGGCGGCCGCCTCACCGTACCGATACGCAATCCCTCATTTTCCAGGCGAGGACTTCCCAGGCGGACAACATGCATGGGCATCTGTTTATCCCCTTATTGAACTATCCCGCAATTTCATTTGGTGGTTAGGCATAATGTCCTTAAATTTTTCCCTTGTCAATTAATTAACTGAGGGGTCGGGGTATTTTTGGCACGACAAGATGCCGGGGGTTGGCCTGCCAGGTCTAATAGCGGCAAATACCCTGAATTTTGCTCCCTGCTGATCACTCCCGTCCCTGTCCCGAGAACCAAAACTGCGGTTTGCCTTTCCAAGCGGCAACAGTCCCCTGCCAGTTAAAATCACCCGGGCGCTCAGCTTGTCGTGCAAAAAACACCCCGCTCCCTCAACTAAAAAACTCCGCAATTTTGCCGGACGCCAACAATGAGGTCTTGACCCCTATAATTTTCTGCTATAGATGTTGGACAGATGCCGGATCCAAGAGATAAAATTAACAGGGCTGTTTGCAGTTTGCAGTCTATAACCCCTCGGATTTAATCGCTGGCGATATATTCAACAATCAAAACCAGCCTTAAGATAAGACATTGGTATGAGATGAATTGGGTGTTTCAACGGCTGAAAAAAATCGAAGGTCCTAACCGTGCGCGATAAGAAATTGATGACAGCCTTATTTGATCCGCTGCAGATAGCTAAAAAGACGGCCAAGGCGGTTGGCCGGGGCGATCACAGAAAATATTATTTGAAAACATTGAAGTGGAAGAACTCGTTCTTTATGGTGACTTAGAGGAGAGACTTGAAAAAGCAAATTTATCCGTGACGCAAGAGATATACACCCCTATCTGAGTTCCGACATTAGCCGGATTAAAAAGATCTTGTAAATTAAAAATCCACCTCATCCGCTAGTGCCTAAAGTAAAGGCAAGCCATATGGGGAGTCAAGATGATTGAAAGTTATTCTTTCGGACATATCGTCGTTAATGGCACGGCCTATACTAATGATATCAAAATCATCGATGAATCCGTAATACCCGAATGGTGGAGAAAAAGTGCTCATACGGTCTCCCCGGATGACATTTCCGATCTTGTCGACGCCCGGCCGGAATATGTGGTGATCGGCAAGGGAAAACCGGGATTGATGTCGACCAGTTCCGAGGTAAGGCGCCTTTTCAAAGATCGTGGCATAACCTTGCTCGAGGAAAAAACTGCCAAAGCGGTTCAGACTTTCAATCGATTGCGCCGGGAGGGCAGGAGCGTCTGCGCCGGTTTTCATCTCACCTGCTGAATCGGCAACCTTGTCCGCGAAAGGGTTTGCGGCGAGGCGCACTGACCGTGCGCCGCAACCGGAAACCCGCGGAGAACGCTGCTCGGCGGAAAAAGTGTCATGTATGGATGGGCACTAGTTTAGTCCCATCCCTATCACCAACCCGATGGCCGTCCCCAATCCAATGAAAATCGATCCCACCACAATCCCGACAGCCGTATTTTTTTCCGCCAGCTGTTTCGAAGTATCGAAAGGTGTGAGCCTGTCGAAGAGTTTATAACCAAGAACCATGAACACCAGTGTAACCAGTGCACCTCCGACGGCGTATGCAAAATTCAACAACACGATCTGCCATTCCATTATTTTAGCACCTCTTTAACCCGTTCGATTTTTTCTACATATTTAATGGTCTCTTTACTTCTGTTGCCGGTCACATCCGGTAGGCTGGATTGGATCGAAAACCAAACATTGGGGTTCAGCCCCCGCTTCTCGGCTACTTTCTGAGCTTTAAGGATATTGCCTTTGCCCGCGTTGTAAGACCCGAACATGAATCGAACCCGGTCCAAAAATGGCCTCTCGGCTTTCCAAATGTTCCACAGGGTTCGGTCGTAATAGATCCCGGCGGCAATATTCCAGCGCGGCTGCAGACGATTGCCCTTGATGTAAGGGTTCTTGTGTCGGATCTCCTCGTAGGTGCGCGGCATGATCTGCATGATTCCCGTTGCACCGACCGCCGACCGGGCATCGGGTTTTAAATGAGACTCGGCAACTGCCTGAGCTTTGAACAACTGCCAGCGAAATCCAACACCGAAGAAGCGTTTCGAATATTTCTTGAAATATTTGTCGTATTTGACGACACGATTATAGCGCTCGAAGCCCGATCCCGCAACCGGATGAGTGATCAGCAGACCAAGAACAAGCTGAAAAATCAGGCATCTGCTGTATCTTTCTAAAAATGAGCGCTTTCCCATAGTCATCCCAATTCGATGCGGATTCATTTAGACGAATGAGACGCGGGGTATCTATTGCCCGCCTTGGTCGTCATATCAAGCGCAGTATTTTTTCTTGACCCCGGTCCAGACATCGAAGCTCAAAGTTCTATCCTGCTTTCCGCCGGTGCCTTCATCCTTTCCGTATAAAAATGACCTAGCAAATGTTCGGCTTCTATTCAATAGCTATTTGGGCAACAACTCATCACCATTTGACACGGTGAATTCCAATGTAAAAATATAGGGTATTTTACTTTTAAACTGACTTTGAGAGACGAGGAAAATCTTATAAGGCAGATTGGTTCGATCCGTCGCCTATTTCGATACGGTCTAACCCCCAGCTCCCCGGGGAGGCTTGGCAAAAAGAATCACAAATATGGCAATTGTACTCAAGGCTGCAAAGATGGTGAATGCCACCCGGTAACTCTGGGTGGCGTCGTAGATGAAACCGGCGATGGTCGGCCCGAAAGCCGCACCGGACATGGTAAACAGCCCCGCCACTCCTGAAACCGTGGCAAAAGAGACCCGCCCGAAACATTCACCGATGATCAGCGACTGCAACATGATAATGGATCCCATGGTCAGGCCGAAAGCAAAGGTGCTTAAATACAATATGACGGCTTCGCTGTAATAGGCAAGGGTTATGACCGCTATTGCCTGAATCAAGAAGCAAACCATAATCACGTATCGCTTGTCACAGCGATCCACAAATGTGCCCAGAAACAGCCGGCCGACGATGCTGGCTGCAGCGGTTACGCTTACTGCCCTCGCTGCACCGGATATTCCCAGATACTGACTGAGAAATGATACCTGGTGAACCAGAAAAGCTATCTGACCGCTTAGCGCGAGTAAAAAGGCAACAACAATCGACCAAAATGCTGCGGTGTGCAAGGCTTGCGTTCTGGACCATACGCGCAATTGAGCTGCCTGGCTGTGGGATCGTGCGGATTTATCCGGTGACAAAGTTTCCGGCGGGCTGCCATCCGGGAATTGATGGAGGTCGGATGGGCGTTGTTTGATAAAAAAAATTGCGGTTGGAATGATCACCACCCAGAAGGTGGCACCGAGAATCGGCAGCGTGATCTTCAGCCCCCAATCAGAAATCAAGTAGCTGGCAAAGGGAACCAGAACGATTCCGCCGGCACTGAGCCCGGTATTGGTTAAGCTCATGGCAAAGCCCCGCTTGCGAATAAACCAGTTGGTGATCAGGGTGTTGACCGGTACCAGAGACGTGCAGCTGAATCCAATGGCCATAAGGAGATAGATGGCGTAAAGCTGCCAGACTGCAGCAACAAGGCTCAAAAAAAAGAAACCGGAACCGATGGCGATAGAGCCGAATATGAGCACCCCTTTCGGTCCGTACTTGTCAATTTGCCGACCAATGAGCATTCCCATGATGCCGGCCGTCAGAAAATAAAGCGTAACGGCCGATGAAATCGTTGCCTTCGACCATCCATGTGCTGTCCGCAGCGGGTCTAAAATAACACCGTGACCGTAGAACCCGATTCCGGAAGAAACGAATAATACGGCCGTGCCTGCAAGAACGATCCACCAGCCGTAAAATGTTCCTGCCTGCATTGGGGTAACGTTGTTTTCTTCGGATTTTGCGGCCGGCACCGGATTGAGCTCGGACATTGGCCCTCTTCTTACGAACGCTATCTAAAATAAATGTCAAAATAATGATCCGATTGCCCAAGGTGCAGGCAGGGGGGGCAATTGATAGGATGTGGCCATTTGCGGGCCAAGGGGGTGGTGATTGTGCATCTTGACGACAAAAATTTACCCCCTGCCTGCACCTCTTTATTCAGCGTTATTTCGGAATATTATTTTGACATCCGCTATAATCGCTGAGGGCTGAGCATGACCGAATCCGTTGACAAAATCAACAAACATCGCAGACCAAAATTAGATTGACCGACATTAAAACAATCAATATATATACAATTTATAGCTACGCTAATGTCTACAGCATCTGCTGCCCTCAATTACCTTATCACACATAAAAGCGAGCCCTGAGCCAGCATTTCAGTCATAAAATCTCAATTACCGCTCGGCACCTCGAAAACCGTTGAAGATATTACCTGCAAGAATTAAGCTCCCTGCATAAAAGGGGGGCTCCCGGAAAGAAAACTATCTGTTTTAGATAGCTTCCCTTAACCCCGCCTTAAAAGGCGGGGCTTGCGGGGAAGCAAACCGGTCAAATATGATAACAGGATACGATCTCTGAAGAAAGGAGGGCAGGATGAATCTTATCCATCTCGCGGATAAACGCATCGAGAAGTTCGGCGAAACCGTGTCGGTTGTCTTTGAGGGACAAGCGTATACAAACACTCGGCTTAATGAGCTGGGACAAAAGCTTGCTGGTGGCTTGAAATCTTTGGGTATTGGCCGGGGCGACCATGTGGTGGTTTCCCTTTCGAATTCGCCGGAGGTATTTGCTTGCTTTCAAGCGATATGGCGGATCGGGGCGGTGATCGTGCCGATCATGTTTCTGCTCGCTGAAAACGAAACCCGCTATATTCTGGATCACTCCGATGCTAAGGTTGTTATTACCAGCCAGGATCTGCTTGAAAAAATCGACAACGCCAGAGAGGGGATCGATCATATCCGTAATGTTATCGTGCTCGGGGGGAAAGACCAGGACGACCGGATGGAGTTTTATGGCCTCGTTGACAAAAGCCCGGCAGAAAAAAGTATTGAAGAAATGGATGAAAACGACATCGCCTTGATGATCTATACTTCCGGGACCACCGGACAACCCAAGGGGGTCATGCTTTCGCACAACAACCTCCACCAAAATGCTATCGGCGCCTGGGAAGCTTCTGAATGGGAGAAAGCCGAAATTACTATCCTCTGTCTTCCGCTGGCGCATTCATTCGGAGTTGTTACCATGACCGCCGGTTTCCTTTCACCATTTGAGAAGGCTTTTTACGTATTGATGCGTTGGTTTGATCCTGAAGAGGTGTTTCGGCTGATCGAAAAATATCGGGCTTCCAATTTTATCGGGGTACCGACCATGTACCAGTTACTATTAAACCATCCGGCCGCTGAAAAATACGATCCCAGCTCCCTTGAACGGTGCACCATCAGTGCCGCACCGGTCACCGAAGAGCTCTACCGGGCCTTTACGACGAAATTCAACTGCAAGATGTATGAGGGATATGGTCTCACCGAAGCTTCTCCGGCAGTAGCCCTTTGCCGCCCGAGCATGCCGCTCAAGAAGGGCTCCACCGGCATTCCCATACCGGGAGTAGAGATAAAAATTTTTGACCCCGATGACAATGAACTGCCGGCAGGAGAACAAGGAGAAATTGTGGTAAAAGGGCCCAATGTCATGGTGGGGTATTACAAAAGACCCGAAGAAACACAGGCCGCTCTGCGGGGTGGATGGCTGCACACCGGCGATGCGGGATACCTTGACGAAAAAGGCTATCTGTATGTTACCGACCGGCTCAAGGATATGGTTATCAAGGGAGGCTACAACCTTTATCCGAGTGAAATCGAAGGATATTTACAAGAACATCCGGCGATTGCCGAAGTGTCGGTCATCGGAATTCCGGATGAAAAATACGGAGAAACAATCATGGCGTTTGTGGTCTTATTGCCGGGCCGGGAGCTCTCTGAGGAAGAATTGATTGATTATGCAAAGGCTAAAATAACCCCCTTTAAGGCGCCATCACGGGTGAAATTCGTAGAAGCACTGCCAAAATCACTCGTCGGAAAGGTTCTTAAAAATGCCCTGAGAAAAATGGTTTAGACGCTTTCCGGCTATTGGGTCCCAACAAAGAAAGGCCGAAAACGCCCGGAGTCCCAGCTTAGGGCTCGGTCGATCTCACCCAGAAGCCTTTCTTTGTCTTCGGGCAAATTGCCTGAAAGATCCAGGTAATTGGTGTAGTGATCACTGGTTAGGGTTGTTCGACACTGAAGGTTCTCGAGCAACAGCCTCGCTTCCTGCAAAACCTGATAGGGTGAAAGCAGTTGAAACCTGCCTTTTTTAACCTGGTGCAGTAAAAGGGTATTGATCTTGGGCACCAGAGTTCGCAGCCGTAAAAAATCCGGTTGAATCTCACTGATCGCCTCGGCAGTTTTTAGGGCATGAATTTGCGAACGCTCAACGCCTCCCAATCCGAGGATGACATACTCGCTGAGTTCCATACCCGCTTGTTTTACCGCCTTACCCGCTTTTATCTGTTCTGAGGCGTTGGTTCCTTTCTTGACCTTTCTCAGAACGTCATCATCGCCGCTTTCAAGCCCCACATGAATCCGAGTTAGGCCGGCCTTGCGAAGCGCGGCCAGATCGGCCGATCCCTTTTTGGCAATGTACTGGGAAGATCCGTATACAGTGATTCTTTCAAGACCCCTCAATTTCGCCATACTGTGACGGCATATCGCGTCAAGATCCCGGGTGGGCATGGCAATGGAATTGCCGGCCGGAAAAAAAAGTGATTTCACCCTTTCCCCATAGAGAACGCAGGCCTCATCGATGTCCTCACAGATTTCTTTTACCGGCCTTACGCTGTATAACGGTCCTTTTTTATAGACCATACAGAAGGTGCACTTGTTATGGGGGCAACCCACTGTGGCCTGAACTAAAAGACTATTTGCTTCGCTCGGTGGCCGGTATATGGGACCTTTATAACGCATCAACGACTTCCTTGGGGTTTAGCGCACGATTTCCGGGTAAATCCCCGCTTCTTTCAGAGCTTTCTCCATTTCGTCAATACTGACTCGCGCAGGATCATACCAAACGGTATTTCTTTCTAGGGAAGCTATCTGAGACAGACATCTTCCTTTCCGGGCTGCGAAGCACTGCCGAACGGCAGAACCCCCGTCTATTAGGACGGGATGCTTTACAAAAATTTACCCCCTGTCTGCACCTCTTCATTCTGCCCAATTTCGGAACATTATTTTGACATCCGTTATAACAGCTGGCGCCCGTTGGGTAGCTGCATATTTATACTTTGAATCTTGATAATTTGCAATCATATCAGATTTGAAGGCAGAAACTGGGGGATAAAAGACATCGGCAAACCGAGGATCCATCTGATCGATTATGCCGAAATGTTGATCAGTGAAGCCACAACAGATAGTTACGGTTGATTTCGGTGGCGCTAACATATATAGAGAACAAGAAATGATAAAATCTTTGGATCATGCACAATGAAATCACGGCTAGAATTATATGTCCGCCTGGTGAGGCTTGCGCTGCTCACCAGCAAAGGTAACGGGGCACGATTGACGTCCAAACGGCTGGCTGTGATGTCCTTGTTTTTGCCAGCCTTTTTGCTCGTTCAGACATTCCATTGGATCGGCTTTTTGCTGGATGACATTTTTTTTCGAGGATATCGCGGTGTCGAGGTGAAAACACCGCTGTTCATAGTGGGGGTCCCGCGGAGCGGCACCACTTTTCTCCACCGGGTCCTTGCAAAGGACGCTGAGCGATTCACGACCTTCAAGCTGTGGGAGCTGATTTTTGCGCCTTCGGTAGCCGAGCGCATGCTTTGGATCACGCTTGGAAAACTCGATCGGGTGGTCGGCAATCCCGTGACCCGGTTAATCGCCTGGATTGAACGGAAGGCCTTTAATCAGATCGACAACATCCACAGTGTGTCACTAAACGCCCCGGAGGAAGATTATTTAACCCTGGTGCCCATCTTTGCCTGCTTTCTTTTGGTACTTCCATTTCCGCTGTCTGAGGATCTCTGGCGGCTGTCATATTTTGATGATCAGCTGCCGGAATCGAGTAAAAATCAGATTCTGGCTTTTTACAAGTCTTGCCTACAACGTCATCTGTATGTCAGAGGGGTGGACAAGTGCATCTTGTCGAAAAACCCATCATTTAGCCCCATGGTAAAAGCACTCAACGCCACCTTTCCCGATTGTCAAGTCGTATGTAACGTCCGCAACCCCCTCTATGCGGTGCCTTCGCTGCTCAGCTCGATGATGGCGGGTGCCCGTATCTTTGACAGCGATCCTGAAGGCAAGATTTTTCGCGTTCGTTTAATCGACATGTTGAAATATTATTACCGCCATTTAACAACCACCCTATCACTGTGGCCGCAGCATCGCCAAGTATTTGTTACAATGGAAGAATTACAGGCGGACGTTGTCACAACAGTTAATAAAATTTATGCTCGATTTGGATATTCAATGCCTGCGTATTTCGAGGAAGCGCTGCAAAGTGAATATCAGCAGGCCCGAAACTACAGAAGCCGACATAAATATTCGCTGGAACAGTTTGCCCTGACCCCCGACACCATTTTTGAAGATTTCTCAGAGGTCTTCGCAATATTTAAGTTCCACGACCTGAGCGTTGAAAACGCCGCTAAATGTCAGACATCATCTGGCAAGACAGTGGCCTTGTCAAAAGTCGACAGCCCAAACGGTTGATTTGTCAAGGCTTCCGAGAAATAATATATGATCGGCGACTGGAGTTGACCGGCTGTAACTGGCACCGCCGTCGTATGATTTAATCTAAACCGCTGAACATCAGAAGCCGAGCCCAAAAACACAGTCAAATGAATCGTCCGGTCGTAAAAAATTCAGCAGATATTGCGCAACTTCGGCTTGTGTTCCTTTCGGACGCAATTCAAAACCGCAACGGGGTCGGCACCTACTACCACGACCTGGTGGCGCATCTGAAGGATCATCTTCAGCGGGTCGAACTGCTGTGTCCCGGCGCAAATTCGAAAGTCCGGTATCAGGGCCCGGCGCTGCCGTTGCCCGGTGACCCGACTCAAAAAGTGTATCTCCCCCATCCCCGGAGGATCGCCAAAAAAATCAGAAAATTAGCTCCTCACATCATCATCGCGCCCACACCGGGACCATTTGGCCTTCTCGGTTTTCTGTTAGCAAAACGAATGCGGATTCCCTTGTGTGTGGGATATCATACCCAATATGAGACCCTGGCCGATCTGTACTGGACACATGTCATCGGGCAATGGACCAGCAAATCACTGGTTTGGTTGGAAGGATGTTTCTTTCGGGCCGGATCCGTCGTGGTCACCAACAGCGACGCGATGGCTAGCCATGCCAAGAAATCCGGTGCCCCTGATGTTCAAATGGTGGGAACTCCCATTGCCAAACATTTTTTAACCACCCCTGTGATACCATTATCGCCGCAAATTCGATCTGTCCTTTACGCCGGCCGTCTGGCGCCAGAAAAAAACATCAGAGCCGTCATTGAAGCGGCCAAAAGTCTGCCGCAGATTCAGTTCGTCATCGCCGGCGACGGTCCCCTCAGGGATTTGGTTCAAACCCGGAGCGGACTCCAGGCCAATTTGGATTATAGGGGTTGGATTTCACGGCACGAACTCATGCAGGTGATGGACCGCAGCGATCTGCTGGTTTTGCCCTCCAAAGTTGAGGCGTTCGGGACCATCGCCCTGGAAGCCATGGCCAGGCGAAAGATGGTCCTGGTTTCTCCCAATTGCGGTATCCTGAATTGGCAATCGCTTGCCCGGGGACTTTTCCGAATACAACGGGACGAAAACCTGGCCGAGGCGATTCAACGGATCGAAAAGTTAGATTTTCAGCAAAGAAACGAAACGGCAGCCACGGCCCAGTACTCGGCCATAGCCCTCAATGCCAAAACCGTCGATGACTGGCTGGCAATTTTCAGGTGTTTGATGCAACAGTCTTTTGACAATCTCCGCACGAATTAAATCGCTCTGAATGATAGAAAAAAAACCGATTGCATCCCATACCCAGCAACACTTTAATCACCTCACCGCGCTTGCTTCAATCCATGACGTCACTTCCGCAACACTGCCGGAAGTCATGCAAATCATTGAAGTCTTAAAAGTTTTGGGGATACCTCCCGCTACGTTGCTGGTGGTACCCGGTGGGGAATGGACCGCAAAGCAATTGGCAACACTCAGACACCTTCAAAACAACGGTTTTGAAATCGCCGGACACGGCTGGACCCACCGCTGTTCGATGATAAAAACCTTGGAACATAGAATTCACAGTGTAATTTTCTCCGGAAACGTCGCGGAGCACCTCTCGCTCGAATCCGAACAGATTGTCGACATCATTCACCGCTGCTATCGCTGGTTTCAAGAATCCGACATCAAAGCGCCCGAACTTTACGTACCCCCCGCATGGGCAATCGGTAAAGTCTCGCGCAAGACCCTGAAAGAATTGCCTTTCAATATGTATGAATGCCTATCCGGAATTTATGATTCGCGGACCGATTCATTTATGCGTCTGCCTCTGGCCGGTTACGAGGTGGATACCCAGTTTAGAACGGGGGTGCTGCGCACATTGAACTTGATCAATTATGGTCTTGCCGCAATGCTCGGATTGCCGCTGCGAATCGCTATTCATCCCTTTGATTTTAGGAGGGGGATGGGCTCAGACCTCAAGGCGCGGCTCAACAAGCTCGAATACTTTATCAATTACGCCGACATCGATTTCAAAAAAACGTTCGGCCGGATACCCAGGGACAAAATAAAACTCAAGCAGGACAATTGAATTTGCGTGGGATCGCTCTTACCATATAATGCTATAGTCATTTCGAACCGCTGTCTTTTTTCCGAGACACAACGCCAGATGTCGTTATCTATGATACCAGGTCACATCTTACATAAAATTTATAGCATTGGTAAATTATCCTGTTTTACTCTTGGGCTGGTTGGTTTCTTGATCTCCTTTGGCCTTTGTCTGGCCAATGCCGGCCAAGGATGTCAAGAAGAAGTTATGAACTATATCGTCAAGAATCGTGAGACGAAGCAGATCGAAAGTAGGGTTACGATGCATGTCATCAGCCGAAAGGAAGAATCTCACTGGTTTGAAAAAAGGCAATATGGCGTCGATGACAGTGAGACGTTTAATGTCGTCTTTGACCCGCGTACCTTTTTCCCGAAGTCTTACACACGGAGGATAAATCAAAAGGGCGCTGTGACCACGGTCGAACTTAGCGTTGCAGATAACTGGATAAAAGCTGATGTAACAAAGTCCGGCGGGTATAAGGTTCGAAAGTCCATCCGGCGTCCGCAGGGCGCATTTGTGGTGGAACCTTTTTTGAAATACTACCTCACTCAGACAGCTGCGCAAACCAGCGGTTCCGGCAAAGTCCATCTCATCGCTTATTTCAGAGGAGAGCTCAGGAGTTTTCCCATAGAGTGGAAATCAGAAGGGTGTGAGACCATCCGCGTGGCTGCCGGCAGCTTTGAATGCATCAAACTGACACTGAAGGCAACGATGTGGTATACACGGCTGATCAATCGGTCTTCAGTTGTTTGGCTGGACCGGCACGGAACGCATAAGCTGGTGCGTGCACCGGTAAAGCGCAAAATATTTGATAAAGAAAAAATTATGGAGCTTTTAGAATACAAACGCAGCGACTGCGGGTCAAATTAGCTTCCAGAGAGCGAAATTGCAAGCCGACCGGACGATGAAGTTTCACTTTTGCACCGGCGGCCCCACTGGCCCACCGATTTCAAATCTACTGCCAACCCGAATAATCCAGCGATATCGGTGACACCAGCCGTGTCAAGTAGGCAAAATGCAGGTCGTTTATCTGGCGGATGTGAAACAGGTCGTGGGCCAGCCAGTTGGCCAGCAAAAGTTCGGCAGACATTCGGCCCATTTGGGGATGACGGTGGGTTGCCTGCCAGTCGGCAGATTCCAGTTCGTGCAGCCATGCAATTGAGTTTGCGCGTTCTTCGAAAAAGTTGTTCAAAGATTCCTTTAAATTCCTTTGGTTGTATCTGCGCTGCAGCACCCAGCCTGCGGGATCAATGGCCGGCCAGGGCTCGTCGGCATGGGTAAGGACCAGCGTGAGTCTTTTCCTGAAATCTTCCCTTTCTTCATCGTAAAGATGATTGATAACTTCCAGCATTGACCATCTGTCTGCATCGGGCTTCCAGCGGGCTTGCTCGTCAGATACGTTCTTGAATAAATATTTGAATACGTCGCCATTCACATGCAGATGCGCCATGATCTGTTGGTGATTCATTTTTCACCTCGCTGTTATTATAGTGACCTCTCATACCGGGTGCGTGCGCTAAAAATCCACTGTTCTTTAACACGTTTGCTTCAAGCGAGTCAATTATGAGAAGTTTGGACGGCGGGATCACACACAAGTTGACAATGCGGGTCGAATTCCGTATTTATTGGGCAGTTTTTCGACCGGTGCCGACGGAACGGCGCGCAAAAACCTATAATTTGAAGCAGCGAAAAGTTGGGTTAACCGATGGCTTTGAAGAAATCCACAGAATCTACGAATATTTTAATTTTGGGACTCGGCGGCGTCGGGTTTTATCTGACCAAACGGCTGTTGCATGAGGGCTATGCGATCACGGCCATCGAATCCGACGGCGGGTTGATTCGCCAGGTCGATGGGAGTCTGGATGCCCGGCTGATTCAGGGCAATGCCATGAGCATTAAATGCTGGCGTGAAACCAGCGCAGAGAAGATGGACTGCCTCATTGCGGTCACCGACAATGATGCCGTTAACATGATGGCTTCCTTGATCGCGGACCGTTTTGGCATTCAGCGCAAGATCGCCCGGGTTCGCTCGCTGGAATTTGGGGATGAGGGTTCAATCCTGAACACCAAAGACTTAAAAATTGACCTGATCATTCACCCCGAAGAACTGGCCGCTCAGGAAATCGTGCGACTGATCAAACTTCGCGCCGGCAACGATATCATCGATGTGGCCGAGGGGCAAATTCAGGTCATGGCCACCCGCATTCACGAGACATCGCCCCTGGCATACAGAAAACTGAAAGAAATATCCCAAAAGCATCGAGATTTTCCATTCCGGGTGGTCGCCGTCGCACGCGGGATTACCACGATCATTCCCGGCGGGGAGCATGAACTTTTGCCTCAGGATCAGGCCTTTTTCATGGCCAGCAACGAAAATTTACCCAAGCTGATGGAGATGACGGATGTTCAACAGCAAAAACGCCATCGGGTGATGATAATCGGCGGCGGTCTGGTGGGGCGCCGCCTGGCCGAGCTTTTGGGAAAGTCTTTCGAGGTTCGGTTGATTGAAAAAGATGAAAAATGTGCCCAGGAGTTGTCCTCTACTTTAGAGAACACGGAGGTCTTGCATGGAGACGGGTCGGATACAGACGTTCTGTTATCCGCAGGACTTCTGGATATGGACACCTTTATCACCGCCACCGGTGAGAACGAGACCAACATCATGAGCTGCGTGCTGGCAAAGCACATCATGAACACGCATAACAACCAACCAAAGGCCAAACAGAGAAAATGCATCGCTTTGGTCAACAAAGAAGATTACGTGGTGCTGGCGGCAACGATGGGATCGGATATTGCCTTGAACAAAAAAATCCTGGCCGGCAACGAAATCCTCAAATTCATCCGCCGGGGGGAATTGCTTTCCGTGGCCCATCTGCACGGCTTTGATGCGGAGGTGGTAGAGCTGGTAGCCGCACCCAAATCGCCGATCACCCGCAAACCCCTTTCGAAATTGGATATGTCTTACTACGGCAAGATCATGATCGGGGCCATTTACCGCAACGGTGCCTGGCAGGTCGCCGTGGGCGACACCCACATCCACAGTGACGAGCGGGTCATCGTCGTGTGTATTTCACCCCACCTGAAAGACGTGCAGAAATTATTTTTAGCCTGATCACGTCGCGAATCCGCTGGTTATAATGAAAAGTTATTTATATTTAAGAAGTGGGGATTTTTAGAGTTTGAAACCCTCAATTTAGGTGTTTATCGTTTCCAAAAGGAGGGATAGAATATCACTAGGGCTGAAAACATCTCCAGTCGGCCCACGAGCATATTCCAGGAAAGGAACCATTTGCCCACATCGGAAATATGGGCATAGTTTTCAGAGGGTCCCACCGCACCGAATCCCGGACCGATATTCATGAGAGTGGCAATAACCGAACTCATGGCGGTGACATAGTCCATATCATCCACCAACACCATAAAACACCCCCCTCCCAGCACCAGGAAGATGTTCACGATGAAATAGCAGACGGCCAGGTCGATAATTTGGGGATCGACCGGACGCTGGTTCAGTCGAATCGAAACAACCGCCATGGGCTTGAAAAATATACGTTTAATCGCGGCCAGGCCGTATTTCCAGATAATGACGTAATGCACGACCTTGATACCGCTGGTGGTGGATCCGGCGCAGGCCCCGATAAAGCACACCGCGTAAAGAAACATTTGCGCGGCGTGAGGCCACTTTTCGTAGTCGGCGGTGGTAAAGCCGGTGGTGGTTAAAATGGAGGTGACCTGGAAGGTTGCGTATCGGATGGAATCCAGCAGATTGCCGTAAGTATTTTCCTTCCACAAAATCCAGGAAACCATGCCGCAAAAAAACAGCAGAAAACCCACGTACCAACGAAATTCAGTGTTGATTTTCAATACGCTCCAGTTGCCTTGCAGCATGAAATAAAACAGCATGAAGGTCATTCCGCCCAAAAACATGAACAAAATGACGATCCAGTCAAAATAGGCATTGTTGTAATGCCCGATGCTGGCGTTCCAGGGAGAATAGCCGGATGTCGACACGGTTCCGAACGAATGACACAGTGAATCGAAAAGCGACATCCCGCCCAGACATAACAAGAGGGTTTCCAAAAGGTTCAGGGCCATATAGATTCCCCAGAGCCAGATCATGGTGTCTCTGTTGCGGGGGATGAATCTCTCTTTGGTGATCACCTGACCGGGACTCGACTCTGCCCGAAATAAGCGCAACCCGCCCATGCCGTGCGGTAGAAATATCACCGTCAATGTCAAAAACCCCATACCGCCCAGCAAATGGGTTTGACTCCGCCAAAACAACAGTCCGTGCGGCACCACTTCGATATCCGTGAGAATGGTTGCCCCGCTGGTGGTATAACCGGACATCATTTCAAAAAATGCATCGGTAAAGGAAGGAATCGAGCCATATAAGATAAAAGGCAGCCCGGATACAGCGGAGATCAACACCCATCCGAAGACGGCGATGAAAAAACCGTCTTTAGCGGCTAACTCATGTCTCTTTCGAAAAAGCCACCAGATGGGCAGTCCCAATAAAATGGTGAGAATAGCGGCGACGAATATCGCATACAGATCATCTTCCTGATAATACAGGGAACAGATCAAAGGAAACGCCATTGAACTGCCGGTAACGATCAGCAGTTTTCCCAGGACGTTGGCAATTGAGGCGAAATTCATAGATATTCCAGGTTTAAAAAGGGACGATCGAATTCATCCGATCAGATGCTGCATAGCCTGATTTTGGCTTCGGTTCAAGCCCGGCGGTCATACGTCACCCGCAAATTCAGCGCTCCGCATGCATGTCGCCGGATAATTGATCTAGATATTACACGCGACATACTGGTTGATCGATGTCGGGAATATTCTTGGCGTTGCTGAAAAATTTTCATGAAATTCACGGGTTAAGGCGTTTTTTTCCATTGGGCTTCAAACGGTATTGCGGAGGAGAAGCGGGACCCGGAATTCGGGGCCAGGTCTTAACGGGCTGTTGCCCAAACCGATTTTCGCCGGGTCTAAAACGTTTTTTGATAAATCTAAAGCTTGCTCCAGGTTTTGGACCTCTTGCTGATAAATTTCAAACATGGCGGCCTCCACCAAAGCATCGACGTCGACCCGAGGATCTTTTTTTATTGCAGGTTTTTTAAATCTGTTAATCAATAGCACTTCGGCAGGAATAACCCCTTGGCAACCGAAGTATACTATCATATTGTACTGATGAGATCAAAGCCTTAAGGGATTTAAGGGTTGCTGATATTAGACAAGCGTCAAACATAGACTTGACCCCTCGCCCCCCTTAATATTATATTAAGAAAAAGCCGGACAACAATTGGCGGTGAAAGCCCATGGTGATTCGACCATCTGAAAATACGGATGCAAACGCCATGTCTCGCATCTACGTGCAAACCTGGCAGGATACCTACCTGAGTGTAATCCCTTGCGGTTATTTATTCGAAATGTCGGTACCCCGGCACGAACAGGCATTTATCAACGAGCTCAATGGTAAGCGGACCATCAGTTTTGTGGCTGAAGATGCCGGCAGGGTTGTTGGCTTTGTTACCGGTGGTTACGAAAGAAATGGTAACGATATCTACAGTGGTGAAATCTTCACCCTTTATGTGCTGAAACATTTCCAGCGCCGGGGTATCGGTGCAAAACTTGTTTCGGCATTGGCAAAACAGTTAAACCAATGCAGCATTTATTCAATGCTGGTTCGAGTCCTCAAACTCAATCCCTACCGTCGATTTTATAAAAAAATCAATGGCATCTATCTTAAAACTGAACGCCTGCCCTTTGCCGGAGAAATCATGGAATTGGAGATCTACGGCTGGCTGAATACATCCCTCATCCACTGTTAAACTTACTGGGTCGGGTCTGTACCTCTAATAACCAAGAATCTTCGTCGAGTGGTCTCAGTCATTAAGAGAGGGCGCAGGATACGGCGGGGCGAAACTGAAGCAAGCCTTGGGCATCCGCCGTTAAAGATCTGATTCCTTTGTTTTTATCTGTATTAGGGCGTTTACTTTCCAAAAAGTAAAAAACCGGGGTGAGATAATCGCTGCGGTAATGCGTAGGCAGCTCCGATGAAAGCCAGCACAAGAAAGGTATATAGATTCGTTCTGAGTACGGCAGGCAGAAAGTGCGTTTCCGATTCGTGTTGTGCAAGCGAAAAAACCAGCCACTCCTCCCACAGCGTCGTCATCCCGATGCCGATTGCTAACCCTGCATAAATGTATGCGAGCTTCATGAACCAATAATATCCCGTGTATGGATTGGCGTTTGCGGCGCTATAAAACAGAACACCATTGAGAGGCACGGCTAAAAAAAGAAATGCGACAACAGCCCCGGCAGAGAGCCAATCTGGAAACTGTTTGCCCATTCTTTTTCGAAGACTTTTAGAGGGTAGCGTTGCAATATAACAGACGAGCGGAATTAGAATTAGAGCAAAAGGTATAATTATAACGGCAACCAAAACAAAGCCGAAAATAGAAGTAATGATGTTGGCGAAAAACATCGAGCCGGCTGCTTTCAACCAGTTTGTTTGTCGCACGAGAAAAGCAAATAGGACGCATTTCACAATAACGCCCGCAAGCAGACCAATCAAAGAACCGGACATCGAGGAGGGGAAGACAAATGAGATTAAAAATGGATACATCGGCTCACACGCATCTGCGTGGCAGGGCAATAAGATAACGAGCAATAAAATAGTAAACATGAGTAGAATTTTAAGAAAGCTCGAGTATGTGGGGCTTTGCTTCATTTTTCAATTCGGTTCAGATATTCTGAGCAAAATCTGTCTTCAATCGAAATTACGGGTCACTCTTTCTTTTAGGGCTATTTTATCAAATTCCAGGTAATTAATGAAATTCTTCTTTTGGGATCGATAATGGGAAGTTTATTTTGAAATCGTAAATTATTCCCTGCACCAAGATCTGTTACACCCAATAACAAGCGTCAAAAAGGAAAATTCGGAGGTTGAAATGCGTGTCTGTGTGTTGTTTTTGATTGGTTTATCGGGGCTGACGACGCTCGCCATGGCGAACATTGATGCAGACCATGCTGAATTGATTGAAAGGATGAAAGCCGGCGGGCACATACTGATGATCCGCCACGCGCTCGCACCCGGCTCCGGTGATCCGGTTAATTTCCAAATCGGAGATTGTTCCACTCAGCGTAACTTAGATGATCGCGGTCGGGAGCAGGCAAGGGCCATTGGAAACTGGCTGCGCTCAAAAGGCCTAACTTCGTCCAGAGTCTATTCCAGCCAATGGTGCCGCTGTCTTGAAACGGCAAATCTATTCGACATGGGGCCGGTAACGGAACTGCCAGCCTTAAATTCATTCTATGAGCTGACACAAAATCGCGAAACCAATCTAAGAGCGCTGCGAAAATTTATCGCCGAACAACCGTCCGACGGTGGTCTGATTATTCTAGTCACTCATTTTGTGACGATCGCAGCCATGACCGGTGAGGGCGTCTCAAGCGGTGAAGGCGTTCTGATCGAACTCCACAAGGATGCACCCTACCGGGTTGTTGGCCGGCTGAATTTCGAAGATTCGTCGCGATAAATTCCCATTTACTAAAACACTATTCCGGCCTTTTTTTATCTCTGATATTGACTCGGATAATCCCGAAGGCGGCGGGTAAAACGGTTCATTTATCCGCGGTTTTCTTCAAAGATGGACCGGGCGAGCTGGATCGTGTCGGCCTGGAGGCTTTTTTGCAGAAATGCTTTGGCTTTGGCTTCGTCAGCCGTCACAACGCTCGGAATTAAATTATCCGGCGGAATTCCGGCGGTCAGCAATGCGACCCGATCCCGATAAGCCGTGTTAAACAGTGCCTGGCCCCACAGGTAAAGGACATCAAAAAAATATGGCGTCAACGGCAACTCCTTTTGCATATGCTCGACTTTCAGAGTTCTGCCGAAGCGCCGCATGATGATCTGGAACGGGTATGGCTTTCCCACTTCATGGTTTTCCTCGCGGCACCGGTAACCTCATATATTCCATCCGATAAGGGATATGATGAAGACCGTCAAGGAAGCCGGCACCTGGTAAAAATAGCGGTTCGCCACTGGACGGGCTGTTGCCCGTGAAGATTCGACCCATTGTTTTCATAATAAAATGAAAGGGGGGTGCTATTGAGGCGAGCCGATCGCTTTGCGTGTTGAAAACTCGGCAACATTTACTATTTTATCATGTAATATTAGCACGTTTCAGGTAGAATGACCTCAACCTGTTGTGGAAGATTTCTTGTAAAAGAAAAGGACCGTTGATACTCAGTCGACGGTCCTTTTTACTTTTCTTCAACACGTTAAGCGATCGGCTCGGCTATTGAGGCCCTGCCTTTTTTATTTGACCGCTCCAGCGGTGAATGATATTTGAGAACCTCGTACTCACAACAAGGATTAACCTTCAAGCGAGGTTGCCGATGGATTACGCAGACCCCATTTCCGACAGGAGGTGGGGTTTTATCTTTTCAGCCAACATGGAAATGGGAGGCTATACCATGAAAAGAAACGTTATCGATCAAACGGCTACAATTTTGTATGTTTGCACTATTCTTGTGAGCATTCTACTCTTGCAGGAGGCACTCGCTTTCGAGCAAGAGTGGACTGCGACTCAAAAGGAAATTTGGAGAATGCAAAAAAAAGCATGGGAACTCTGGGAAAAAGGAGAGATGGACGGGTATAAGGAATTATTTCATAAAGATTGTATTATATGGTTCTCACGGTTTGGATCACATGAGAGTAAAGACATTGCTTTTTATAGCTGGCCGTCCTGGATTGAGTCGTTCGAGCTCCAGCCATCCGTGGTCAAAGTATTTGGTGATGTGGCGATAATTAAGTATATCTGCAGCTATGAAACACCGGGATGGGACTCTAAGGCGAGATTCACAAACATTTGGAAAAAACAAAACGGAAAGTGGACAATTATAGTTCAAATGGCAAATGATTGTGAAAAACCTGTGCCCTGTCTTTTGCCATGAACCGCGGCCACAATCCATTTCCAAAGATGAATATGGGGTCCAATACAGGGTCAAGTCTTCACGGGCTGTTGCCCAAATCATTTTGAGCGGTCATTAAAAGGTTTTTGCCCATCAATCTTAGCGAAGTGGAAGATCAGCGCTTTGAACCTGTTTGAGTC